>CAZAVY010000059.1:0-18589 GCA_964488685.1 uncultured Gammaproteobacteria bacterium
GCTGTCCAGAGTAGTGGAGAAAATCAAACGTCAATATTATACTTGACCCCTTAATTTTTTAATTCTTTACTCGAACGACTGTCAATCAGCATTTAAAATTATTTGGCAGGGAGCTGTTTTGGCTATTGACCGGGGCCGGCTAATGGGTGTCCCCTATTACTCTACTCAGCGAAATGCCGGCGTATGCATTCGCATCACTGCCTGGGCGTTGATCGGCATGCGGCCGCTGCCCGGGCCGCATTCTGCTTCGCTGCTCGGTAAGCTGGCAAGAAACTTGTTAATCAACGGGACGTATAGCGGATAACAGTAGGTAACCCGTATTTTTAGCAAGTTAGCGTCTTGTATATTAACACCTGAAGCAAGCTTGACCGATGACGAACGGAACATCAGGTGATCATTGGGAATCTGATTGGTGCCGCCAATATTTGTCTCAAAATCGTCGAAAGCCTTGCTGCTTGGACTGATACGGTCAACTTTGATAAAGCCGTTCGCAATTTCCTGACGAATAAACAGTCTTGCCTTGGCGACCTCTTCAGCTTCGGGACCATGCGTAAACAGCGGTGCCAGGCCCTGTTCAAGCCCACGATACAGCGAAGCCGGTGTCGCATTACGTAGCGCTCCAAGCCTGGCCGCTTCGAATGCGGCATAATTTAAGCTGGTCTTGGCCTGGTAGATAAAGGCGGTTTGAATTACGCCGAATATCAATAAAAATAAAACCGGTGCTATGACGATAAACTCCGTCATGCTCTGGCCTCGTTGATGAAAATCACAGCCTGTCGGATGATAAATTGTATTGGACCGGCAAGCCATTAGCGTTCAATTTGAGGTTTTTGTTTCGGGGCAAAAACTGGCTTTGTTTTGATCACTATCTGTTCCCATTCTATTGAATTCTCGATGTTGCCCGATGCGGTGCCGCTGTCTCCTGCTGATGATTCGGGTCGCTCGGTTCCCAACAACTCAAAAATCGACAACAGCATTTTCTCAGATACGTCATACAGGGGATCCTGTTTTCTGATTTGTTGCTGCATTTCGATCAGGGTTGCGGCTGATTGCCTCAAATGCATAATCGACAAGTTGTACCAGGCTCGGGAGTGGGTTCTTTCCCTGACCAGCGCTTCACGATAAACCAAAACAGCATCTGCGGGTTGATTTAGTCGCGCGTATATATTGCCAAGACGGTACCAGGCATCGACATCGGTTGGGACTTGCCTGGTAATTTCCAGATAGTACTTTCCTGCGGATTGCCAGTCTTTTTGCACATAGGCATCCCGTGCCTGGGTGTGTAATTGAATCAATTCCCCACGTCGTGAATCAGTCGCACAGGCACTTATAATAGATAAAAATAAAACCGGCCAAATTCGCATCATGATGATGCTTGCCAGAATAATGACTGGCCTACGGATAAATTAATTTCATCCAGCGCGCCCGGAAACAGCTCCAACGTCGCGCGAGCATCATAACAGCCCGAAATTCGCCAGGGCCTGACGTTTGCTACGATTTTTTTCACCAGGCCCTTGTCATCCAAATAAATTAAATCCAGATCGTATCGCATAAACATCGTGTGTACCGATGAACAGGGTTCAATCCACATTCCCTGGTCCGGATCGAGACGAGACCACGCCAGCAGTCCTTGCATACGCTCTCGCATACCGTCGGTGCGCCAGACTTGTGATACGACACAGGAATTGTCGTCAGTCACCACTTTCCCCGGTATCACAGCAATCCCTCGTTTAGAAATTTCATCACGATTGGAAAGCCAAGGATAATAAATGTGACCGGGAAGATAAATATGATCAAAGGACCCACGAGTTTGACAGGTGCTTCCATGGCTTTCTTTTCAGCGCGCTGAAAACGCTCGTTGCGCCTTTGTTCAGCCTGAATCTGCAATACCTTTTTCATGCTGGAGCCCATGCGTTCAGCTTGAATGACGGCGCGCACGAAGGTAGTAACATCGCGCACGTCAAGGCGATCAGCCATGCGTTGCAAGGCATCTGCCCTTGAGAAACCAGAGCGCAAATCGCGCATTACGATGGCAAACTCATTTCGAAGCGCACCTCTAGGCCCTTTTTCCATTGCCTGATTAAGCGCGCCGATAAAGTTAAGACCGGCTTCGACGGACATGGATATGAAATCCAGATACACCGGCATGGCTCGCATGACGTCATTCTGACGGCGCTTGCGCATATCCAACAGCCAGATTTCCGGAAAGAAAAATCCGAATACAACAGCTACCGGAATCCATATGGGTTCAATTTTACCCAGCAATGACATGACCAGAAACGCAAGTGCCGGAAATATCAGCGCGGCCAGAAACTTGAGCGCAACAAATTCCTCGGCGGTCAACAGGTAGGAAACCCCTGTTTTCTGAACCCGCTTTTCGACCTTATCAAGCAATCGGCCTGGGAGATTGGAAGTAATATAGTGTTCAATAATGCGTAATAACGGCCAAATCAGCTTACACCACATTGGCAAGGTATCCATATAGCTTCGATCACCTTCCGGTACCATTTTATTCAGTAACCAAATACTGATCGTGAGTAAAAACACACTGAGGCCGGTGCTTATTGCCGACGGATACAAAAATGACAGTTCATTCATTGTTGAGGCGCCAGTCAGACATCGATACTGGTTATCTTGCGAATGCTCATGTAGCCCAGAAATTCCATGACAACAATAATAACCAGCGTTGCCCAGCCTACAGGTGTGGTAAATAACATTCCCATAGCCTCAGGCTCGAGCTTCATTAATAACAAGCCGAGTAGTATCGGCAAACCGGTCATCACGATTCCCTGTAGCCTGCCCTGTGCGGTGAGACTGTCGATTTTTCCTTCCATTACCGATTTTCGTCTCAGGGTGTCCGCAAGTGTTTCTATTACCTGAACCAGATTGCCGCCAACCTCACGTGAAATGCGGATTGCAGATATCGCAATCTGAAAATCAGGAATCGGTAGACGCGCTTCCATATTGTCGAGCGCCACATCAAAATCCACGCCAATTCGATGCTGTTTCACCATCAGCCCGAATTCCTGGCTGACGGGCGCCGGCTGTTCGCTCACCAGTGCTTCGAGTGCCATATTCAGGCTGGCGCCCGCCTGCAGGCTTCCAGATAACATCATGAATGCATCGGGTAACTGCCTCTCGAATTTTTCGAGCCGCTTGCGACGCATTCGATTGTAAATTAGCCGGGGCACGATCACCATCACGCCAACCGAAATGAAAACCGCGAGCAAATCATGGCTCAGCAACCAGGTGAAAAGCGGCGCGATGGCAATGCCGAGAATATTGAACAGGAACAACCGATGGGGATCGACGAACATAAACATGTCGGCGAGGTCTGCTTGTGCGCTTTCCTTGAAAATATCCCGGTATTCTTTTAAGAAATCAGAAATAGTATCGACCAGTAACCACGCAAAACTTGCGGTCGAGCAAAATGTCAGGGCCGCGATCAGGTATAGTTCATTAATCTCCATCGCCGAAAATCCGCGCTAGTCAAAAAGGCTCATATCGGCATCCATCCCGCGTTCACGCAATTCTTCATAAAACTGCGGAATGTATCCCGTGTTGGTAAAAAAACCTTTAATCCGGCCACTCTGGTCGAATCCATCCTGTTTAAATCGAAATATTTCCTGCATCTGGATGGTGCCGCTTTCAACCCCGGTAATTTCCGTAATGCTGGTTACCCGGCGGCTACCATCGGTAAATCGTGACTGTTGCACCACGATATCAACCGCCGATGCAACCTGCTCACGAATTGCCATGATCGGCAGATCCATGCCCGCCATCATCACCATTACTTCAAGTCGGGACAGCATGTCTCTCGGGGAATTGGCATGCGCCGTGGTCAGGGAACCATCGTGGCCTGTATTCATGGCCTGTAACATATCAAGCGCTTCACCACCGCGGCACTCACCGACTACGATACGGTCCGGTCGCATTCGCAGGCAATTTCTCACCAGGTCGCGAATTGTAATCTGTCCTTTGCCTTCCATATTGGGCGGGCGAGATTCGAGTGATACCACATGAGGTTGGACCAGGCGCAATTCGGCGGCGTCTTCTACCGTAACAACGCGCTCATCGACAGGAATAAAATTGGATAAAACATTTAGCAGTGTCGTTTTCCCGGACCCGGTGCCACCCGAAATGATGATGTTTCTTTTCTGTTGCACGCATATTCGCAGGAACTTGACCATGGCTTGATTGAGCGCGCCGAATCCCGCAAGATCATCGGCTGTCAGCTTTTTGGTTGAGAATTTCCTGATCGTTATACAGGGACCACGCAACGCGAGCGGAGGTATAATCGCATTTACCCGGGATCCATCTTTCAATCGACCATCAACCATCGGCGAACTCTCGTCGATTCGACGACCGAGCGGGGATACGATTCGCTCGATAGCTTGCAGTACCGCACGATCGTTGCTGAATGAAACCCTGGTTTTTTCAAGGCGCCCGGCTTTTTCAATATAAATTTCATCGAAACGATTGACCATGATCTCGGTAACGTCCTCATCGGCTATTAACGCCTCCAAAGGACCCAGACCCACAGCTTCATGCAGAACCTCGGTAAGTAAAGCTTCCTTGTCCAGATGCTCGGGAAGATGTTCACTTAAGCCGTCAATAATTTCTTCGAGCATGACGCGCACGTTATCGCGCAATACGGACTCGTCCATGTCGGCAACATCGGTGCGTCGTAGATCCATGTTGCGCAGGAGTTCCTGGTGGGCGTAGTTTCGCCAATTTGCAATTTCTTCACGAATGATATCTTCGTAGTTGGCGGTAGCATCATCCTTCTTAAGTCCAACCACGGTCGTCATCATGTCATCGTGGTTGGAATCATTGTCCCCGCCGGTCCATCCGATACATAATTCGAAATTACCAATTGAAATAACATCGTTTGATTTCAGCGGTCCGTAACGCGAGGATATTTTATCTCCATTTACAAGTGTCCCGTAACCCTCGCTTTTATCCTCGACAAAAACCCCCGATATATCCTGTTTTATTTCTGCGTGAATCTTTGAAACCCGCCATCCTCGAAGGCGTACCAGGTTATCCCGGGCCTTACCAACAGTACAGTGATTGAGAATGCAATGAAGATCTTCGATTTTTTTATCGTTTGTGCTGACTGATATATCAAACATGATTATTCAACAATATCCTCGCCGGTTATCTCCTGAAATTTATCGATAAGCTTCTGGTGGCGAGCTATTTCTTCCTTGTTAATTTCGTGACTGGGATCGATCACTGTCGGTGTGACAAAAATGACCAGGTCGGTTCTCTTGTTGCGGAAACTCTCGGAGCGAAATAACCAACCGATAATCGGAAGATCGCCCAGGCCCTTTAGTTTATTAATATCTTTCCCAAGTTCAGAATTGATCAAACCTGACAACACCAGTGTTTCGCCTTGCTTCATGCTGATATCGGTATTAGTTCGCCGGGTCAGAAATCCGGGGATGCCATTGACGGTTACCGATTTATCAATGGTGCTGACCTCGGTTTCTATACGGGCGGTAATATTTCCAAAATCATCCGCAACCGGTTTGATAACCAGCTTGACGCCGACATCTTTGAATTCGATATTGGTTTGGCCGTCCTTGTCGACGGTTGGCAGTGGAACCTCACCCCCGGCGAGGAACTCTGCTTCGCCTCCACTTCTCGCGCTCAGCCGCGGTGACGCGAGGATCAGTGCATCACCGGTATTGGTTAAAAAATTCAGCCGCGAGGTGATTTCCGTTGCTATTCCGAAATACCCCAGAGTAGATTTGGAATTGACAGGCAATGCCCCGACTACACCACTCATTGTGTCCTGGGAAAAGGACGGCAGACCCGGGGTTACCCTAAATGAATCGTTGGTAATAAAATCCTTTGAAAGTGCAAATGCCGGACCATCGATAGGATTGCTCCAGTCTATGCCGAGTTCATCCAGCGCATTGGTACTGAACTCGGTAATCTGGACCTTCATATATATCATTTTGTCCTGCTTCAAACTGCTTTCCCGCGCGAGCACGATGGTATTCGGAAATACCTTTTGAATTACTTTTAATACCTCCAGATCACGCTTGTTGACATCACCTTCAATGATTACCCTGCCACCGACTTCACGTACCGATACGGCTTTTACCGATTTCAGCATACTGCGTATATCGTCGACGGCCTGTTTCGCGTCTGATAGCCCAATGGTAACGCGCATGTCGTGTTCCCATCCTTTCTTGCCCCAGATGTGAACGGTGGTAACACCGGGGCTTTCGGCGATTATCACCAGCTGCCCATTCTTTAGTAACGAGGTGGTTATCAGTTTGCCGTTGCCGACTGCTACCCGTTCAACATCGCCTACTTGCAAAACGCGCGCCTCTCCGACATAAAGTGAAAGCTCCTTTTCGATAGCCAATACGGTAACCGGTAATACAGCCAGAACCAGACTCAAAATCATACGCACCATTGACATTCCCCCTGCGTTGTTGCCGTGCATATCATTGCACGACTACTTTTTGTACTTCGGCGACACCGTCTTTACTCGTGCCGCCAACGATAAAATCGACGTACACCACCGTCGATTCCGGTTCCGCTCCCGGTTTGAACCTTATCGTTTCTATCACCGCATTTGCGAGCTTGTTGCCATCCAATCCGATCACCTCGCCATCGACAACGTTTCCGATCACATTGCCATCTTTATCGACGACCTGGCCGTTGACTACCGTCCCCAGAATGTTTCCGTCCGCATCGCGGACTACCTCACTGATCAATTCCCCGTTTTTCATCTGCCCGATTTCATTTCCATCCTTGTCTACCAGTACCTTAACGAGTTTGCCATCGACTAATTTTGTAACCACTCGCCCCAACGGCTTGCCGTTGCTGTCGAGCAGAATATCGCTGTTGGCGGCTGCCGAAAGACGATACAGGTCCGAAGACTGAATAAAATTAAAGTCGGCCCGACCCTGATCTTCCGGATTGCGAAGCAAGGCAATAATTTTACCGGTCTCCTGAGCGGTCGCCAGCATCGCGGCATCGCGGGGAGACACATCGATTGTCAGCGTGGTGTAATCCGCGCCACCGACCGTGCCGGGTTCGCTGTTGGCGGTCTGACCCGTCGCCAGCACCGATACGTTTTCAAGGACCGGAAAAACGGCTTCGCCACTTTTCTCATCGACCAGTTCTGAATCTATGCTGGCGAAAATATCAATGCTATTTCCGGGCCGTATCAAGCCGGATACCGAATTCACCTCATCGACCTGAACCGTTAGCGCCCTTCTGCCTGGCCTGATGGAATCGGAGAAATCCCGGTAGCCTTCACCTGCAACAAACGCCCACGGCACGGGTTTGCCATTGGAAACCGGCTGCAACAGGTTGCGACCTTCGGCAAGATGGAAATCGTCCGGCACAATAATGTCGCTCATGACAAATTCAGCTGGAATTTGACGAATTGACATATTGCCATTGTTGATAATATCTCCGGCCTGCATATCGGAACTGGCAACGACAACGGGAATGACATTCGCTTGCTGACTGAGGTATTGCTGTTGTAGAGCCTCTTCCCTCGCCTTCAGATAGGCCACAGCCAGAAATGCCGATAAAATTCCAAGACCACAGGCGATGATGAAAAGCCGAATTGCCTTGTTGCGGAATAGATCGGTTATGACCGACATAATGGTTCTCCTTATTTTAATCAGGCCTGCTTCGATTGACGGATGCTAATCCGGATAATCTGATATCGATATCGCGTACGAATAACCCTGGTAATTTTTTTTCAAAACATCGATCAGCTCATCGATTGCCCCGCTGGTATGCAATGCGAATACCAACGCTGCGATAACAACCATGTACTCAACCATAGACTGGCCTTTTTGGCGCACCGACCCGAGCCAGTGGCCTGAGGACCCGATGGTAACAGCATTTACCTGGTTCATGGGCTTAACATGGTTCGGTTAATATGATTCACCAACACCCTGGTAATGCCATTGCCGTTATACAGGCTTATATTGACGCTTTCCGAACCGCTTCGAAATACCAGTACAGTTGACGCTTTCCTCGATTGGGCCAGGTAGGCTTGCCAGCCTTTACCCAGGTAGTGTTTCTGATAAAAACTCCGGTTGCTGACCAGACTATATTGGTTGACCAGACTCGTGGTACGGGCATTCCATCCATTATCCTGGTCGAACATATCGCTTACAATTTGGCTATTGCGCATGAAAGGAACACCCGAGCCGGGTTTAGCGGCCGATTTTTCCAGTTTGCTGACGCTTAACCGACCCCAGGATCCCTTGCCATCTTTTTGAACCTGGACCAGTAGCAGGAAACGCTTGTTTAAATGCGATATCTGCTCCCACTGATCGAAACTGTTCTGTGCCGACGCCTCACCCCATTTACGCCGGTAGTAGGCCAGCACCTTGTCGACACTGGCATCGCTACTGAAAACCTTTACCTTCATCGGAACGCCATTTAACTGTGAATCCTGCAGCATCCATTTCACCGTCGATTGCGGCGGCTCCGGAAATTTTGGCCATTCAAACGCGTCGGCAGAACTCCAGGCGCACATCAGGACAATTACCAATCCGCGTATCAGGCGTTTCATTTCAGTATTCACAAGCATTGAATTTACTACCGCCTTTATTACAGTCGGGTTTTCCGGCGCCAGCCGGGTCGGTGCCAATACGCCCCAGATCGAGGCCGCCCACTTCCGGCGCCATGGCCACCCCAAACACCGGTAGTTTAAAGGTCGCCACCGATATAAATGCGTCCATATCAGGATTATCCAGCAGCGCGCTGGGTACGAAATCTCGCGACCGGCTGCGAAACTGGGTAGGCCCCTGGGCAGTCCAGCCATCGGCAAGGATTGCGGTATTACCGGTCATCACCAGGTTCAGGTTGTCGAAACCCTGGAGCCCTGCGACATTACTGACGTCTACCGAAATCGACGGTTCGTAATAGGCTTTTAAATTGTGTGCGACGGTAAAGAAGGTTGGGTCGCTAACCAGACCCAGGCTATTAAATATTGAATAAAACGCTCCGATACCCCGGTTAAATCCCCTGATTACGCTGTATGACAGGGAAGGTGTATCTTTTTCCGTATCCTGGTCGGGCTTGAAATTACTGTATTGCGCAAGCAATTCGCCGCCACGGTGATCACGCCATAATGTATTTCTATCGATGGCGGCCCATCCCCGATTGTCACTGCTTTGCAGTTCGAGGTCGGTGCGCGAAAAAAGACGGCGAGTCGCTTCCCGTTCCACATCTGATTACTTCTTGATCGGTGCCACCCAATATAGGGGAATTTGTACGTACAACACCGTTCTTTCCAAGGCGATGTAGCGCAAGTCTTCCACGGTACTGTGTTTCATATCGATATACTTTCCCAGCAGCGGGTAAATCAGCAGCATGGGCACCAGGACGAAGGTGGCGGCAACGACAAATTCGGTCATTGCCTGGCCGGTACTATGTTTTTTCATGCTCATGGCACCAACTTGCTCCAGCTGAAGGTTTGAGCCTGAACTGCCAGTTGCTTGGTGGTGTTATCAACCTCGGTCAATCTCGCGGACCAGTAGGGGCTGAAAAGATTGGCTGTTTCGTTGCTGCCCGGGCGTTTGTAGTAGGCTTCTCCTGCGGCCAGCGAGTAGACGGACGCGTCTTTTTCGAACAGCGACCCGCCCCCTGCGGTCGAGGTATTAACCGCAAGCTGGCCGGTTGTGAGTGCGGCGTTAGTCGTACTTGTGTTGTCGCTGGTGGAAATCTTTTCCTGCTTCATTTTCACCCCGATGACAAATGCAGGACCGGCATAAACGCCGGGGTAATTTTTCTCATCGATTCCGGTATAGGGGGCCAAACCCTGGTAACTGGCCGGTGGCAAGGGCAATGTTGCGGTGCTCGCCATGGTTGCAGAAACAGGGGTCACACCCCAGGCGTCACCGTAGTGCCCGGCGTTACTTTTCCAGCCGGCCGGGCCCGGTGGAAGCCCGTTTCCACCTACCTGCCACTGCTTACTTGAACCGCCTAGCGGTAAGGGTAGCTTGAGATTCGGCAAAGGGGCGGGCAGAACAATTTCAAAAAAACCTTGCATGGTATCGAGCGACGACCAGTTATAGAATTCCTTGCCTCCTCTTTTTACAAAGCGCAGCTCGGAACCGCCGGCGGTTTCAAAACCGGCAGATATAAATGATATATTTGCGATCAGGTCGTCTCGACCCCGATCATTGATCCAGTCGTCTCCCGAGGAATTAACCACGCCGGCAAATTTTCGTAACCCTTCCCGCTGTTGGACGCTTGATTGCCGGGCCTTATAGTATTTCAGAAAGCTGTACTGGAAGTTAGCCACCGTAGCTACCGACTCGATTGCGCCAAACAGCGACAACTCCGAACCCGGCGCATTTTTTTCGATGACATCGAGGGTAGTTTCGGCTTGTGCATCGAGCGTCCCCAGGCGAAAGGCATTCTGGAAACCGCCGAGGAAAATATTCAATCCATTCGCACCTTTTATAAACGGCCTGGATAATGTGCTCGACACCTGGCGCGCCGCATTACCAACAACGGCGAAAGGTGTCAGGAATCCGGCCATGATCGAACCGACCGGCAATACACCCGGTGGAAATGGGAGGGGTATCGGCGGATAGGCGCTGGCCGTAGATCGAGCAACGCTGTAGCGTTGTCCCCAGGTCTCAAAAGCGGTGAGTTGACCAATCGCCACCTCATTGGCCACCATGGCACGGTTGGTGTAGGCGATGAAATTCAATTCCCGCGCGGCCAGCACAGCATCGCTGTAGGCTGCCGCATCCGCAGCGTTTTGCAGCTCCATCTTTTCACGCGTAAGCTGACCGGTGTTATAGAGCAAGATGACTGCCAGCAGTACAACCACGCTGAACAACAACAACAAAACCATTGCCTGTCCCTGTTGCTGTTGCTGTAACCGACGTTTGAGTATCTGGGCTTGCATAAAACTTAACGGGTGGTCTGCCAGCGGTACAATCGAAATTGGCTGATCAGGTATCTATCTTGTCAAATTCATGCCAGCCAGCCAGATTATTAACGGCTGGCAGCATGCAACTACTACTGCGTGTAGTTGCCAAGACCCGTATCTTTTTTGGCTTTGGATGCTGCCTCATTGGCAGATGATCCAGCGTCCCCGGTACCGGTATTGGATTGGCCGGCAAGATCTTGCGCCATGCCGCCGACCTGGCTACGCACGGTTTCACCGAATAGCGAATATACCGCGATCGCTGCGATTGCGATTAACGCAACAATGATGATGTATTCAGTCATCCCCTGTCCTATTTGTCTTAACCTGTCCACGAACGCCTCCGTATATCATATTTGACAGCATAGTCCCGTATAAAGAGTATACTTCCTGTCAAGCAAGTTTGCTGATTTAACTTTGCACCTAATACCCCAATAAATCTGTGACATACGGCACTTTTAGCCATTGCTGCTGAAACTTGACAACCAGGAGTGAATCAATTGATTGGTGGCGAGCGCGATCCCTACATCAGTGGTCGCTGCGCTGTTTGAGTTCAATCACCTGTTTTTCGCCGCATTCCGGAACAGGCTGTCTGAATTGATAGAGAACTACGACTCTATCCCGGCAAATTCGACGATTCAAAGTGAAGGAAATATTGGACAGCAGGAAAGACGCAAACTTCTGATTCGCCAGGTTGTCTTCGACCAGCAGGATTTCGCCTTTCGATAACATCGACAGGGTGAAGTCGGTGGAGTCTTCCTCATTCCTTGAGGCAGGCAGTGGTTTGACTCCTGGCTCGGGTTGGCTGATCGAAATATTCAACGCGAAGTAAAACGGGTAGTTGGTAAAGGGCTTCTGCATATAATAGTATGTCGATTGATTTTCAAGTTGACATTCCATCCCCGAATCCATGATAATGATCGGTAGAAAAATAATAATTAACAATAATAACAACATTAAGATAGAACTAGATTACCTGCTATATGCTTCTCTCGGCATCTATGTTATCGAAGCGACCGTACCTTTAGGCGCAAGCGATATAACAATTATCCGATTGAGATCTATTGGATTCCAACCGGTGTTCGATAGAATCGTATTCCATAAACTGGATAACTATTCAGATATTGGAAGGCAAGCAATAATAGTTGCCAGGGAAATACATTGAAGAAATGGGGTAACTTGGGAGGTATAGTCAGGAAGTGTATCAAGCTTTCCTGCCAGCCAATGATCGTTGCATTGGTGCTGGCCATTGCGCCGGGCCTTACCCAGGCTGATGTCGAGCGAGTCATCGATTACGAATATGATGGTGCCGGTAATATCATCAGAATCATAACCCAGGAACAATCGAACCCTCCTACAATTTCACCTCTTGACCCCGATTTCATTAACATTGGCCGAACCATATCAGTAACTGCCACCGGCACTAACCTGTTAGGCGTTGATGTTACCTCCGACGAAACTGAACTCAGTATTGGATCAATTAATTCATCTTCCACACAAGTAACTTTTGAATTAACTGCTTCAAACCTGGCCCCGATAGGTCCGGTGGTAATCCGATTTACATCTGCTCTGGGTGAGGCCCAGGAAACGATATTTGTCGCCGAACCAGGACCAGAACTTTCAACCGATCCCCACCCGATTGCCATTGATGATGGTGGCGCAGTATCGGTTATATCTTTGATATTTTCCGAACCTCGGCTGGAAAATGAAACCTACTCGATATCTGTCGATGATGTCGGCGTAGCAAGCGTGGTTTCCAACAGCTTTACGATATTGGCAGGACAATCACAGGCGAATATTTCCTTAACCGGTATCAGCGAAGGCGCCACAAATCTACAAATCACACTACCGGTTAAATTTTACTCCTACCTGTTTCCGGTTTACGTCAGTGAAACTTATGACGAATTACTGGCAGATTTCCCGGATATGCAACACCGCAACCTGTTTACTGATGCCGTGGGTGTCGTCATACAGGAAGACAACCCGTTCCTTCCCAACACCGTAACCGCCGGTCCGGTAGGCGTGCTGATTGATTCGAATGCGGCTTATTATTCCAGCCCGGTGGGTGTCTTTTACGGGGATGGTCTGGTGGGGCAACTGCTGTCGATGCCTGTAGGCGTCCTTGTGAGTGATGCCGTCAGCTACGCTTATTCGACCCCTGTTGGAACTATTTACGGTCCCATACTGGACGCGAGCACACCGGCCCAGGTTGCAGCGAGTACCACAACAGATTTTGATCTATCCGGATTTAATTTAGGCGAAGCCCTGAACGTTACGGTTGTGCCGGCCGACGAGGTTACGGTTGGCGTATTTACCGTGAACCCGGAAGGAACCCTGCTTACAGTCTCGATCACGATTGATTCGATCGCTGCCCCCGGCCAACGGGAGCTTGTTGTGGATGACATAAACGGTCCAATCCAGACTCGATCGGGTCTCCCACTGACATTTGATATTCAATGAACAAGATGAACCACACAATTTCACGCAGGAGCAATATGATGAATCTTATAAATCTGTTTGAACGAGGAGGCCTGAAAGCCCTCGGCCTGGTGTTGTTACTTTTTGCGGCACCCGTAAATGCATTTAACAGTGGCAGTACCGGTGTCGATGGTGCATTTGCTCCAGTGAGCGATACAACAATAGTACTTCCGCCGGACGGAATCCTGAATTACACGACCCTGAACATTCCAGTTGGTGTGACGGTTCGAATCGCGAGCAATATCGCCAATACACCGGGTTTTATATTGATACAAGGTGATGCGGTAATCGATGGCACACTCGATATCAGCGGTGTCGATGGCGGAGCGGTAAGTTCCAATCCCGCCGGTGGTTTTGCCGGCGGCCTGCCACAGCAAAGCGCCGGTGGGAACGGTCAGGGCCCCGGTGGTGGAATTGGTGGCCCTTTTCCAAATGATCCCGGTAACGGGGGATCTTATGGATCCACTGGTAACCAGGGGGTTTCAAATCCCTCTGCTGTTGCTTCGATTTATGGGTCGACTAGCTTGCAACCATTATTGGGAGGTTCCGGTGGTGGTGCGTCTGGAACCACAAGTACCCTTACTGGTAACAGGGGTGGTGGTGGTGGCGGTGCCTTGCTAATTGCAGCGTCCGGAATTCTCACTTTAACCGGCACGATTAGTGCATCTGGCGGCGACGGAGCCTCATCTGTTTCGGGATCGACAACCAACTTTGGGGGTGGCGGCGGTAGCGGTGGTGGCGTGCGACTAATTGCCAGTACACTGACAGGCAACGGAACAATCGATATAAATGGCGGTGCTGGTGGGATTCGCTTAAATAGTGTCGGCGGAAATGGGGGCAGCGGCGGCATCGGCCGAGCTCGCCTGGAAGCGGATATTTTCAGCTTCTCCGGTACGGTTACGCCAAATGTGGTAGCCACCTCAGCGCCTCAAGCAGTCTTTGCGGCCAACCTGCCGACCATTCGTATATCTACGATTGGCGGTAGCACGGTGCCCACGAATCCCATCGGTGAAAATGATGTCATCCTGCCTTCGTCGATCATCAACCCGGTTACGGTTGAATTTGCCGCAACGGACGTACCTTTGGGCTCGACCGTAGAGCTGACAGTCGCCCCCATTATTGGTGCTTCCTCTACGGTGGTCAGCGCCGGTTTAAGCGGGACGGTTGCCAATTCCACGGATAGCGTACAAGTCACATTGCCTCAAGGTGCGAGCGTTTTACTCGCATCGGTTAGTTTTGCCGTGACGGCCCAACTTGAACCGTTCTACGCGCCATTTACCGACGGAGAAATGGTGGCGCGAGTTGAACTGCGCAGCACGATTGGAGGCGGTCCCTCAAGCATGCGGTTGACGACTGTAAATGGGCGGATAATCGACGTTCCCACCGTGATTGCGAATCTATAGCACCTGGGAGTTAACGAAGGCAAGAAACCGGTAACGGGAAGACGGACTAAAGATATGAAGCTGCGAACGTTGGGACACCGCGTTGATAAAACCAGTCGCTATGGCTTGTTTGTCATGGGATTAAAACAGGCAGGTCTCGCTTGGGTTTTAATTTTCAGCGCAACCAGCACCTGGGCTGCGGATGCGGCCTGTTTAGCCAGTTCATTTCCTGATGGGCTACAAACCCACGGGTCTCCTGACAGCATTCATATTGGCTACAATGCCCGGCTACTCGGTAACCCTGACAATATCCTGGCCACACAAAATTATTCCCAAAACGGAGGATCCGGTTTACCCAGTTGCGGGACCCAGGATTGCGTTGCGGGTGTCAGTGCCGCGCAACAATCGTTGCCTGGTTTTAACACTTCATCCAGCACCACAAATATTACAGTTGGCTGGCAATCACAGGCTACATTTGGGCAAAATGGGGATCGCCTTTACAAAAGAATTACCCTCAGTTCGCAAGCAACGCTAACCGCCGACGCGGTTTCGCATACCCCGGAAGATGAATACATTATTGATCAAATTAAATTGGGGTACAAAGCGACCCTCAATCTGCGCGAGGGTAACTACTGGATTCGAAAGCTGACAATGAGCAGTGAAGCCAGGATTAACGTGATCGGTACCGGCACCGTTAGATTATTGATTCAAGATTCATTATCGGTAGGCTACAAGGCACAACTGAATCCTGCCGTAGTCGGGGTTCCGGTGGATGCTAGCCAAATGTTGCTGGTGACTTACGGCAAGCTGCAAACGAGTAGCGAAGCCAGGATTAACGCCATTATTTATTCTGATGGTTCCGTTACACTGGGTTACAAGGCACAAATTGTCGGCGTCGTCTCTGCGACGAGCATTACTACCAGCAGCGAAGCCACGATCAATTATCAGGCGCCGGATGTGGCGAGTAATTTCGGGCCGTTCTGCCCGGGTGATCCAGTGGATCCACCGATTTTGAGCATCAGTGATCCAACCAACAATAGTTTTACCAACGATGACCGGCAAACAATTCAGTTGGACTATAGCAGCGACGGCACCATCGACACCGATAGTATAGAGCTGACACTGGATTCGAATACGCTCGCAAACACCTGTATAGCGGACCAGACCTCGGCACAATGCACGCCGAACAGTTCGCTACCCGAAGGCGCGGTAACGATCGGCGCCACGGTAGAGGATACCGACGGACAAATCTCGAATTCGGCGGAAGTCGATTTCACCGTTGATACCACTCCACCGGTTGTCGTGATCGATAACCCCGTTGACAATTTGCAAACCAATGTTCCCCAGCAAACCGTTTCGGGCAATGTCAGCGAAACCGTGTCATCGCTGTTGCTCAATATCAATAACAATGTCAACAGTATCACGCCTGATGCCAACAATGATTTCAGTGAAGCAACCACATTAGCCGAGGGTGTGAACCAGATTACTGTCAGCGCAAGCGATTTCGCGAGCAATCAGGGCAACGCCAGCCACCAGGTCACACTCGATACCGTTGTGCCCACCGTTGCAATTGAGGGACAGATAGATGTTGGGACCTATGTCAATGGTCAGACCACGATTACCGGCGCAAATGGCAGTGTCGAGGCAAATTCAACCATCATCATCACAAACCTTCGAACCGGTGGAGTATTCACGGTACTCGCGGATGCCAATGGCGCCTTTAGCGCGACCGTGAACGGATTAGAAGGCGATGTTTATAGCATCGTGGTGCAAGATGCCGCGGGCAACCAAAGCACAGCGATACAAGTGACCAATGAAGTCATTAATCTGCCACCAGTCATCAACTCTACCCCAACCATCGGCGGTACGATCGATGTCCCCTATACCTATCAAATCCAGGCGACCGATCCGAACGGCGACACGCTAACCTACAGCTTCGATGACAAGCCTTTGGGTATGAATGTCGATGGCAACGGGCTGGTTAGCTGGACACCGATCAACGATGGAGATTACCCGGTTACGATTCGGGTGAGCGATGGCAATGGGGGTGAAGTCACGCAAAGCTATTCGATCAATATCGTTGGCGAAGCAGCGCAAACGCCCACCCTCAATAGCCTGGGTGATCAGACGGCGCTGCTTGGCCGAACGTTGACACTCCAACTAACCGCGTCCGATCCAGACAATGACGAAATCGAATTCTTCGTCGCTCCGCTGCCGCTCACAACCAACATGACACTGGATTCGAATTCAGGTCTGTTTACCTTTACCCCGGACGGGAATCAGGTGGGCAGCTACCCGCTGACCTTCATTGCGACCGATGGTCGCTTTATGGCGCAACAGACCATCACCATTACCGTGCCACCGCCCGCCGGCGTCACCCAACTGAGAGGTCAAGTTCTGACCAGTAACGATGCGCCATTACCCGGCGTGCGGCTGGAAATGGGCGGCGTCGAAACCCTGACCGATGCCAACGGCGATTTCTTTTTAGACAACCTTCCAGTCTCGGGACATGTACGACTGCTGGTTGATGGTAATGTGGTCGATCCGACCCTCGGCGCATTTGCTACCGTGCCTGAAATGATTCCGATCATTGCCGGAACCGAAAATTTACTCGAACCGGCTATCTTCCTGTTGCCGCTGGACATAGCCAGTGCTGACCCGGTTGACCCTGCTACCACCTCCATCATCACCAGTAGTCGTTTTACGGAAGGCTTGAGTCTCACTGAACCTGTAACTCTGACGATTCCGCCCGGGCATGCCATCGATGATGCAACGGGATTGCCGTTTGTCGGTGATATCCATATCTCCAGGGTCACTGATCCCACCAAGGGGCCAAGACCATTGCCGGAAGACTTTGACCTGTCCGTCTATATTGCCATCCAACCCTTTGGTGTGACTTACCCCACTCCGGTTCCGATCTCTTTTCCAAACGTTGAGGATTTCCCTCCGGGTTCGCGTCTGGATTTCTTCGCCCTGGACCACGAGACCGGGGTTATGGAGAAGATTGGTGAAGGTTTGGTTAGTGCCGATGGTAAAACGGTCGATTCGATCGGTGGTGTAGTCAAGAGTAATTCTTGGCATGGCATTGTGCCGCAGGCGCCTAGCGCGAGTACGAATGCTTCGCCAAACCAATCGGAGCCTGTTGGTAATGGCAATGGGTCATCGCTTGGAAACCCCCATATCGACTCCAATCCGGATGCCCCGCTTTGCCCTGCTTGCCAAATCGATAAGGAAACGGGCAATATGAAAGAATGGTATGTTCTACCGAAGTATTACTCTCTGCAAAAATCTCGTTCAATCAGATTGGAATACAACAGCAACATTGCTGAACCTCGTCCCATATTGCCGATCATTTCGGGATTCGGTAATAGGGCACCGCCACCTGAATTAATGTCTCTACGCGTTAATATCGATGGGATCGATATGGGTGCCGAGATTTTCAGTGAGGTCAGGGTTGAGCCTTCCTCCATTATTGGGCAATTTAAAACCACCCGACCAGCAGTACAGTTTAACGCGACCATGATCGATACTGGTTTGTATAACTATGATCTCGATGTGAATTGTTATTTCCCGATATCCCGGCGGCAGGAGACTGTGAGGGGTCAAGTGATTATCCACAATGAAAGTGCCAGTGTTTTCGGCTCTGGATGGTCGATCGCAGGCTTACAGCGAGTATATGAGCACAGTAGCGGTCGAGTCATGTTAACCGAAGGCACAGCAACCAGTTTAATTTTCGAACCCCTTACGACAACCCCGGATCCCGGCGATTTCGAATCCGCACCGGGTGAATTTT
>CAZAVY010000060.1:0-18180 GCA_964488685.1 uncultured Gammaproteobacteria bacterium
AGAGTGGTTTAGTAGGGTCGGAGTCGTGATGGATTGGAAGGTACGGATTCAGGTATAACAAACACCCTGCCGATAGGGTCGAGCCTATATACCAATTAGATATCAGTACAGTAGCGCCTTTCATAGGAACCAGTATAACATTGAACCAAATAAGCTATCGGCCCGGCGAGAGTCGAGGATAAAAATTCATAAGGGGCGGAGGAGTTAAAGTTTCAAAAATAATAATTGTTCCGTCGCCGGGTTAATAGCGTCCGGCAAGAACGACATACTTTACTGGAATAAAAATTTGAAAATCCTGTTAATCACCGTTACTTCCCTTTCCCTACTAACGATTGTCGCGTTTTTCGTTCTAGGTTACATGTCGCAATCCGGCCAGCAAAACGGATTAGTCGAGGGTCGACTGAGGCACTGTCCTGACACGCCCAATTGTGTCTGTAGTGAATTCGTGTCGGATGCAATTCACTATATCGAACCGCTTGTTATTTCGGCGGATGATATGACACCAATCCAGATCAGACTAAAAACCATTATTCGCGAAATGGGCGGCGTCATTCATACTGAAAAATCTGATTATCTGGCAGCTACCTTTACCTCTTCTATATTTAGATTTGTCGATGACCTGGAACTCAGATTTGATTCCGGACAAAAAATGATTCACCTGCGCTCGGCATCCAGAGTCGGGCGTGGTGACGGGGGGGTTAATCGTAAAAGAGTCAAGCGGTTGAAAAATTCATTTCAATTGAAACCCGACTAATTTCACATCCCGGGTTTATTTCATATTTCAACCTGGAATTGCGGGGGTTGATATCCGCAAAGTCAACATTATTTCTAAATGGCGAGATTCCATTAACAGCCATCTGCAAATACTACTGGTCGGGAAGAATCACCGTTGTTTTTGCAAGTTTCGCGTGCTTGTCGGCAACCAGCTTAAAGTCGGTAAAGGCAATACGGACATAGTCAAAATTCTGCAATTGTTGACGCTTCACTGGCACATGATTTACCAGGGTCCCGTTGGTACTCCCCAGGTCCTCGATGAAGATATCAACCAATCCTTCCATGAGTTGGCTTGGAATCAAATCTACTCGTGCGTGTTCAGTACTGACCGACTCGTCATCTATAACAATATCATTATCCGGGGATCGCCCGATTAGAATGGTATCTTTATCGAGGGGAAAGCACTTCATGACGACATCATCTACTAGCAACTGTAATTCTGCCAAAACTCTAACCTCGGTCTAATCGGTACATCATGAGTATAAAACGGACTAAGCCTAATTCAAGGTAGCAAGGCATCAAAATCAGCATATATAGAAGTATTTACATATTCCGATAATAGTTTCAAACCCGCTTCGGATCAGGTAGGGGCCATTTAACGATTAATTTCGAAGGTCTGATTTTTTAAATAGTAGACACTGAATGGCGTCCACTTGGCTTCCGAGAACGGCCAGTAACGGATCCTGGTGAAGCTGTCATACGCCTCAATGCGCGGTAGTCCTAACTTCGGTTTTTTCCTCACCCTCAGGGACAACACTACCCGTTTCAGCCCGGTCTTCGATATCGGCGTTTTCGGTAGCTTGTTGGAGTGCATCGACATCAAGGACTGCCTCCCTGGCTTCGGCCGGGTCGCCGAGAGTGCCTAATGACTTCGAAGCTCTGGTTTTAGCGGTGTCATAATCCGAACTCGCAGGGTCTGTTCCCGCAGCATCCAGGTCGGTGTATGGCCCTGCATGCTCATCTACCGTTTCCACAGGAGTTGCCTGTGTCACCGCCGGATCGACAACCAAATCGTCAGTAAGCTTATCCGTGACATTTGTTTCATCGTCAACAGCCATCGATACCCTGGCCTGATGTTGCTCCAGAAGACTAGTAAAAGCCTTGCTGTCACCCAGGGTTTGCGCGCCCTCCGCCAGATGCTGGTAAACCTTGACATAGTTTTGCGTCAAATCGTTCACCAGTTCCGAGGTTTTGTTGAAGTGTTGATTGACACTGGTCTGGTAGCTGTTCAGCTCCTCCCTGGCCACGTCCAGTTCAGTTTTGATTTTGCCGGCCTGTCTTACCGATGGCGCGAGCAGCCGATAAGCCAGTGCGCCGATCATGGCACCGGCGAGTAGTGCAATAATGCTGATTTGCCAAACCGAGTGCAGGTATTCCACAGCGCCTCTTTAGTTATCGATGATTCTAATATGGCGATCAATTATAAGTTAACCGCTGCTGCAATCATATAAATTTAAGCCACAATTTCAGGCATCAGTTACCATAACTCATGCGGCTCGGGACCAGATTTACGGTACCTTGTTTCCCGCATCCGGCAGTTATTGTCAACCGCCTCGTGTAGGTTGGAGCAGGCTAAGCTGTTGTTTAGGTATGGATGTGCTTACTTGCGGTATTTCGCTTTCTCCGGAAAGATTTTGCGCACGCCGCCCTGGGGATCTTCCTGGTCGCCATCGCGTCGGGGAATAAAGTGTATATGCGCATGGAATACCGATTGACCGGCGCTTTTACCGGCGTTGGTTCCGATATTAAATCCCGAAATGCTGGGGTCATGGGCCTGCAAGCGCTCGCGCGAGCGATGCATGAGCCGATGGGCGGCATCGATTTCTGCCGGGTTCATATCGAAGTAGTTTTTCACGTGCCTTCTGGGAATGATCATGCAGTGACCCTCAGAGACGGGATAATTGTCGTGTAGCGTCAAACACAGCTCGTTTTCATCGAACACCTCGAATTTATCCGCCGGCAGTTCACAGAACAGGCAACCTGATTGGTAACTCGATGCCGCCTCCTCGTCATCACGGATGTTGGCTTGTGCCATATTTCGTACTTCCTATCAATAAATCGCCCCGATTTCAGGATTTAGATCAGACTCCCGATACCCTAGTGACGCAAAAAGGCGGATTCTAGCCAATTCGGCCCGACCAGGTCAAATGATCGACGCTCGACACAAATTCGTCAAAAAGGAATCGGGCACAATTAAACCCTGGTATACGGCGGTTAACCCGTCAGGCCGTCCCCGGTAGCAGTACTGGCGGCTGCTTCAAAACTGAGCAATTCAGGGTCGACTAAATAACTCTCCCTGATATTCAGCGTTCAATCCGGAGAGAATTGAGTTTTTTTGATGCTCTCACGTTGGCTCATTTCAGCCCACCAACTGCGTAGTCCCGGATTCTGTTGCAAGATCGGGTCACTATCAGGGGTATTTTGAAAATAATCAAAAATGGGTGCCAGGTGGAGATCAGCCAATGTTACATAATTGCTGACGAGGAATTTTTTATCAGCGCATAATCCGGCAATAACACCCATGCATTTTGATATCTCCGGCATGGCGGCCGAAATAGCATCCTCATCCGGCTGTTCGCCAAGCATCGGCATTACGATTCGCTGGATAACCAGCTGTCCGACCGTACAAGAGTAGGTATAACTATCTATGACACTTATGATTTGATTCATGCGAGCACGCCCCCTGGCGCTATCTGGCTGCAACGATGGGCCGTCAAATTCCTCGTCGATATAGCGTTCAATAGCGGTAACTTCGTAAAGCTCGAAGCCCTGGTGCGCGAAAGCCGGAACCTTGGCAAAAGGGTGACGCTCGACCTGTTCTGCAGGCATCGGTCCCTGTAAAAAGTCCACTTCGACAAGATCATAATCTACGCCTTTTTCTTCCAACGCCAAACGTACACTGCGGGTGTAAGTGCTGTACGCGGGGCCATACAAGATAGGTTTGCTCATTTCAGATTCTCCTATTCTGGGAAATAGTAACGCCCGATTTAAATTTAACCATGGGCGACTAGTATTCAGGTTTAAAGTATATATTCAAAATTACTCAATTCAATCAAAATCAAACTACAGGCCCGACTAGCCTTAAGCAATGGATCCGGCCGACTGAGCAAAATTTCCTGAGGAAACAAAGGTCAAGCAAGGGCGCGAGCAGGTTTATGAAATGTTCGGGCTAGTGTACCTCAAAAGATTCGTGTTGATCGCAAAAATGAAAAACTAGGGGTCAAGTCTTGACTTAACTAATAACAATTTCTTTAACCAATATTTGACATCCAATGAAATATAGCGACAGACTGTAGCTTTGATCTACCTCTGCAAGCGGCTCAGCCTAGGAAGCATAATAATATGTTAAGTCAAGACTTGGCCCCCTTTTTTTTCCTTTAACCAATAGGCAGTATGGAACAATTTGCAGCGATCGACCTCGGCTCCAACAGCTTCCACCTGGTGGTTGCACGCGAGGAAGAACATGCGCTGACCATTATCGACCGTGAACGTGAAATGGTTCGACTGTCCGCCGGGCTGGATCATAAAAACCTGCTGACAGCGGAAGCCAGTGAACGTGCGCTGGAATGCCTGGCGAGATTCGGCGAACGCTTGTGCGGCCTCAAACCTGACAACGTACGCGTGGTTGGCACCAACGCTTTGCGTAAAGCGAAAAATTCGAAACAGTTCATTTCCGATGCAGAAAAAGCATTGGGCTTTTCGATCGAAATCATTTCCGGTTTCGAAGAGGCACGCCTGGTTTATCTCGGCGCGGCACAAACCCTGCAGGGTGATCGAGGGCGTCGCCTGGTGGTCGATATCGGCGGCGGCAGCACCGAAATTATCGTTGGCGACATGAGCGATCCTTTGTTCCTCAAGAGCCTTTGCATGGGTTGTGTCAGCAGCAGTGAAAGAAATTTCCCCGATGGTGAATACGATCAAAAGCGCATGCGCCGTGCAATACTACGCGCGCACCTGGAATTGGAGCCCTACATTGCGACCTTGAAATCACTCACCGCAGTCGACGTAATCGGCACCTCGGGCACCGCGCGCGCTATCGACAACGTATTGCGAGAAAATGGCTGGAGTGAAACCGGTATTACGCGCAACGGTCTGGATAAGCTCGGTAATAAAATCATCCAGGCAGGTAAACTCGAAGATCTTAAAATTAATGGTCTCAGCGAGCAACGCCGACCCGTGTTCGCCGGTGGTGTTGCCGTAATGACAGCAGTCTTCAAAGCCCTTGATATCGAGTTCATGCGGGTCTCCGACGGCTCTCTGCGCGAAGGCGTGCTGCATGACCTGATCGGGCGTGTACTTTACGAAGATCGACGCGCGGTGACAGTACGCGACCTGATGAAGCGGCATCACATCGATCTGGGCCAGGCCAAGCGGGTGCGCCGTACAACGCTGATGATGTTTGACCAGGTCAGGAAACGCAACTTGCTCAAACGTGAGCGACGCCTCTCGGCCTGGGCTGCGCAATTGCATGAAATCGGGCTCATGATCGCGCACAACCAGTATCATCAACACGGGGGTTATGTGTTGCAAAATATGGATCTGCCGGGATTCTCTCGTCAGGAACAGCGCGCATTGTCGATCCTGGTGCGTTTTCATCGGCGCAGGTATCAACCTGAATTAATCGAAGACAGCGGCTACGTCCGCTCCGAAGCACTCAGCCTGATGACCCGCATACTGCGATTGGCAGTCTTATTGAACCGGGGACGCATACCCATCGAGTTGCCCCCGATACGATTACGGTTTGACGATACCCGGGAAATGGTCCTCGATATTCCAGCGAACTGGCTGGAAGGCCACCCGCTGACCGAGGCCGACCTCGAACAGGAGGTCGAATTAATGGCTGCGGCCGAATGTAAATTGCGCATCATAAAAAGTTAAACTAGTGTCGGTTTAGATAGCAGGCATCAGTGGCAATTACTAATCAGCCTGATTAGGCTGCCCGCGAATACCAACAACCTCGATGACTGACTCTAATCAAAATTTAACCAGGCGCATTGCCGATATCCTTAAAATACTGTTCATCCGTCTCTACTTGTTTTTTCAAAACATTCTGATGCCGTTGGTTGGTTTTTACGGGCACTCAATGTTTGATCTGCTGGTTTTGCTGAATAATCGACAAAACTTAAGGAAACCTTAAAACGAGCAATCCTGGTGTCGTTAATGAAGGTCGAGCGCCGATTGGAAACGGTGCTACCCAATTCGCTCACGCATGACAAACCGCTAAAATCGGTCGGCCTGCTATTGCTGATATTGATCTTTGCGCTCTTGTTCAATGAGAATTCCAGCGTTGAAGATCTGAGGAAGGCTGGCGAACTCATCGTGATTTCGCGCGAATCACCGACCATCCTGTACCGGGATAATGAAGGCCCGGCAGGACCCGACTATGACTACCTGAAAACGTTTGCCGAGTTTCTCGGGGTTAGTTTGCGTCTTGATTTGCGCGACAACAATCAGGATGTGCTTGCAGCGATTGCCAATGGTGAAGGGCATATAGCAGCCACCGGCATGACTTTTTACCCACCTCTCGAAGATCAGGGCCTGGTGTTTGGGCCCGGGTACCAGGATGTTGATATCCAGGTTGTATGCCGCCGCAACAATGGCAAGCGCCCACGTAACATCGATGAGCTGTCCGATATCGAACTAGTAGTGGTAGCAGACTCGATCCAGGAATCGCGTTTGTTTGAGTTGCAACAGGGACATTCCGATCTAACCTGGGAGTCTGCCGAGGACACCAATGTTGATGATCTGCTAGAACAGGTATGGCGCAGGGAAATCGATTGCACCATCGCCAATTCAAACGAGATCAATATCAAGCGACGCTTTTACCCGGAACTGCAGGTAGCCTTCACTATCGAGGAAAACCAGGCACTGGCGTGGAACCTTTCTCCGGAATGGGAGGCGCTTTCCGATTCGATCGAACAATGGCTGCGCGTTACCGAAAATGACGGCAGCTGGCTTGATCTGAAGGGTGTACTACCCCTTGCTGGCGCAAAAGAAATACTACAGAGATTTGAAATACGGCTTCGCCCGTGGAACCGAGCCCGTCGTCTATGTCCGGCAGGTTCGCAATTACCAGAATATCCTGCGTGCCCAGATCGCTCGAAAAAGAGGGGTGCATACCGGCTAGGTGCAAACGCGCCGGATCAGATTGGACACACCAGGTCACCCAGTTTTTTGGTCAGTTTCATATTCTCCGAATAATCAACCGGACAGTCGATGAGGACCACGGTGTCATCGACAATCGCCTGCCTCAGCGTCGGCAACAGATCATCGGCTGATTCGATCTTATAGCCCTTGGCGCCAAAGCTTTCTGCATACTTGACCAGATCCGGGTTGTTGAAGTCAATCTGCGTGTCGCGACCGAAACGCCGATCCTGGTGCCATTTGATTAAGCCATACTTACTGTCATTCCAAACCAGGATGACGATGGCAACACCGATGCGCAAGGCGGTCTCTATTTCCTGCGAATTCATCAGGAAGCCGGCATCCCCGGTAACAGTCAACGCGGTTCGATCGGGATAAGCCAGTTTGGCGGCGATTGCGCCCGGCAAACCGATGCCCATCGACGCAAAACCGTTGGAAATGATGCAGGTATTGGGGCGTTCCGCCTGGTACATGCGCGCCATCCACATCTTGTGTGCGCCGACATCGGAGACCACGATATCTTCAGGTTGCAGCGCCTTGCGCAGATCGAGAATAATGCGCTGCGGAACGATCGGAAAAGAGGTATCGTTTTCGTGCGTGGTCAATTCCTCGACGATGGTTTCACGCAGGGTATGCGCCTTCGATTCAGACTGGGGTTTCGCTTCCCTGGCAATCGCCTCCAGTGCCGCGCCGATATCACCGATAACGCCACATTCCAGAATATAATACTCATCGACTTCGGCCGCACTCATATCAATATGGATAATATTGTTTGTTTTTTTCTTGTTCCAGAGATGCGGATGATATTCGATCATGTCGTAGCCGATGCAGATCACCACGTCAGCTCGATCAAAACCACAGGCGATGTAATCCTGCGCCTGCAGGCCAACGGTTCCCAGTGACAGATCATGCGAAAACGGGATGCTGCCCTTGGCCATAAAGGTTGTTGCAACCGGAATATTGAGTTTTTCAGCAAAATTAACCAGGGCATCATCGGCCCTGGCACGGACCACGCCGTTTCCAGCCATTATCAGCGGGTATTTGGCGTTGGAGATAAGTTCAGCCGCCTGAGTTATTTTATCGGCGGGTGGTACGGGTGGTTTTGCGCTTTGCACCTTGAGCGGATGCTTGCCTTCGACCGGCATAGCCGCGACATTTTCCGGAAAATCGATGAAACTCCCTCCCGGTTTTTCCGCTTCGGCCGCCTTGAACGCCTTGCGCACGATTTCGCCGACGATTTCCGGTTCTCGAATCTGTACACTGTACTTGGAGATCGGCGCAAACAGGTTGACCAGGTCGAGCACCTGGTGACTTTCCTTGTGCATTCGGGTGGTCGCGCCCTGGCCCGCGATTCCGATTATCGGGGCACGGTCCATGTTGGCATCGGCGAATCCGGTTACGAGATTGGTTGCGCCGGGTCCGAGCGTTGCCAGGCAAACCCCGGCCTTGCCGGTTAAACGCCCGTAGACGTCAGCCATAAACGCCGCGCCCTGTTCATGACGGGTGGTGATGAATTTGATACTGCTGCCGATCATCGAATCCATCACATCGAGGTTCTCTTCACCCGGGATTCCGAAAATATACTCGACGCCTTCGTTTTCGAGGCAACGTACGAATAAATCGCTGGCTTTCATATTGGCTCCTTAAAGTGGTACCGGTTCGACCGGTGTTTGATCGGGATAAATATCATCCAGTGGAATTGAGCGGCCGTTGTCCTGGACCACGCGACAATGAAAACGTCGGAACTGTCGGGGTTCCCGGACACCGCAGGAATGGGCGATGATTCCAACCTCGTATTCGATCTGACCCTGAAAATTAGATACCCGTTCAGATTTGTTAGTCGGGTCCAATCCTCGTTGTAGTTTGAGATCATGTGTTGTAATCCCGGTTGGGCAGGTGTTCTTGTTGCATTGCAGGGCCTGGATACAGCCCAATGAAAACATGAAACCCCGCGCTGAGGTACAAAAGTCAGCGCCCATGCACAGGGCCCAGGCAACCTTCGCTGGATGTACCAGCTTGCCGGATGCGACTACCTTGACCCTGTCACGCAGGCCATGCAGGTTTAGTTTATCGACAACCAGCGGCAAACTTTCACGCAAGGGCAATCCTACTTCATCAATTAGCGGCATCGGCGCGGCACCGGTACCACCTTCAGCACCATCGACAGTAATAAAATCCGGCGCCGATTCAATTCCGCGCTTGTTAATTTCTTCAAACAGATCATCGAGCCAGTCACTGGCGCCGATAACGGCTTTAAATCCTACCGGGCGTCCCGTTACAATTCTTATCCGGTTAATCATGTCAATCAGGTCATTGACCGAGTTAATGTCCGGATGTCGATTCGGACTGATCGAATCTTCACCCGCCCGGATTCCCCGGGTCTCGGCTATCTCGGGGCTCACTTTAGCACCGGGCAAAATGCCGCCCTTGCCCGGTTTGGCGCCCTGGCTTAACTTGATTTCAAACATGCGAACCTGTTCGTTGGCAGCAAGGTCTTCAAGTTTTTCGTCGCTGAGGTCCCCTTCCAGGTCACGCACGCCGTACTTCGCGGTTCCAATCTGAACCACAAGATCGCATCCCGCCGCCAGATGAAAAGGTGAAACCCCGCCTTCTCCGGTATTCATCCAGCACCCGGTTTTCTTGGCACCGTTGGCCAGGGCGGTAACCGCGGGCGCAGACAGGGCGCCATAACTCATTCCGGAGATGTGGTAGAGCGCGCGCGTAATATAGGGTCGCCTGGCATAGGAGCCAATCGTAACCTCGCCGGGCGGTACCGCATCGGCGCCGAGCGTGGGGAAGGCGCAGTTGACAAATATATTGGTTCCCGCTGGTTTCAGGTCCCGGGTTGAACCGAAGGCGACCGTGGTATCGACACGTTTTGCGGCCCGATACACCCAGGATCGCTCGGCCCGGTTAAAGGGTAATTCTTCGCGATCCATCGAAAAAAAGTACTGTCTGAAAAACTCGCCGAGGTGTTCGAAGAAGTAACGAAAACGTCCGACCACCGGGTAATTACGTCGAATTGCCTGCCTGGTTTGAGTGACATCGGCAATGTACATCACAACGATTGTAATCAGGCCGAAGCATATCGTGAACACGAAAATGGTAGCGACAACGGAAAGAAAACCGGAAACGAACGCGTTTACGGCATCACCTACGAACGGCAACTCCATGGAGATTCCTCATTGTTGTGAGCAAGGTCTTTGACCCTCCAAGGATAGTAAAAGGTTACCCATAGAATGGCAAAAAATATCGCTCCTAAATAACCTGTTTTAATGGGACAATCGCGCAGCTTGACAATAAATAATACCAACCGTCTATAGGAGACATCATGGAATACATAACAAACTGGATTTCGACAAACGGCGTCGACTGGGGTATCCAGATCGGGATTGCAATTGCAATCTTTGTCATCGGTAAATTCATTGCGCGCAAGATCATCACCCTGATTGAAAAGGGAATGCAACGAGCCGGTTCCGACCAGATACTGATCGATTTTGTCGGCAATATCAGCTACGCGGTGCTAATCGCCGCCGTTGTGCTCGCCGCTATCGATTCACTCGGTGTCAATGTAACATCGTTGTTGGCGATAGTTGCTGCTGCCGGCCTCGCTATCGGTCTCGCATTAAAAGACTCCCTGTCCAATTTTGCCGCCGGGGTCATGATTATCATCTTCCGCCCTTTCAAAACCGGTGACTTCATCACTGCGGGCGGTGTTTCCGGCGTTGTCGATGAAATCGATTTGTTCGCGACGCTGATGCATACCGGGGACAACCAGCGCATCATCGTTCCCAATTCCGCAATCATGGGCGGCACCATCACCAACACCAGCGCCCTGCCCACACGACGTATCGATCTTGTATTCGGGATCGGTTACAACGACAACATCGGTCAGGCGCGTGACATCATGATGGCGATCATCGAAGCCGACGATCGTATTCTCAAGGATCCGGCGCCGGGAATCTCGGTTGCCGAACTGGCCGACAGCAGCGTCAATCTGAACGTGCGTCCCTGGGTGAATTCCGCCGACTACTGGGCGGTGCGTGCCGATCTGCTCGAGAACATCAAAGTCAAGTTCGACGAAGTGGGAATCAGCATTCCCTACCCGCAACAAGAGGTATACATGCACGAGATCAAAGCAGCTAACTAGATCTACGACGGGCTATAAATTTCCGCTCGCGGCAGTCGTTTCAGGCTGCCGCGGCCTTGAACTCAACCCCGTCAATGGTGATACGATGCATCAGCCGGCGCTCGCCGTGATAGTCGTTGAGGGCGCAATGCAGGGTCGCACGATTATCCCAGATTGCAATCGAATCTTTACCCCAGTTGAAGCGACAGGTGTACTCATTCTGGCGTGCGTGCGCGTATAAATAATCGAGTAGGGATTGTGACTCCGCTTTACTCCAGCCTTCAAACTTCACCGTGAATTCGGCGTTCACGTGTAACGCCGGCCTGCCTGACAGTGGATGGCTGATAATGACAGGATGTAATGCGTCCTGAGTTGCAGCGGCAGTATTACCCAACCGTTTGCCGAGATCTCCCGAATCGTAAGTTCCCTCTCCGAAAGAATGACGACTGGAATGTTCGGCACTCATCGCTAAAAGCATCTGCTTGAGTCCGTCTGACAGCGCCGCGTAAGCGGCGTACATGCTGGCGAACAGCGTGTCGCCCCCGATGCTGGGAATCTCGCGCGCATATAGAATCGACCCCATGGCCGGAACCTGGTCGTAGGAATGATCGCTGTGCCAGGCAGAACCTATATTCGCTTTTTGATCAGCCTCTTTGCGCACCTCGGCGATAACCGGATGGGCCTCTACCCCCTTGAAAAATCGGTTGACATTTATCCGGCCCCAACGTTTCGCAAAATCGATGTGCTGCTGCGGGCTGATCTCCTGGTCCCGCAGAAAAATAACCCCGTATTCGACTTAGGCCTGGTGCAATTCAGCAAACTGCTGGTCGCTGATTCCACTCGCAATATCAAGGCCGTCAATCACCGCTCCCAGTGCCGGACCCACAGGACTAACCTGGATCGTAGAAAAATTCGAATACACCATCTGTAATACTCATATCGATATTAGCAAGGATTTATATTATGCATCAAATTGCTATCAGGTTGCGGGGAAACAGCTCATGTTAATCGGTATAAGCATGTCGAAATCATGTTTCCGGCAACCATGGATGACGACCTTGTTACCGAGAGATAAAAACGTAGAATACCAGCTGCGCTATCCATTAATTTTGAAATACATGATCACTACCGATAAATTTGTGCTCGTGCACATGCATAAGACCGGCGGCCAGTCCCTGGGGAGAATTGTCGCGGATTGCATTCCCGGCATGAAGCAAATCGGTTATCACTACCCTTATAAAATGTTACCCGCCGAAGATGCCGATAAACCGGTAGTCGGTATGGTGCGCAATCCCTGGGACTGGTATATCTCATGGTATATGACATTTTGATATATCTCAAGAGATATCATGCGTTCAACACTCGCCGTGAGGTTGGCAACCCCCTGTTTTTCATCCTCTCAGACGGTTTCCAGGCGGACTACAAAGATACCATCAGAAACCTGGTCAATCTGTGCTCGGATGACGCTGAAAGCAGGAACTATCGCAAGGCACTGATCGATATATTGCCCGATACGCTGGATGGCAATGCCGGAGTCGGTCTCACCAGTGGCAGCATCGAGGACATGTCTTCACCTGAACTCGGATACTACTCATGGCAATTCCAGCGCATGCACGGAAATCTCGAAAGCAAGGCCCTGCACATCGGTAGATTCGAAAACCTGCAGCAGGAATTTGTTTCGATCATGCAAGCGCTGGATGTCGACGAAGTTGATGCGATGCAGGCAAAGTTCGACAGCATGCCCCGAATCAATGCCTCCCGGCACAGTCACTATTCGAAGTACCTGGATAATGAGCTGTGCGATCTGATTGCCGAAAAGGAATCACTGATCATCGATAAGTACGGTTATCAATGCGAACAGGATGAATCCGATCACAGGCCGATCGAGTTTCCCAACATTCAAATCGGCTACCGAGAGGATTCATTTCACAAATTATCCGGGCAGGCACGCAACTTCCTGTTGCTGAAGCCCGATGTCGACCTCGGGTTCATCAAGCGTAAACTGGTAAAGATTCCAGAACGTACCTGGTATCAATCCGGGCGGGAAAATACCTACGAAGTACACAAACAGACTCAGGCGCTGCTGCTGATCCACGACGAAGACTTCCGTCATTACAACCCTACCTACCACGATCTTTACACCGAGTTCAGGCGAGAACTAAAACCGATTTTTGATTTCATTGGTGAATATTTCGGCAACGACGGCTACATCGTGCGGGCACTGTTCGCGAGGCTGGCGGGTCATGGCAGAATCGATACCCATACCGACGGTTTGTACAGCCTGCTTAAATGCCATCGCATCCACATCCCGATTATTACAAACGACCACATCCTGTTTACGATTGGCGGCGAACAAAAGGTGCTGGGTGAAGGTGAGATGTGGGAAATCAACAATGCTACGCTGCACGCGGTAGACAATAATAGCGATCTGGATCGCATCCACCTGATCGTTGACTGGGTGCCGAATTCGACCGTGCGCCCGGAAGATAAACGACCTCCAAAAATGGCTCCGAAAAAACCCGCCGTGAGCGCCATACCCAAATATAAGGGCAAAAATATTGGCCGTAACGAACCTTGTCCCTGTAATTCAGGGAAAAAATTCAAACAATGCCATGGGGCGCCAGGCTAGTGCAATTTTCATGGGTGGAGCGAATCCCTACCCTGGCCAGATGACTGGAATGGAACCTCGATGAGCCTGACACATGACCTAATCGATTATATCCGCAACAAACCGATCACGCAGCACGACAGGCAGCAGGCTGCCCGGCTTACCCTCGATGCGATCGCCTGCGCTTACGCTGGCAGTACTACCGGGGTCGGTGTAATCCTGCGTAACTGGGCCGGTTCGGATGATCTCGATCGGAAACGGCGAGCCCTGCTAATGGGAGCGTTAACCCATATCACCGAAACCGACGACCTGCATCGAGCCTCGGTCACCCATCCAGGTTGCGTCGTGGTTCCGGCAGTCCTGGCGCTCGGCGAAAAACTGGGATCGAGCAATGAAGAACAATTACGCGCGATATTGCATGGCTTCGAAGCCATGTGCCGATTTGGCGCCGCAGTCGGGCCCACTCATTATAAAATCTGGCACAACACTGCAACCTGTGGACCTTTCGGGTCGGCCATGGCGGCCTCTAGTTTGCTCAACTTGAATGTCGGCCAAACCCTGGATGCGCTCGGTAATGCGGGCACCCAATCCTGCGGTTTCTGGCAGTTCATGGAAACCGGCGCGATGAGTAAACATCTCCATGCCGGGCGCGCCTGCGAATCGGGCCTGCTTGCTGCTGAACTGGCATCGCATGGTTTCTCAGGATCGCCTGAAATCCTGGAAGGGGAAAAGGGCTTCTTTGCCGCGATGTGCGTCGACCCGCTGCCACAACAGGTTCTAGCTGGAGGACAGGATGCCTGGCAATTGCTGCAAACTTCAATCAAACCATGGCCGTCATGCCGGCACACTCACCCGACCATCGATTGCGCCCTCGAAATCCAACCACTGCTCGGCGGACACCCGGTCAGGGAAATTTGCATCAAGACTTACCAGGCTGCCATGGATGTTTGTGATAACCCTAATCCTGAAAACGAATACCATGCAAAATTTTCACTCTACCACTGTGCCGCAATTGCGCTGATCGATGGCGTAGTGGGATTGGACTCCTTATAACGCCAGGGCACGTCAACGTAGCGATGCACTACGTCAGGCGACCTCCGTGGCGATTGTCGATCCCTATGCTTCGAATTATCCGACTTCCTGGGGTGCCGAGGTAACGGTGGTTACGAAATACGGGAAGCGTTTAATGCGGTCACGCAAGGACTGCAAAGGCGACCCTGAGCTTGCCCTGCATGACGAGGAAATGCACCACAAGCCGATGGGGTTACTTCAGCATGGCAAGCTTGACGATACCCCTGTAAACGAACTATGTAATCGTGTGCTCTCGATGCCCACCAATATGAACCGGACTCCGCTATTTTCCAATTTCATTACACATATCCTCGATTATTAACCCGGCGACTCTGTTATTCCATTGCGAATGATCACCGCGAAAACGGAGATCTTGACCCTTCACGATCATGCGTTTCACGTTTGATTGCACTAAAACCAAAGTTCGCAGGGCGACGAGGATCTAGAGGCGCATGACGACCTTGCAGGCATCGCCCGCATTGAGTCGGCTGAAGCCGGTTTCGAAATCCTCGAATTCGATGTGATCGGTAATCACCGCGCCTACATCGAGGCCGCTACCGAGCATCGCCACCATCTTGTGCCAGGTTTCAAACATTTCGCGCCCGTATATCCCTTTCAGACTGATACCTTTGAAAATGGCCTGGTTCAGGTTTACCTGCGGGGTGTTTGGATAAATTCCGAGCAGTGCGATCTTGCCGCCGTGATTGATGATATCGATCAAATCGGCGAGCGCGTTTTCATTGCCCGACATTTCCAGCCCGACATCGAAGCCCTCGAGCATACCGAGTTCATCCATCACCTCGTGCAAATCCTCCTGCCCTGCCCTGACAATTCGCGTCGCGCCGAACTGCCCGGCCATGTCGAGACGCTTTGGGTTGATATCGGTGATCACCACGTGCCGCGCCCCCACGTGTTTTGCGACGGCGGTTGCCATCAAGCCGATAGGCCCGGCGCCGGTGATCAGTACATCCTCACCGACCAGGTCGAACGACAGGGCGGTATGTACCGCGTTACCCAGTGGATCCAGAATCGACCCGATATCGTCGCTAATCTGCTCGGGAATTTTGTAAGCGTTACCGGCCGGAATGCAAACGTACTCGGCAAACGCACCGGGGCGATTTACCCCGACTCCGCGCGTGTCCCGACACAAATGACCTCGACCCGCACGGCAATTTCGACACTCGCCACACATGATATGTCCTTCGCCGGAGACCCGGTCCCCGACCTGAACCGAATGCACCAGTTCACCGACCTCTTCGATTACGCCGATGTACTCGTGACCCACGGTCATCGGTACCGGTACGTGTTCGCGCGCCCACTGGTCCCAGTTGTAGATATGCAAGTCGGTGCCGCAAATCGCGACCTCGTTGACCTTGATCAGTACATCTTCGGGGCCGGGTTCGGGTTTGGGCACATCCTGCAACCACAGACCGGGTTTGTCATAGGCTTTTACCAGGGCTTTCATAGTTCTTCTCCTAGGAAATCATCGCAAGCTGTTTACCGACCCCGATGAAGGCATCGATTGCCAGCTCAATCTGCTCACGGCTATGCGCGGCGCTCATCTGGGTACGCACTCGCGCCATCCCCTTTGGCACCACCGGAAACGAAAACGCGGTCACGTATACGCCACGTCACATCAATTGGCTCGCCAGGGTTTGCGCCAGCAGCGCGTCGCGCGTCATGATCGGCACGATGGGATGCGCGCCGTCGATAATAGAGGCATGATTGAGGGTATCCGATATTACCGCGTCATTTTCGCCAAGCAGTACTTCGAACACGCCGCCGTTAGCATCAAAGCAGGATGAAAACAGAATCGCATCGTCCATTTTCAGAAATCCGGCCAGCTTTTGTTCCAGCGCCTTGTGAATATCCTGGGTGCCGCAGATAAAACGCACCGTGGCCATACCCAACCCGTGGCTATCGAGTCCACGATGGGCGGCGGCAATCATGTCGGGATGGTTGGCGAGTCCGAGATAATTGTTGGCGCAGAGGTTGATCAGATCGTCTTCCCAATTCTGCGCCGGTACCTTCGCATCTTGCGGGGATTCGAGCGGGCGCTCGTTTTTATATAGCCCCTGTTCCCGGATCTCGCGCAGGATCGATTCCACGTGACTGATCATCTTTCTGGGCATGTGCCCAACTCCCGGTCTGTAGGCGGTCAAATATATACGATTATCCTGATCGATATAACGATTAGTGTTGCTTTTTATCTGCCAGATTTCGTGCTGCAATATAAAAACCCAATCCCAACACCGCGAGCACCATCAAGCACGGTAAAACCAGGTCATAACCGCCCTGGGTCCAGATCAACGAACCCAGGAAGGGCGCCGAAGCCGTACCCGTCAGAAAAACCATCGCCAATGCACCTGACTTTGCACCGAACTGACGCTCGCCCAGCAGTTCGCGGGCGATCACCGGTCGGATAATGCTGACCATTCCATAAGAGCCGCCAAAAAATACCACAAAGGCAATCAGCAAGGCCGGGGTAATCGCAGCACCGATCAATAGCAGGATTGAAATTGCCATCAACACGAAGCAGGTAATGGCGATAACATGAGTCGATACATGGCGTTCGGCTGCCATCATCGCGAGCCGACCGGCGACCTGCATCGGGCCGATAAACGAAATCGCAACCACGGCGACTTCGGGATGAATAGCGCGCTCGTCTAAGATCGGCAACAGGTGATGCAAGGTGATCCCGTGCATCAGGGCGGTCAGTCCAAAACCGAGCGCCAGGCACCAGAAAATCGGCGAATGCAGAAACGATCGCTGCGCCGTGGGAGGGTCAACTTCGGCTACGCGCCGCGCATCACCGGCTCGTTCGATGGCGCTAGCACCCAGCCACATGATCGGTGCCACCACCAGTATGGCGGTCAGGCCAAACAGCAGAACCGCATTTTGCCAACCGAATGCCAGCGTCATACCATGCGCGACCGGAAAACTGATGGTGCCGGCGAATCCGGCGATCAGGGTGACGAAGATGATGGCCCGCTTGGCATGCTCGCCACGGGCCCGTGTAATCAAGGCAAAACAGGGTTCGTATAAACAGCCCGCCATGCAAACACCGATAACTCCCCAGACCAGGTAAAACTGCCACAGGGAATCGACCCGGCTCAACAGTAACAGGCAAAAACCCCCGAGTACCGACGCTGCGGTCATCATCAATGCGCCCTTGCCGGCATCGATCAGGCGCCCGTAAAGCGGCGAACAAAACGCCGATACAAATAACGCCAGCGTAATCGCGGCGGTTAAATCAGCGCGGCTCCAGCCCAGGGCCTGTTCCCAGTGCAACAACAGCGCTGGAAAGCTGTAATACAGGCAAGCCCAGATCAGCATCTGCGCGGTGGCCAGCAGTAAAATCGCAGGGTCTTTCACATCAATATTCGAGCTAGTCCGGACATTTCATGAACTGCCGCGATGATTGCGCAAGACTTTGTTTTCTCAGGAGATTTTC
>CAZAVY010000061.1:0-18106 GCA_964488685.1 uncultured Gammaproteobacteria bacterium
GGGCGCAGCGGCGATTCGATTGCGGTAACCGAAACCGGCACCGAGTACATCACCCGGTATCCACGAAATATCCTGACTGTTAATCGCTAGAGAAATCAAACATGAGCATCACCCGACATCATACCAACCAACGCATGAGCCAGATCGTGGTTCATGGTGACACGGTTTACCTCGCCGGCCAGGTGGCCGATGACGCCGGCGCCGATATTACCGTGCAGACCCGGCAGGTATTGCAGAAAATCGATACCCTACTGGCCGAGGCCGGTTCCGACAAGAGCAAAATTCTCTCGGCCCAGATCTGGATTGCGAGCATGGGCCATTTCACGCAGATGAATGAAGTCTGGGATGCCTGGGTTGCTGAAGGCGATGCACCCGCCCGCGCCTGTATCGAGGCCAGGCTCGCCAGTCCTGATTTGCTGGTGGAAGTCGGCATCGTCGCCGCCTGCTGATAAGCGGTGTTTGCGCTAATTACGAGCCAGGGAAGGCCAAGAGAAAGGAGCATATGAGCAATCCCATCCTGATCAATACGCTGCGCGGTGAAGTCATCGAAAATCGACATCGTGGCGCGATTGCGGTATGCGATCCCAGCGGTCGACTGGTGCATTCCTGGGGTGACGTCGAGGCGCTGGTTTACCCACGCTCGTCGATCAAGGCATTGCAGGCATTGCCGCTGGTAGAGTCCGGTGCCGCGGAACACTTTCAACTCAGCGACACCGAGCTGGCACTGGCCTGCTCGTCGCACAATGCCGAAGCCGCTCATACCGTGGCGATACAAAACTGGTTATCGCGAATCGAACTGGATGAAAACGCACTGGAATGTGGCGCACACGCGCCGCTGCACGACAATACTGCCAGATCATTGCTGATCGAGCGCGTTGAACCGGGACGAATACACAATAACTGTTCCGGCAAACATAGCGGAATGTTGACCACCTGCCGTTACCTCGACGAGGATAGTCATGGCTATATCGAACCCGAACACCCCGCGCAACAACGCTGGTTCGACGCACTCGGTGAAATGGCCGATATCGATATGCGACGCCTGCCCTGGAACCGGGATGGCTGCGGAATTCCGGTGATCGCGATGCCGCTGAAATCCGTGGCGACTGCGTTCGCAAGGATTGCCGTACCCGACGATCTGGCGGCTGCCAGGAGTAGCGCGCTGGAGCGAATCAGCGGGGCAATTGCGGCGAATCCTTTCATGGTTGCCGGCAGCGGCAGGTTGTGTACCGAGGTCATGCAATTAACCGGTCGTAGGGTTCTCGTCAAGTCCGGAGCCGATGGCGTTTACACCGCAGCACTCAAGGATAAGGGCCTGGGGCTAGCGCTCAAAATTGACGATGGCAGCAGCGAAGCGGCCCAGGTGGCGTTACTGGCTGTACTGCAACGCCTGAATGCGTTGCATGCCGACGAACTGGAGGCACTCGAGAAGCGTTGCCGGATACCAATAAGCAATACCCGTGGGGTTTTGACCGGTTTCCGTGAATCGGCCGGGTTGTAGCCGGTAACCAGCCGGGATTGCCAACCACCCGGTCAAGCGCAAATTATTGATATTCCAAGGTGACTTATTTACCGCTGCCGGCAATGCAAACCGGCAGGTTTCAGCTAATATTAAGAACCATAATAATAAGGAGTGTCGACTGAATGGAGAAATCTTCTTCGCTACCCGGTAGTGCCAACGTCGGAAATATGATTTCCTTCCTCGCCCGGAAGAAGGCGGGATTGTTGGGCAGGTTTGTTCCCGGGTGGACCAATAGCAAGATCGACTCCATGCTGTTTATTCCCAAAACGATCAAAACCAAGGTGGTTCGGCTGCCGCGTGGATTCAAACAGTTTGTAATGAAAACCAGGGATGGCGAGGTCCAGGCCTACCAGACGGGAAAAGGACCGACAGTCGTGTTTGTGCACGGCTGGGGTGGCGGTGCCCACCAGTTTTTCCCCTTGATGCGGGGACTGTCCCAATGTGGATTCACCGCCCTCGCCTTCGATCACCTGGGGCATGGATTGAGTGAAAAAAAGCCATCGACATTACAACAATCCATTACCACGACCAATCACGTTCTGAGTACCGTCAAGAGTACCGATGAAGGGATTTGCGCGGTGGTTGGTCATGCTACGGGTTGTATCGCGCTGGCCAATGCGCGCGCCAGCCTGATGAAAGATCTACCTTTATTTCTGATTGCGCCCATCTTCAACTACAAACTTTTTTTTCTCAAGAAACTGGTTAAGCTCAAACTTCATTCCGACCTGGTAAAACAGTATGCAAACGGTTTCGCGAAAACCTATCGAAGTAAATATCAAAAACTTGATTTGGCAAAAAATCTCGCCCGCTATGGCGATGTCACCGTAATCGCCCACGACGAATCAGATTCCGAGAGTTCAGTCTCCGATTCCACCCGATTTTGTGCCCGGCACCCACTGACCAAGCTGCTGGTTACCCGGAATACCGATCACGTCAGAATCATTAATTCCGAGTCGGTATGGCAAGAGTTGAAATCGCATTTAAATTACGACGACTCCACCATCAACTTCACCGCGGAAATCATTTACAAGTGATTCACCGCATTCGGGGTTAGCCAAACCCCGACAAGCTTGATTTTCTCATTAGTTCGGTTAGTTTCACGCGATGAAAGAAATATCGACGACTCTTGGAATCGATGCCTGTTATGAAGTTAGCGGTTATGGATCGCTAGCTTCACAATTTGCGGTTACAGACCTGGCCACTGCATCGCTCGGTGCTGTTGGTGTATCTATCTCGATGCTCATCGAAGCACTGGGGATGACGCAACATCGACCTGTTGTGAACGTGAATCGCCGCCTTGCCTCGCTTTGGTTCTCACGATCGATTTACCCGATCGACTGGCAACTTCCTCCAATCTGGGACGCGATCGCCGGAGACTATAAGTGCCGTGATGGCTGGATCAGGCTGCACACCAATCTACGACACCATCGCAAAGCCGCGCTGCAGGTGCTCGGGTGCGCGGCAGAGCGGCAAGTGGTGGCGGCAACGATTGAGAACCGGACCAGGGGCGATCTGGAATCGAAAATTGTTGAAGCGGGTGGTGTTGCCGCTGCCATGCGTACCAGGTTGGAATGGGCATCGCATCCCCAGGGGATCGCTGTTTCATCCCAACCGCTCATCGCCTGGGGAGAGAAACGGTCGGGGAAAATACGCGCCTGGCCCGCATCGCAGGAAAGTCCGTTATCGGGTCTGCGGGTACTCGATTTGACCCGGGTTCTGGCGGGCCCGGTTGCGACTAGGACTCTTGCCGGATTCGGTGCGAATGTTTTACGAATCGATCCCGTCGCCTGGACTGAACCAAACATCGTTGCCGATATCACCCTGGGCAAACGCTGCTGTCATCTGGATCTGCATGACAAGCGCGACCGGGTGAAGTTCGAACAACTACTCCACCAAGCCGATGTTCTGGTTCACGGCTATCGCCCCGATGCGCTTGAACAACTCGGTTATGCTGAATCTGTGCGGCGGCAGATCGCTCCGTCCCTGATCGAAGTGTCGCTGAATGCTTATGGATGGAAGGGGCCCTGGTCAGGTCGGCGCGGTTTCGACAGCCTGGTACAAATGAGTTGCGGAATCGCGGAAGCCGGGATGCATTGGGCCGAAAATGACGCACCCACGCCACTCCCGGTTCAGGCACTCGACCATGCCACGGGGTATTTAATGGCGGCTGCCTGTATACGTGCAATCACGACAACCGCGGTAGATGGCGGCATCGTCAACGCAAAGCTATCGCTTGCACGAACTGCCGAACTGCTATGTGAAAATCCCCAGAATAATACCCGCTTGCTCGGGCTCATTCCGAGGCAATCGGAGTACGCAGCCTCAGTGGAAAATACCCCGTGGGGGAAAGCGCACCGACTGAAGCCGCCGCTCGTTGTCGATGGTACGCCGATGATTTGGCACCGGCCCGCTTGCGAACTTGGCTCATCACGCCCCAGCTGGAGCTAAGATTGCGAAACAGCGGCCCGAAGCGTCCGTTTCGCCGCATGGCAAATCACCAAACTGGTCGCAGGTCGACAAAGGTTTCGTTGTAGCAGGCTCCATCGACTATATCCGTCTTCAAATCCGCGTCGATCAGTGCATTGACGGTTTGGCCGGTATCGCTGGTGCGCAGCCAGGCACCTTTCGGTGAGTACAAGACGCCGGGGGCAACCGCATCTGTCAGCTTTGCCTTTAGAACAACACTGCCCTTGTCGTTGTGAAGTTCAACCAGTGTATCGTCTTCAATGGCGGCTGCCTTTGCATCGACCGGGTTTATTTCGAATATCTCGGCCCCGCTACTGGCGGCATTACCGCCAAAGGTGGCATTGGTGCGTTTCGACGATGACGGCGTTATCACGGTAAACGGTCTTGATTTGCTCACGGCCTGGTACCGTGGCACCCCGTAGCCGAAACGACGTTCGAGGTCGGCGCTGAAGAGTTCGATTTTTCCGGATTCGGTGTCCGGGGTGACCGTATCGCACATGATCATGTCCTGCTGGTCTGCTGCGGTCATCAACAGCGCCCGATCCAACGGGATTTCACTCGGTCGAAACCCCTGTAAACGCGCATCGTCCGGATCGATTGCCGCATCCATCAGCTGTTGATCGGTGTCTTCGAACATCGAATCGGTGAAGCCAAAAGCCTGCGCCAGCCGACGAAAAATCTCGGTGTTGGGGAGCGAATCGCCGACTGTCGGTATGACCGGTTCAGCACGTTGCAGGTAACTATGCCCGTAGGCGGTGTAAATGTCGTGATACTCAAAATGGGTAGCCGCCGGCAGTACCACATCGCAAAAACGCATGCTGTCGGTCATGACGACATCGATACCAATTTTGAAAATCTCGTTCCGACTCAAGGCGCGTATCATGCGGTTTTGATCCGGATGGGTTGCCACCGGGTTGTGGTTATAGATAAAGGCTGCGCGAATGGGTGGATCGAGGTCATCGGTCAATAAATGGCGTCCTACATCGACTATGTTCAGCATACGTGTGCCTTCAGGGATCAAATCAGTTCGTTGCAAGCGCTCCGCAGTGGTCGCAAACGCGAATCCCGGTTTTGCAATCACGCCGGCACCGCGACGACCGAATTGCCCCAGTAACACCGATATCGACATAATCGCGCGCAGGCTCGAACCACCACTCTTGCCACGCTCGATACCGTTGCCGATGGACAATGCCAGTTTGTCGGCAGCGCAATACCAGTCGACCAGCTCGATAATGTCGGCTTTCGGAACCTTGCAGATCTCCGCCGCCTGATCCAGCGTATAACGCCTGGCCTCAGGCATGAATTCTTCGTATCCCGATACCCATTCGCGGACGAACGACTGGTTCACCTTGCCGCGCGTCTCGATTTCCGCAGCTACCGCCAATGCCAGTACCACGTCGGTACCCGGTTCTATCTGTAGATACAAATGCGCCTGCTCGGCAATACGGGTACGTTTCGGGTCGACCACCACGAGACGGGCTCCGTGCTCGCGCGCCTGCTTGATCACGCGCGCCAGGTGTAAATTTGAGATGGTAACATTGTTGCCCCAGACCGCAACCAGATCCGCATCGGCTGCCTGCTCGGGTGGCATGCCCGGCGCATTACCGAACAGGCTGGTATAGGCGGTGCCACGTACGCCACCACACAACGGGCCACGATCGAGTAGTGTCGCACCCATTTTGTGAAAAAACCTGCGGTCCATCGAGCCCACCGCGAGTTGCCCATGCGGACCTGCGTAGTTAAACGGCAACACCGATTGCGGTCCGTGCTCGTCAATAATCCGTTGGGTACGTTCAGCAATCATCGCCAGCGCCTGATCCCAGCTGATCGGGTTGAATTCGCCGCTACCGGGCTCGCCACACCGCAATAAGGGCGTGCGCAGTCGTTGTTCGCCATGAACAAAATCGGGGTAGTTTTTAGCCACCTTGTCGCAGATCGAACCCGCAGTATAGGGATTCACCCTGGACCCCTTAACCCGACTGATCTCGCCATTGTCAACGGTGACCTGTAGCGAACAGGTATCGGGACAATCGAGCGGGCAAACCGATGGCTTGACTGTTGACTGTGCTGAATTACTCATTACTGGTTTCCTCGCCGGCCAGGCATAGGCTACGATATTGTATCGAGCGATAATGTTGGCAGCTTATCAATTTTTTGGCTAGCTTAAAAAAACCAGTATTTGAAACATTTATGGACTGTCAATTTAACACGTCGAATCATACAATTCCCGCATGAAAACCTATAAACATTTTTATTAATCCAGTGATATCACCCAGTTAGATGGGGCCTGAATGGCGTCCTCCGAAAGAAAGAGCAAGCTGAATCAGGGTGCCCAGTTGAAGGAAACCACTTCTCCACCGTCCACCAGCGGCCCATTCACTTGGTCATTGACGATGCCATCCGGGGTTGCACTTATGACGCCCAACCAGTGGATGCGTATTTCTTGGAATAACCGTTGGCGTAAGCCCACTCCATATGGGGGTAGGAAACCGGTTCATCGTTATCGGGAATGGCGGGAATAGCGGCAAGCGCGGCACGCGGGGCGTCGTCCGGAAGCACCACGAAGCCACGCGGCAACGGGCGCTCAAGTGACAGAATGGGCGAAAAGTCCTTTCCCTCTGACCCGCTAATACCCTCGTAATGGTTTGAACCGCCCCAGTTGTTATAAGCACACCAGGTGCCGGTTGCAGAAATCAGCAGTAATCGATTACGCCGCCCCGAATCATTCGAGCGTAACAGGAACATATGATGTTGCTCCAGGCCGGCCCCTGAACCGGTTTCGATGCGACGGGTAACCCGGTAGCCAGTCGGCTGGAATCTGAAACTCGAAACTCCCGGGCCAGCCACATCCAACGACCGACACATCGGGCGGAGTCTGATGCCGTCGTCCCGGCAGCCCTTTGCGAGTGAACAGCACCTCCAGTTCGAGCGCATCGCGTGCCATCTCCAGGCTATAGTGGTTTGCGGGTTGGGTATCGAAGTCGATAATCCTCGATTGGAATAGGTCGTAATGGGATTGGCCACAGGATTTTGATTCTGAGTTCCGATATAAATACTGCCGTTAACAACCGGAGATCCATCAGAATCTAAAAACTGTGTATTTTCGTCTGTTTAACTTGGCATTTCCGTTGCAATTAATATAATAACGCTTGTCGGTACTAACGTACTGCGTTATTATATTTGCATGATTCAGTCATACGCAAACCAAGTCACTGAACAAATCGCTAACGGTGAAACTCCGAAGAGAATCCCGAGACAAGTCGTTCAAAGAACTTTAATGCGTTTGGTGCAACTCGATAACGCGGTTGAGTTAATGGATTTAAGATTCCCGCAATCCAACCGTCTTGAAAAGCTTCACGGTGATCGTAAAGGCCAGCACAGTATTCGAGTTAATGATCAATGGCGCATCTGCTCCAAGTTTGAAAACAACGATGCTTACGATGTTGAATTCACAGACTACCCTTAGGATATAGATATGATTAACAACCCATTCCACCCCGGCGTCTTCCTGAAAGAAGTGCTGGACGATCTCGGGATTACCGCTTACCGTTTAGCCAAGGATACCCATATGCCCGGCTCCAGGGTCGACCAAATTCTAAAGGCTAAACGGGGTATTACCGTCGATACCGCCATGCGCCTTGCGGCATACCTCGGGACCACCGAACAATATTGGTTGAACTTGCAAAACTCCTATGATATCTCCAACCACCAGATCGAGGACATCCAAGCCATAGCCAAGTAAAATCCCCGGCTAGGGGTTTTGGTTTAACTGTTTGCGCTTACTTGCTGAAAATTCCGGAATATTAAAATCTCACTGGCACCGCTAAAATCGATAGTTTACTGTTGTGAAAACCTAAGGCCATGGGTGGAATCTGGAATACATTCATCGGCACCTTCTGCAAAGTAGAGTTCCTTTGCTACCAGGTTGAGTCCAACTGGTCAGGGCGAGCAGTTATTGGGTTTTGCACTCTGCTTGTATTTGGCATGAATTTTCATAATCATCGCAGGATTGATTGAAGACCGGCAATGACTCCGATCAATTAATATTTTCGATATCCGCAGCCACTGCGTCATCCAAAAAATTACTTAGTACGGCAGCACTGGCGCTATCGACTGGTACCTGTCGCGACATAAATGACTCAGCTCATTCGAGAAATTCGTGAATGTCTTCGGACTGGACCACGTGGCAGTAGATCATGTTGATCGATTGCAGCTCGTTCAGGTGCAATTCACGCGTGGCCGCGGCGCAGCAATCCTCGACCACGACCACGCCGAAGCTTTCATCGGCGAGGCTGCGTACCGTCGAACTGACACACTGGTCGGTAAAAATACCGGCGACGATGACATCACGGATTTCCATGTTGCGTAACAGCAATCGCAGATTGGTACCGGTCAAGGCGCTGTCGGTCGTCTTGAGCACGACGATATCTTCTGAATCCGGGGTCAGTTCGGGTACCAACTGACTGTCCTCGCGGTCTTTCGGCAACAACAGGTAATTGAATCCGGGTTTTTTCTGGCTCAGGGAACGATCGCGCCCATCGCGCTTGAGGCAGGCGATGCGCGCAAAGATCACTTCGACACCGTGTTCGCGACAAGTTGCAATCAGTTTGGCGGTTTTCGGAATTACGATTCCATTCATACGTTCACGAAACGGCGCCCAGCGTTCGGCCTCGGCTACATCGGCATCGACTTCCAGGTAAGTATTCTGAATATCGATAACCAGCAATGCGGTGTGCGTCGCCGACAACACAATATCTTCCGGGGCTTCGGCGGTTTCGTAATAAAACGAACGGTAAGCGTTTTTCCAGTCACTCATAATGTTTACTCTACTCCCCTGGAGCCAAGTCGCCGAGGATGAAAGCGGCGTCGATGTCATTGATGTCGGGACAGCCGAGCTGCGCCAGACTGATGTCGAGCTGGCTTCTGAGCAGTTCAATCATCGTCTCCAGGCCCGAATAACCGTTGGCACCCATCGCGTATAAAAACGGGCGACCGATAAATACGAAATCGGCGCCCAGGGCGAGTGCCTTGATTACCGCTTCACCGTTGCGCACTCCGCTGTCGAACAACAGCGGGTAGTCCGGGCCGACCGCGGCCCTGATTTGAGGTAATACCTGGATCGCAGCGGGGGCGCTGTCCAGCTGTCGACCTCCGTGATTGGATACGTATACCGCGTCTACCCCGGCATCACGAATGCGGATCGAATCTTCACAACCGAGCACACCCTTGACGATCAGATTGCCCGGCCAGCGTTCACGCAGGCGCGCCAGAAAGTCCCAGTCAAGGCTGCCCCGGGCCTCGCTGCGTTTGAACTCTCTGCCGCCTGGGAGATTGGCATTGGCAAGCTTCGGCACGCCTGTCTGCAAGGTTCGCAGGGACCATTGCGGATGCATCGCAAAATCGATCAATTGTCGTGCGCCGAACCGTAACGGCGAGCGAAAACCATTACGCATCTCACGCGGCCGTGAACCGATTTCGGGAACATCAACCGTCAGAATCAGGTTGCTGTAACCCACGGTTTCGGCACGCTCAACCAGGTCGAAAGCCACTTCCTCCGACTGGCCGACATAGAGCTGGAACCAGGCGTGCTGACCGGCTCGCGCCGCGGTAGCCTCGATGCTGCTGGAAGCCATGGTCGACAATACCAGCGGAATGCCGTATTGCTTCGCTGCACGCGCCAGCATCGCATCGGCGCCGGGCCAGGCTAAATCACACATACCCATCGGCGCGATGCCAAACGGCAGGTTCCAGATTTCTCCGAACAGGCTTTTCTCATGGTGTCGCTTGTCGACCTTGACCAGTACCCGGGGCATCATGCGCAGCGATTCAATCATTTCGACGTTGAGCGCGCAGGCTCGCTCCTCACCGGCGCTGCCATCGATGTAGTCAAACGTCATCCGCGGCATGCGCCGTCGGGCGTATTTACGCGCATCTGCGACGCTGAATATCCTGTTGCTCATGAATTACGAATACTCGTGAATACCGGTTTTTTTTGGAGTGGGTCACGCAAGTCTATCTTGTTCGAGCCATACAGAACAAATACAATTACTTCCCATGTGCATTCACAACCCCTGAACCATTAACCGGGAGAAACCCGGTAATTTAAAAGGAGCTGACCAGCGTCATGCGACTATCCGAATCTGAATTTAAAGCGGTCACTCGCGAGCACGGTGTGGCAAGCGGTCTGCCCAACTATGCCTATACCAGCAACGAGTTTTTTGCGTTGGAGCAGGAAACGCTGTTCGCCAAAACCTGGACCTGCATCGGCAATGCCTGCAGCGTCCCTGAACCCGGAGATTTAAAGCCGGTTGGATTTCTCGGTCAGCCACTGGTAATGCTGCGCAACAGGCAGGGGGAACTGAGAGTTTTCCACAATGTTTGCAGCCACCGCGGTAATGAGCTGGTATGGGAAGCCTGTCGGGTCGACAAGGTAATCAGGTGCCCATACCACGGCTGGACCTATGATCTCGCCGGCAGGCTGCTGGCAACGCCCAATGTCGGTGGCAGCGGCGTCAACGCCATCGAGGGCCTCGATAAAAATGACCACGGATTGCACCCGGTACGCTCGGCAGTCTGGATGGACCTGGTATTTGTCAATCTGTCGGCCGATGCGCCCGAATTCGAAACCTTCATCGCACCATTACAGGCGCGAATCGACAGGCTCGCCGGTCGGGACCAGTTCGCAGTACTAAAACCGGCCGGGAGTCACGGTACCTACACCATCGATTTCGCCGGCAACTGGAAATTGTGCGTCGAAAACAACCTGGAAAGTTATCACCTGCCGACGGTGCATCCGGATTTGAACCGGGTGTCAAGTCTTGAGGATCACTATCATTTTTATGGCGGGGATTTATTTGCCGGACAGGGCACCCGTAAATACGACTATGAGAAAACCAGCATCGACGCATTTCCCGTATTGGCAGGCTGGTCGGATAAAATCGCCGAATACCCGAGCCTGTTTCCCAACGTCTTTCTCGGCTTGCAGGCCGACCATTACTGGACCCGCTTCGTGCAACCGGTCAGCGCAGAGCGCTCGCTCGATCATTTGCAAATCTACTATCTTGGCGACGCCGCCGACGGTTCCGATTTCGAAGCGGCGCGCGCACATCGGCTGGAAGTCTGGGCTAAAGTGTTCAACGAAGACATCGGTGTGGTCGAGGGCATGCAACGAGGCCGCAAGTCGAGCGCATTCGGTGGCGGCCTGTTAACTCCAATAATGGATAAACCCTCGCAACACTTTGCAAGCTGGGTTGCTCAACAGGTCAATTCTGTGGAAGGCCGCTGATACCAGCGGCGAATCTTGTCGCTGAAGCGGAGTTTACTTGCAAATTGCACCAGGCTGACGCTGCGTATGTCATTTGCGGGTGTTCGAGTACCTTCTGCAGAAGCTGGCCCCACTGGGTATCGCCAAAGGGGATATTCTCCATACCGCGCAAAGCCAAAGCCAGTATCACGCTATAGTTCCCGCGATGCAATTGGGTAATTCAACGATGTGGATAGAGCGGCGTCACGGCAAGGCAGGTTTTGGTGCCACTCCAAAGCCGAGCCAGGTCGTTGAACCAACTTATCATGCCAATTCCATGCAGGAATTCGTGCGACAGACCCGCAGCCAGGATTAACAAATGAAGAAGCTAAAGAACGAAAAAGAGCTGGTTAGAAAAGCGATTGATGCCGGCGTGAAATACGGTGAAAAAAGAGGCGTTGTTGAGTTCGAATCCACCGATTCGGCGAGTGAGAAACTCGAGTATATTTATCGCTTACTGGTGCATGACAAGGTAATACAACCCATTCCGGAAGATCAGATTTCCCAGAAATCCATTAAACACAAGCTGGCAATATGGGCATCGAAACTAGGCCGCATTTCTCACCACCGTTCGTAGCGAGACGGTGAAAGGTCGTGCCCTGCCTGTATTTCGCGACCGAAGCGTGCGCAGACATAGTTATACTATGTTAAGCGCTCTGACCGAGAGAAATGCAGGCAGGGTGCGGCCTGGTGCCGTCGCAGTAGAAGGGTGATGAGAAATGCGGGCCAGGCTAAGCAGGGCTTTATTGATAGAACCGGGTGTTGAACTCATACGAGTTAGCGGACCCGTCTTCGATTTCCAGATCTACCATTCCAAGCGACTCCATTACATCCAGCGATTGCTCGGCGGCAAGCCGACAGGCGATTGCAATTTGTTCGATGTTGCAGTTGGTAAATTTCCAAACCGGCATTGTGGCAAGTATTTCATCAAACTCCCGGTCGCAGTCTTCCAGGGTAAAACGGCTGAGCTGGTTGGCGAGACAAACCATACTCGTTTCAACTGAATGTGCCTCGAGGGGTTCGATGCCGTGATGCAATTTGACGCACTGGATGATCAGGCTGGGAATTTTCCATTTTTCCAACAGGGCAACTCCAACCTCGACATGGGTAACCCCGAGTTTTTCGGTTTCCAATTCAAGGACATCCCGGCCCTGTGTTTTTGCTATCTCCGAAACGACTCCATAGGCATCAGGCACCACCTTGCAGATTACCAGCCAACCGATGTCGTGCAGCAGCCCGGCGGTAAAATACGCTTCATGGTCGATGATGCCGGCATTTTGCATCGCCAGATTCTTGGCAATTATGGCCGTCTTGACGCTGTGACGCCAAAAGTCGTGAATTGGAAAACCGCCAATATCGAAACTCTTGAACACGCCCGACAACACCGACCCCATCAATATTTGTTGCAACTGACGCCGCCCGAACAGGGTTACCGCCTGCGGAATTGAAGTTACCGGATTCTGTAATCCATAGTAGGCGCTGTTGATCAGTCTCAATATCCTGGCGTTCAGTGATGGATCGGTCTGTAATGCCGCTCCAATTTGAAAAGCACTGGAATTTTCGTTGTCGAGCAGCTCGGTAACCCGAATATAGATTTCGGGAAGAGCAGGCAGTTCACCTGATTGCGACAATAGGGACTGGAGTCCGTACATTTGGGGAGATCAAAAATTTCCTCGTTTGTGGTCGTGTTTGAGTATAGCAGAAGGATTTGAGCGTACCTTTGACGCCGCTTTAAATCGTTGCGCCGACTGAGGAAGGTTCCCGAGGGAACAAAGGTCAAGCAAGGGCGTGAGCCGATTTATGAAATGTTCGGGTTAAACAGCGAAATTATTTAATCGCCCGTTTTTGTCTTGCTTTTTGCGCCAGGTATGAACTTTTTCAATGGCGGTCGCGGTAATTTCCGCCATCGGGGCCGAAGCATTTCCGGGGACCCAGGGTTATATCCGGGTTACTCAATCGGATAGGGCGTTTGCTCTGGTTGGCGCAATCATGGCGCTGGCAATACCGGGGCGCTTTCACGATCGCCAGATCCAAAACACATCCGCCTGGGCAAATAGAACACGACAACCCCGATTCGGTTACAAACCGGTTTATTTATCTGGCATTTTGGGCCACTATTCGCAAAACGACGAACATCGACGACCCGTTTATTAGGAATCGCTGCAAATGTACATTATGCTGTGCCTGTAAATGCAAAACGATTCGTAGCAAAAGTGACCGGCAACTCTAAGGGGTATGTTGCCTGAAATGACCTGCGGAGTGCCCGCTCAAGATCGGGAGGCTTTGCAATAACGCGACATGCCCGGGCTGAAAAAACGATTCCAGTTTCGAAACGGTGAATTCGAACTCGAAAATACCAAAACTATTCACCACCATTGTTGAGAGAGTAAACATGAGTAAAGGTACAGTTAAATGGTTTAACGCCACCAAAGGTTATGGTTTTATTACGCCCGAGGACGGCGGCAAAGATCTTTTTGTTCATCATTCTGAAATCAGGAGTGGTGATGATTATGCAACACTGAATGACGGTCAGACGGTCGAATTCGAAGTTGGACAGGGCCAGAAAGGTCCTTGCGCAAACAACGTGGTGCCAGTCTAGAACCCGCCTATATAACAAGAACCTGAGGTTCGGTACCCCCGCCGAATCATCGACGGCGCGCTACATGTCATCGAGGCGTTCTTGTGCCGCCGGATCAACGGGAAGGAACTCGCGTATATACTATTTATCCAGTGATACGCTGGCGTTTAAAGAATGAAGAACCTCAGGATAAGAGGCTATCGGCCTGATGATGAAAGCAGCCTCAATCAGTCTGTGGCAGGAGTGTGGCCTGGTAGTTCCATGGAACGACCCCCAGGCCGATATAGCGCGCAAATACGATGAATCCCCGGAGCTGTTTTTCGTCGCCGATCTGGACCAGGCGCTCATTGCAAGTTGCATGTCGGGATACGATGGTCATCGCGGCTGGATTTATTTCATGGCCGTAAAAACGACCCTGCAAAGGAAGGGGATCGCCACAAAGCTGGTCGAGCATGTCGAGACAAAACTGATAGAACTCGGCTACCCCAAAGTCGAGTTGATGGTGAGAAAAACCAATAGCTCGGTGATCTCGTTCTATCGCAGTATCGGCTACAACCCGGAGCCGGTAGTTGTAATGAGCAAACGTTTGATTGAAGACAGGAAGCACGATTACGGGTAATCGCCGGCCCCGCATCGAATGAGTTAAAAGACGCCGCTACGCTTCAACGCCATGTACTCATTGATCAGGGTCGTGTGCATACAGGCGGGAGGAGTATCGGCGACAATGATGTTGTCGCTGCGTAATTGGGCGTACATCGCCGCTTGTTCCTGCAAATGACGGGTAACTCCGCAATACATCAACGCATCATCCATCGATACCACCTCTGCTGCAAGCGTATCGGTCAACACCTGCTGGCGCATTGACGCCACCATTACCAGATGATGTTGTGACAGCAACCTTGCCGCCTGGGTGAGCTCATCACGATCCTGAGGTTCCAGCGACGAAATCAGTACCACTAACGAACGACGCGGTTGGCGTGTAATCAACTGTTGTGCTGCTTCGAGGTAATCGCTGGTAGCGGCCGAACTGTCAAGATCATATATCTGGTCCAGTAACCGGCTTATCTGGAAGCGCCCCTTGATCGGTGGAACCCAACGCGATTGCCCGGCAAAACTGAGCAATCCGACACTGTCCCCCTGGCGTAAGGCAACAAACGCAGAGATCAGCAGGGCATTCAGCGCGTGATCGAAATGACTGATCTCGCCATCCCTGGCGCGCATGCGCCGACCGCAATCGAGTAGAAATACGACCTGCTGGTCGCGTTCTTCCTGGTACTCGCGTGAAATCGGTTTCTGGAATCGGGCCGTCGCGCGCCAGTCGATCTGTCGCAGGGAATCGCCAACCCGAAAATCACGCAATTGACGAAAATCGGTTCCCTCGCCGCGACGTTGACTTACCTGTAGTCCGAGATCGAGGTAGAGCTGTTCACTGTCTATGAAGGATGAACGAAACAGGGGTTTGTAGTTCGGATAAATCTTTGATTCCTGTGCCTCGCCATAGTAGAAGTTTTTTTCCCACAATCGCCAGTTAGACAGAACGCGGCAACAAATTCCTCCAAACTCGGCAAGGCCCCGTTGCAGCGGTGTCACCGTATAGCTTACCCGGGCCTGCATCCCCGGCTCGATTTCCAGCTTTACCGGTAGACCCTCGAGATGCAATTGCGCCGGGGGAAAATCCGTCAACCAGAATACCTGGCGGTTCTGGTCACGATTACGGATCTCGATACCTATCCGTTGACCCACTCCGAGTGCAAGCAGCGGTTCCAATGAACGCGTTGCTTCCAGTCCGGGTTTTCGTAAGGCGAATCTATCCAGCAATGCGAGCAATACCACCAGTGCGAACCAGCACCAGAAAATCAGCTTGATTTCAAATGTACGCGGCCATTCGAGCAGGGTCGAGATCGCGGCCAGCAACCCCAGAACAAGCCATATCAGAAATAACTGTAGTAATAGCCGGGAGGGTTTCATGAGCGCGGTGCGTCTACCTTTTGCAGCAGGTTGGTCAGCACTTCATCGACTCCGAGGCCATCGATCTCCACTTCGGGGGCGAGAATGACGCGGTGTCGCAGCACCGGAAGCAGCATTGACTTGACATCGTCCGGTGTGACAAAACCGAGGCCATTGATCAGCGCCAGGGCCCGGGCACATCGTAACAGGGCAATGCTCGCACGGGGACCCGCACCATGTCGCAACAAGGTGGTACCGCGGGTCGCGCGCACCAGGTTGACGGCGTATTCAGCCACCTTTTGATCTACCTCGATCACGCCACATTGCTGTTGCGCAAGCTCGACATCAAGCAATTGCCGGGTTTCATCATAGTCGCTACCGAAAGACTGCAGCGCATAGCGCGTCGCGATCAGCACCTCGTCCGGCGCCTGCGGATAGTCGATGTTGATCTTGATGATAAATCGATCCAGTTCGGCCTCCGGCAGCGCATAGGTACCTTCCTGTTCGATCGGATTTTGCGTTGCCAGAACCATAAAAGGCTTGCCAACCTCCATCGATTTACCATCGAGTGTAACCTGATGTTCCTGCATGACTTCGAGTAGCGCCGCCTGGGTTTTGGCCGGCGCTCGATTTATTTCGTCAGCGAGTAGCAGGTTGGTAAAAACGGGTCCCTGCTTCAGCACAAACTTGCTTTTTGACATGTCGAACATGACATGCCCGGTGACATCCCCCGGCATCAGGTCGGGTGTAAACTGAATACGCTTGAATTTACCTCCGATACCGGCCGCAAGCGCCTGAACCAGTAATGTTTTGCCCAGGCCCGGTACCCCTTCGATCAACACATGACCTCCGGCCAGCATCGCGATAAGCACCTGGTTTACGACCTCTGACTGCCCGATCAGGCGGCTATTGATGTGTTCTCGCAGTACATTTAATGCGCTGGATGTCGTACTTGTAGAATCATTCATAGTGATTGCTCGATATGTTTTAAGAGTCTTACCGTATGTACGAACGAAGTTTCGTTGAAATCGTCCCGGCTGAAGGCACGTTCGATGGCTACCGGGTTGAGATCACAGCGATCTGCAATTAAATCGAATTGCCGTTTTTGATCCGCGCGCGAAAACTCAACCAGCGTCAGGCTGGCTCGACGCTGAACCCGCTGACGTAGAGCAGCGATCAGGTAAGCACTGTGACGACGATGCCAAAGATAGTGGGAAATAGAGGAGAAATGCTCACCGAGTGCCCGTCTGCGAGACAGGTCACGCGGCACCAGGCGCCCGAAGCGATAGCCAATGCGCCAGATCCAGATCAGCATCATCAAAGCCATCGCGATTAAAAGCTCGGTCGCGTTGCGCATCATCAATACCCAGATGGAATCACTTATTACCGAACGCAGAATAGCGAAGTTGCCCTGCTCCGAGCTCAATAGCCAAAGCAGGTAGGCATGATCGTACTGGTCGATGTTATACGAAGTCCAGATACCCGGATCGGAAATGATCGTCAGCAGACCGCTGCCAACCTCGAACTGCATCATGTGAATTCCGTGCTCGGAATTGGACCAGCTGAAAGGCTGGTGAACACTTTCGCTTTCGGAGTCAGATATATAAGCCTGTGACAAAATTCTGGAATCGTTAAACGCTATTTCGAGATCTCCAATTTCATCGCCGAAGGCCACCCGGGTTAACGACTCATTTTCACCGTCTGAACCGGCGGCGATCTCCTGTTTCGATTTGCCTTCCTCGATCTGCCGATTGTAATCACGTATCGTTTCGCTGAGAGATTTTTCGTCGGCCTTTTCCTCGTCGTCATATTCCCGCCAATCGACTTCGATTAAAAACTCCTGCAATAGCAGGTCGTCATCGTGGGCTACCGAATTCGCGGTGTAAATGACATTACCGCCAACATCCAGCCAGTTCATTACCCGCTCCAGTTGCCTCGGCGTTTGCACCTGGTTGGCGTCGCTGAAAAACAAGCTGCCGAGGTTGGAGAGCTCGTCGAGCCTGGCCAGGCTGTCGACATCGGTTACCTCGATGCCGCTTTCCGCCATGAAATTCTGCGCCGCCAGGTAAGGATTACGCAAGGCAGCATTAGTCCAGCCCGACTCATGGGTTTCTTCGTAAAACTCTATATTTACATATAGAACCCAGGCGACCAGGCCAATCAGTATTGCTCCCGGCAGGTATTTGGTTGCAACATTAATCGGTATCATCGGATAACTCCAGAGTCCCGCCATCACACAGGTTCTGGATAACTTCCCTATCCGCCACGAGGTGGCCATAGGCGACACAAC
>CAZAVY010000062.1:0-17813 GCA_964488685.1 uncultured Gammaproteobacteria bacterium
GTAAATTTCTTTCAGCGGCACGATACTGAATCCGACCATGACGATACACACCAGCGCCAGGGCTTCGGGTAAATGCATAACGCCGGTGGTCGCCGCGGTGATTGCGAGCACGAAACTCAACACCGCGATCCAGGCTTTGTTACGCTGCACCACCTGCAGATCACGCTCCTGCAACGGCAAGCATCCGAGCCACGCCACGACATCGTCGAGTCGATCACTCGGACCTAACAACAGCAACACATCGCCCGCGCGCGTGTCCAGTTTACGGACCCGGTCGCGAAAAGTTTTACCCTGGCGCGAAACACCGAGCAGGGTCACGCCATGTCGATACAGTAACCGCAGGTCGAATGCGCTGCGACCTTCGATGCGGGCATTCTCGGGCACTACCGCTTCGACCAGCGATAACCCTTCCGAAGTATGCCCGGAGTATTTCTCACTACCGACATACTCGAGTTTGAAGGCACCGACAAAAGCATCGATTTGCTCCGCGTCAGCCTCGATAACGATGAGGTCACCCTGGCGAATCGCTTCAGTTCGGGCACGCCCGGGCAGCCGCTTGCCATTGCGAACCAGTCCGATGATAGCAACATCGGCTTCATCCGCCTCGGCATCCAGGTCGCGCACGCGTCGATCGATCATGCTCGAGCCTTCGGCGATGCGCACTTCGGCGACATAATCTTCGTGGGGTAACGGGGTTTTACCTGCGGCATCATCATTCGCCGCCACCGGTATCAGGCGCCAGCCGATAACAACGATAAAGATCACGCCGGCCAGTGCGGTCACCGCGCCGACCGGCGAAAAATCAAACATACCGAAGGGTGCGCCCACCGCCTGCTCTCGGAAGCTCGCGATGATGATGTTCGGCGGGGTGCCGATCAGGGTAATCATGCCGCCCAGAATAGATGCAAAGGACAAGGGCATCAGGCTCAACGAGACACTGCGTTTCGCTTTTTTCGCAGCCTGCATATCGATCGGCATCAACAATGCCAGCGCCGCGACATTATTCATCACCGCCGACAACACCGCCGCAACGCCCGACATAATGCTGATATGCATAAACAAGGAGCGCCCGCCGTCGATGACGTGGCGCGCAATCAGTTCAATCGCACCCGAATTCGACAATCCGCGACTGACGATCAACACCAGCGCGATGATGACCGTGGCGTGATGCCCGAACCCGGAAAAGGCCGCTTCCTGCGGCACCACGCCGATGATAATGGCCGTTATCAGCGCGCCAAACGCGACCAGGTCATAACGGATCTTGCCCCATACCAACAGCCCGAACACAACCCCCAGCAGGCTGAACAGAATTACCTGGTCGGAAATCATTCCCATCGAAATATCCGGGCACCAATCATGAGTAATATCATGCTGGAAATACCCAGCACCAGCAGATGATCGGAAATCTGCACGATACCGGCGCCATCGATCATGATTTCACGCGCCGCATCGGTGATATGGGTAAGTGGTAGTATCAACGCGAATTTCTGCATCCACGGATGCGCGCCTTCGAGTGAAAACCAGACCCCCGATAAAAACATCATCGGCCAGCTGAGCAGGTTCAACACGCCGTTCGCGACTTCTTCGCTGGAGATTCGTGCCGCAATCACGAGACCGCAACAGATTAAATTGATGCAGCCCAGCGTAAACACCAGAAACAGGTTGAAATAAGACCCATGCATGCGGAAACCGACGAATAGATCCATGCAGATAAAAATTACGATGTTAACTACCAGCAGCAACCACAGGCGCGAAAGTATCTGCGCACTCAAGAATTCGATCGCGGTCACCGGGGTCGCGCGCAGACGTTTGAGCACGCCGAATTTACGGTAACGTACAATGACGTAACCGATGCCGAACAACGCGCCCCACATGATGTTCATCGCCATCACACCGGGAATAACCCAGTCGATGTATCGAATCTCATCGCCTTCGACCAGGGTTTGTTGCAACGACTCCGCCGATTCGACGTAGGCGGCTATCAGCAGTTTTTCGACGATATACCCGTTGGGTGAGCTGCGGTTGATCCAGTAACGATTGGTACTCGGTTGAAACAGCAAATCGATCTGGTGGCGTTCCACCTTGGCCAGGTTGGCTTCTACCTCGGTGAACTCGATAAATTTTATATAACGCGTACTTAAAAAAAATTTCGCCGAGGCTTCGAGCGTATCGCCGGCGATCAACCCGACCTTGAACTTTTCCGGGTTCTCCTCGGTAAAGGCGTAGGCAAACACGAAAATGATCAGTATCGGCAGTAAAATGCTCCACGCGAGCGCCGAACGATCGCGGAAGAATTCCAGGTTACGCGCCACGAACAACGCATAGATCCGATTCCACATCAGGCGCGTATATCCTTGCCGGTAAGCTCCAGGAACAGGTCTTCGAGATCGCGCGTGCGGATTCGCAGGCGGCCCAACGGAATCTCAAAATGGAGCAGGTTTTTAATGGTCTGGTTGACGTCACCGGTGGTGATATGCGCATTGTCATTGCGATAAATCGCCGCGAATTCCTTCTCGCCGATTTCACGCGGGATATCGGCCGCGTGAATCTGCAGCACGACGTCGTCGAAATGTGCCGCGAGCAACGCATCCGGCGCGTCATGGGCGATCATACGGCCGCGGTCCATGATTGCGATTTCATCGCAGAGTTCGTAAGCCTCTTCCATGTAGTGCGTGGTCAGCAAAATTGTGGCGCCGTTTTGCTTGACTCGCCGCACCTGTTTCCACAGGTTATGGCGTGATTGCGGGTCGAGGCCGGTAGTGGGTTCATCGAGGAATAATATTTTCGGTCGGTTGATCATTGCCATCGCCATTAGCAGACGCTGCTTCTGCCCGCCCGACAGTTTACGGGTATCCTGGTTTAAAAACTCGCGCAGCGCATACTGCTCGGCAAGTTCATCGATGCTGGCGGTGCCTGGATAAAAGCGGCTGAACTGCACCATGATTTCGCGTACCGTAACGAACTCCTGTAACGCGGTGGTTTGAAACATGATGCCGGCTTCATTGCGAAACTGCTGTCCCAGTGGTTTACCCCGGTAACGAATCGTGCCTGCGTCGGGTAAGCTGATGCCTTCCATCAATTCGATAGTCGTGGTTTTACCGGCCCCGTTCGGCCCCAACAGGCCAAAGCAAGTTCCCTCGCGAATCTCGAAACTGACATCGTCGACCGCGGTTAAGCGGCCAAATCTTTTTACCAGGTTTGATACTTGCAGGATGGCGGACATTGCAACCTCGATCAGAGAACGCAGAGTATAAACAGGCTTTGGGGTTAACACTAGCTCAGCCAGAATGGCGCTAGGCATAGTCCGGAAATCTATCTTATACTCGGCTTGCTATGGGCGAAGAAATCCAGAAAGAACACTTTGAACAGGCCGACTATGGCCGGTTCCAGATAAGGCTGGAACAGGAAACCGATTTGCTGAGATCGCTGTTCGCCGATCGCGCTTTCGATAATTCCAGCCGCATGCTCGGTTACGAGCTGGAACTCTGCCTGGCCGATCGATCAGGTCATCCCAGCAATATCAATACCGAGGTCATCGACGCCGCCGGCAACCCGCTATTCACGACCGAGCTGGCCAGATTCAACCTGGAGATTAACGGTAATCCGTTCCCCTATGAAACCGATGTTTTCATACGCGTCGAGGACGATCTGAAGACGCTGTTTCAGCAGGTTGAAGCGGCCGCGAAGCGCTTCGATTCCCAATTGGGATTGTTTGGCGTATTCCCGAGTATTACCCGCCGACACCTGAACCCCGATACTTGTATGACCGAGTTGCATCGCTACCGGCTGCTCAACCGGCAATTGCTCAACATGCGCGGCAAGCCCGTACATCTACATCTCGATGGCGAGGAAGAGTTGCTGGTCGACAAGGGCGATGTCATGCTCGAAGCGCTCACGACTTCACTGCAGATACACCTGCAGCTACCCTTCGATGAAATCGTGCCAGGCTATCACGCCGGGTTGTGGTCGAGCATGTTGATCCTCGGCGCAACCGCGAATTCGCCACTGGTGCTCGGTAAACGCTGCTGGCAGGAATCGCGTATCGCAATCTTCGAACAGGCGGTCGATACGCGCAACCCGCGGGAAATTGAAGACCACATCGTACCCCGGGTTCATTTCGGCAAACGCTACATCAATTCCTTACTGGATTTGTTCGAAGACAATTTTTATTACAGCCCGATCCTGCCGGAAGTGATCGACCGACCGATCCGGGACCTGCATCACCTGTGCCTGCATAACGGTACCATCTGGCGCTGGGTGCGACCGATCATCGCGCATAACCCGGATGGCTCATATCATCTTCGACTGGAATTGCGCGTGGTTCCATCGGGTCCAACGCTGGTCGACACGCTTGCCAACATCGTGTTCTACGTTGCACTGACCGAAGGCTTGAAAACCCTCGGCGATGGCCTCACCCGGGTACCTTATGAAACTCTCGAAGCCGATTTTTATAGTGTCGCCCGTGACGGCCTCGACGCCGTCGTACACTGGCCCGACGGTCACGTGCTGCCATTGAATCAACTTATAATTGAACGTGGCTTACCGCTCGCGCGAAGCAGTCTGGCGCAGGCCGGGATCGAGGATACCGATCGCTGGCTCGACATCATCGAGGCCCGGGTTAAAACCGGGGCGACCGGAGCACAGTGGATTTCGAAGCACTGGAAGCGCTTTGGCGATGCTGCCCAGCTGGTTTGCGATTACATCGCACTGGCGCAAGCGGGGCAACCGGTACATCGCTGGCAGGACCCCGGCGCATGATCGAAAATTTCGACCGCCGGCACGGTCTGCCCGATGGATTTTTCAACATCAGCATTACCGACGTTCGCCGCTTGTTTCCAAATCCAACCCTGATCCAGCTCGATGGTCAGGGGTCGGAATTTCTGTTCGTTTCGATCCTGTTGCACGGCAACGAATACACCGGACTCAAGGTCATGCAAAAGGTACTGGCCGGGCGTGCGGACAACCTTCCCCGTTCAATCCTGTTGTTTATCGGAAATGTTCGCGCGGCCGAAGCGAATCGGCGTTACTTGCCTGACCAGGTGGATTTCAATCGTTGCTGGCCGGGCACCCGCCTGGAACCCGGCCCCACCTCGCAGATGATGCGCCGCGTGGTCGAGATTGCACACGGCCTGCCCCTGTTTGCCGCCATCGATATCCACAACAACACCGGCAACAACCCGCACTACGCCTGCATCACCGATCCCAATCTGCAAAACCAGAACCTGGCGGCGCGTTTTAACCGGGTCGGGATGGTGTTCAGGCACAAGGGTGTCAGCACCATGGCGTTCGACGGTATCTGTCCGGCGGTCACGTTGGAATGTGGTTTACCCGGTGATCCCCAGGGCATCGAACACGCATGTCGATTCGTCGAGGCTATGCTGACACTGGATGAACTACCGCAGATCAAACCGACCCGACAGGCACTGCACCTGGTCGAATCGCACCTGACCCTGAATATTCCCGAGCATGTCAGTTTCGGATTTGGCCCTGAAGCCGACGTTGACTTGAGGTTCGACAACGATTTCGAAGATCGCAATTTTACCCTGTGCGATCCGCAGCAGATATTTGGCTACACCCGGATCGAGCGTCCGATTGCAATTACCGACGTCGACGGTCATGATGTAACCGATGAGGTAATTCGCATCGAGGGAGGTAAGATTTACTTAAACAATACCCTGATGCCGGCGATGATTACCCGCGACAAGCTGATCGTGCGCCAGGACTGTCTGTGCCACCTGCTACAGGATTACCTGACACTTGAGGACGATGTCTAGATATTGAAATCGATTTATCGTGTCGTTTGGAAGGCATTCCCGCGAATGCGGGAATCTGGTAAAGCGGCGCCGTAACAAGATCCCGGCTCGGAGGCTCGGGATGACGCCTGACGGCGTCAGCTGAGTTCGCCGCGGGCGGGATAGTCTATTTCCAGAACGAATTAAAGCGCACCGATAATCTCGCGGAAATGTGGACGCGCAAACGGCATGGTGATGACCTGAGCCCAGTAAAGCGTGTTGTCAGGGCGCATGTACCTATTCATCACGCCGGGATTTCAAATTTACCCGTTCCGATTCCCGCCGGGTTTCAATACACTATCGAGCCAATAAAATCGCCAGCCGAGAAGCCGTTTGAATACTTCGACCCGCATTGCCGTGATCGGTGCCGGAATTGTTGGCTGTAGCTGTGCCTTGTGGCTGCAAAAGAAGGGCTTTGCGGTAACCTTGATCGACCCGGAAGACCCGGGTTCCGGCACTTCCTCGGGAAACGCCTGCACCATCGCCGACTATAGCTGTATTCCGGTCAACAACCCTGATTTACTCAAGCGCCTGCCGCTGCTGTTGTCTTCGTCCGACAGCCCGCTTAGCTTAAACCTCGGCTACGCCCTGTCGCATCCCCTATGGATGCTCAAATTTCTACTCAATTGTCGCGCCCAAAAAGTAGCGCGTACTACACAACTGCTTGGCAAGTTACTGGCGAAGACCTATGAAGGTCTCGACCCATTGATCGAAATGGCACAAGCCCACGATTTAATGCAGCAAAAGGGCTGCATGTACGTGTACCGCAACGAGCAGGAATTTCGGTGCGCCAGCAGGTCCAACCAGGCGCGGCGGGAGCAGGGCATAAAGTACATCGAGCTCAACCGCGCTGATATAAACGATTTAGAGCCTAATCTCAAAATAATCTTCGAGCGCGGACTGTTGTTCGACCAGTCCAGCCACGTGCTTAATCCTCTAACGCTTTGTCAACGCTATTTCGATTGCTTTCAGCGTAACCAGGGGCAATACATCCGGCAACGGGCACTGTCAGTGAAGCATGGTATCGACTCGGTCCGGGTGCATCTCGACAATGGCAAAAGCATCGACGCGACAAGAGTTGTCATCGCCGCCGGCGCGTTTTCTAAATCCATCAGGGGCGTCCCGATGCAGTTACTGCCCCTCGATACCGAGCGCGGCTATCACCTGCAATACAACAATATGCAGCATTTACTCACACGCCCGGTAAGCTGGAACCAGAGCGGATTTTACGCAACCCCGATGAACCAGGGGCTGCGCATTGCCGGCACTGTAGAAATTGCGGGCTTTAGTCCGGAAAAAAATCCACGTATTCTCCGCTATCTCGCCGACAAGGCCCATCAAATGCTCGATCTGCCCGAACATCCCGACCAGGAATGGCTTGGTTTTCGCCCTACCTGCCCCGATGCACTTCCGGTCATCGGATTCAGCACGACATCGGAGTACATTCTATATGCGTTTGGACATCACCATATCGGCCTGACTTTGGCCGGAATCACTGGTAAGCTGATCGCCGAACTGGCAAACGGGGAAGAACCCAGCCACAACGTGGCCCCGTTCAGCCCACGAAGATTTTTATAACGATGAGATTTGACGATAAAAACGTAATCATCACGGGCGGAGCCGGTGGCATCGGCCAGGCACTGGTGGAGCTGTTCGCCAGCGAAGGTGCGAAGGTACTGTTTTCCGATCGCAGCGAGGAAGATTGCAGCGATCTCAGCGAAACACTGACCCGCAAAGGTCTCGAAACGATATTCCTGGCGGGTGATTTACGCCAGAAAACCTATTGTCAGGCCCTGGTTACCCACGGTGCGGCAGAATTGGGTGGTGTCGATATCCTGATTAACAACGCCGGCGTCATTCAACGCGGTAACATTCTCGAAACGACCGACGACATGTGGTTCAGCGCCATGGACATTAATCTGAATTCGGTTTTTTTCCTGTGCAGGGCCGCGATCCCGCACATGCAACAGGCCGGTGGCGGCGCAATCGTCAACACCTCGTCTACCTGGGGCATTTATCCCGGCCCGGATCACATTGCCTATTGCACCAGCAAGGCCGCACTAGCAGCGTTTACCCGGAGCCTGGGTCGAGATCATGCCGCCGATGGTATCCGCGTCAACGCAGTCTGTCCGAACGAAGTCAATACCCCTATGTTGCGTAGCGGCTTCAGTCTTCGGGGTATCGATCCGGCGACCGCGGTCGAGGAGCTCGGCAAAACTGTGCCGCTGGGACGCATCGCCGAACCCGAGGAAATTGCCGATGTCATTGCATTTCTGGCATCGCAGGACGCAGGTTATATTTGTGGGGAAACGGTAGAAGTCACCGGTGCCAAACCCGTCTGCGGCTAGCCCATGAAGACTGGGATGGTGGGCGTGATTGACGGTAGTAGAACCAGCAGACCATCTTTGCCTTTTTGAAGGTTCGAGCTTATGCTCGACCGAAAATTAGAAGGCTTTCAAAATAATCCAAATTAACGGCTACAATCAACCTGTGGCTTGATTTGAGTTGCCTATCAAAAAGAATTTTTACGCCCAATTAGATTTCCATACCAGATGCCCGGGGGAATATGAGAATGAAGATCAGGATGAATTTCAGAAAGAATAGCTTTTTGGCGTTGCTTGTCTTTGCCCTTGGCTCATTTATTTCTTTCAATAGCTATGCCTCCAGCGAATCAGGCCTGACACTGGACCTGACCCGGCACTGGGTGGGTTATGCCTCAATTGCGGTCTTTGTTATTGCATACATTCTGGTTATGGCGGAAGAATTTATGCACTTGCGCAAATCCAAGCCGGTCATCATGGCGGCTGGAATCATCTGGTTGATCATTGCAATCGTCTATACCCAAAATGGCGACACTCATACCGCCGAGCAAGCGATACGTCATAACATTCTGGAATTCGGTGAGTTGTTTCTGTTTCTGCTGGTTGCGATGACTTATATCAACGCGATGGAAGAACGCCTGGTGTTCGACGCGCTCAAATCATGGTTAATCCGCAAGGGGCTCAATTTGCGACAGATGTTCTGGATCACCGGCGTTATTGCGTTCTTCCTGTCCCCGATTGCCGATAATCTTACAACGGCATTACTGATGGGTGCTGTCGTAATATCCGTCGGCGGCGACAATAAAAAATTCATCATGCTCGCCTGTATCAATATCGTAGTGGCGGCTAATGCCGGTGGCGCATTTAGCCCGTTTGGCGATATCACCACCTTGATGGTCTGGCAAAAAGGCATCATCGATTTCTGGACTTTCTTTACCCTGTTTATTCCTTCCGTGGTCAATTATTTGATCCCCGCTGCCATCATGTCGTTTTTTGTATCCACTGACCAACCCGACGCCAGGCACGAGGATACCCGGATGAAGGATGGCGCCATCACCATCATCGTCCTGTTTGTATTGACCATAGCCACCGCGGTCAGCTTTCACACTTTTGTACACCTGCCTCCCGTTGCGGGCATGATGACCGGTTTGGGCTATCTGATGTTTTTCGGCTACTACCTGAAAAAGAAACAATATGGTCAGACCCCTCCTAACATGGACACCGAACTTCCCGGTTCTGAAATTTCAGCGCATGACGATTCCGCGGGTGATGACTATTTCGATATTTTTAACAAGGTAAAGCTCGCCGAATGGGATACGCTATTTTTCTTCTACGGCGTTATTCTTTGCGTCGGTGGCCTGGGGCTGATCGGATATCTCGCGCTGGTATCGGAATTCATGTACATCGATCTGGGCGACACTACCGCCAACGTATTGGTCGGGGTGCTTTCCGCAATCGTCGATAACATTCCCGTCATGTTCGCGGTATTGACCATGAACCCGGAAATGTCCCAGGGGCAGTGGCTGTTGGTCACGTTAACCGCCGGTGTGGGTGGCAGCATGCTATCCATCGGTTCGGCAGCAGGTGTTGCATTGATGGGTTCGGCCAGGGGCTATTACACCTTCTTTGGCCACTTGAAATGGATGCCGGTGATAGCACTGGGTTACATCGCCAGCATTTTCGCCCATTTCTGGGTTAACTCGGCTTTTTTCTAGCGGCCAACCAATCTAATCCGAACATTTCATAAACCTGCTCGCGCCCAGCACCCGGAAGTTGCGGTAATTGCCTGTTCCGATTCACGCGTCGATCCGGCCATACTGTTCCAGGCGGATCCGGGCCTGCGAAGCCAGCGAATGCTCATGAGGGTATGGGGGCACAGGCTAGCCCGTATTGACAGCAAGATGGACTTTACGTAAATTAGATTTCTCATAAAAAGGTTGGGGCAACCCCCGCAAAACTATAATTTCGAGCAATCGATGCAACCCTCTGGAGGGTAATACAAATGATCAAGACAATTATGCATAGAGCGCTATGCGCTATCATTCTGGTCGGCTTCACATTGGCCACAACGCAGGTCTATGCCGCTAACGACCGTTTCATGAAGGTTATGGAACGTGGCAAACTGGTGGTCGGCGTCAAGGCCGATTACAAACCCTGGGGATACCGTGATTCCAGTGGTAAGCTGGTCGGCATGGAAATCGATATGGCCCAGGACGTGGCCGATGCGCTGGGCGTCAAGCTGGAACTGGTGCCGGTACAGTCATCCAACCGCATGCAGTTCCTGGAACAGGGTAAGATCGACCTGATGATCGCCACCATGTCCGACAAGGCCAACCGCCGCAAGGTAGTCGGCATACCGCAGCCGAATTACTATACCTCCGGCACCAATGTACTGGCCAAGAAGGGCATGGTCAAAGGTTGGGCGGATCTCAGGGGCAAGCCCGTGTGCGGTAAGCAGGGGGCCTTCTACAACAAGCAGGTTTCACAGAAATACGGCGCCAAGATCATCGCCTTCGTCGGTAACGCGGAAGCCAAGCAGGCGTTACGCGACGGCAAGTGCGTCGCCTGGGTTTATGACGATAGCTCGATCATGGCTGATCTCGCTTCTGGCCAGTACAACGACTACGAGATGCCGATGATGACCGAAGACGACAACCCCTGGGCGCTCGCGGTTCCATTGGAGGAATTAAACGGTATCTGGGGCAACTTCATGTCCGGCATGATCTATAACTGGCACAGTTCCGGCCGGCTGGTCGAACTGGAAAAGAAGTGGGGCATCCAGTCCACCCAGTTCGTTATGGATATGAACAAGCGGTTCGAGCCCTATCAGGCGAACTAAACCGTTGCAGGGGCAGTCGCAGATCGCGACTGTCCCTCCGGGTTTGTAGCGACACCTCCCGGTAACCTTGGATAGGGGGATTCCGTGGAACTATTCGCAGACTATTTTCGCCAGCTGTACGATAACACCGGCTGGAACTTCGTATTCCTCTATGAGCAATACGAATACGACCGGGTTCTGGAAGGCATGTGGGTATCGGTCAAACTGATCGTCGCGAGCCTGCTCTTCAGTCTCGTAGTTGGCTTCGTCGGTGCATGGGCACAGGGCTCCAACTCCAGAATCGTCCGAAACCTAATAGCGGGGTATATCCAGATTTTCCGCAATACGCCGCCATTCGTGCAGATCCTGTTCTTCTATTTCGTGCTCGGTACCCTGGTTCCGACCTACGATGCCGGTGGCTACCAGGTAGGGTATATCGACAGCTTCGGCTGGGCGGTGATATCACTGGGCTTTTTCGCCGGCTCCTTCAATGTGGAGATTTTCCGCTCCGGCATCGAAGCGGTGCCGGAATCGACCTGCGAGGCGGCCGAGGCGCTGGGTTACTCGCGACTCATGTCGTACGTGCATGTTATATTCCCGCTGGCGTTTCGGGTTTGCCTGCCGGCGCTCAACAACAACCTGGTCAACCTGCTGAAGACGACAACGCTCGCCTACGGCATCGCCGTACCGGAAATGATGTACACCGCCAACCAGATCTGGTCGGACAATGTCAACGTATCGGAGATGATGCTTTTCCTGTTCTTGTTTTACGTTGGCCTGGTCGCAATACTCGTCTACGGCATGCACCGGTGGGAAAACAAGATGAAAATCCCGGGGTACGGCTGATGCATACCGCCAAAGCCAGGCCCAACCAATCCGGGCACGCGGTCGAGGGTGCAAAACCAACCGACATGGCGGTGCTGTTGCCGATGGCCTCCCACTCCCGGCAGGCGGCACTGATCGAGCGCCGCGAAGGCACCTATCGCCTCAACATGCAGCCACGCCACGCCCTATGGGTGTTGGCTATCTTTGTCGTCGCCATCGCCACTGCACAGGCCGCCACTCCGGATGGATTGCTCAGCCCCACGGAGGCGATATTCAAATGGGCGCCGTTTATCCTGTGGGGACCCGAAGGCCAGCTTACCGGTTTCGCCCTCAACCTGATCATCAGCTTTTTTGCGATGCTGATCGGCACCGTGGCCGGCGCGGCACTCGGCCTAATGCAGATATCGTTGCTTCTGCCGGTACGTCAGGGCTCGTGGTTCGTCACCCAGTTCTTCCGCAATTCGCCCTGGCTGGTGTTGCTGTTCACGATCATGTTGCTGTTCCCATTCGAGATCGATCTCGGTTTCGTTGTCATCCCGGTGCCCGACTGGATGAAAGCAGTGATCGGATTTTCGCTGCCGGTCATGGCGAACATCTCGGAAGTCGTGCGCGGCGCCGTCATCTCGTTACCGTCGGGCCAGTGGGAATCGGCCGAGAGTCTCGCCTTCACGCGGCGTCAGACCCTGTGGATGATCATCCTGCCGCAATGCGTCAAGCGCATGATTCCACCGTGGATCAACTGGTATTGCATTCTCGCGATGGCCACGCCGATTTCGTCGATCATGGGCGTCGAAGAGTCTGTAACCTTCACCGCGCAGGCCCTGAATTCCGAGGGCGACCGACCGGAGTTGATCCCGGCCTTCTACGGGTTCCTGCTCGTCATTTTTTTTATTTACACCTATCCGATCGCGCGCTGGTCAATCAAGCTCGAAAAGAAATTCGCGGTCAAGACCTGAGGAGGCAATCATGTCAGACATTGGTGGTAACGGCGGCACCGGCTGGACACCCGATCAGCCCATGGTCTCGATCAAGGATGTGCACAAATCATTCGGCGAACTGGAAGTGTTGAAAGGCGTTTCATTGGATGTCATGAAGGGTGAATGCATCTGCATCATCGGCCCGTCCGGTTCCGGTAAGTCGACCCTGATTCGTTGTGTCAACGCATTGAATAACATTCAGGCAGGGTCGATTACCGTTGAGGGACTGGAAGTTAACGACCCCGGTTTGAACAAGCTCGAGCTGCGTAAAAAAGTCGGCATGGTGTTTCAGCAATATAATTTGTTTCCGCACAAGACGGCTCTTGAGAACATCATGATGGCGCCGATGCACGTGTTGAAACAGGATGAGAAAGAGGCCGAGGAGCGCGCCCGGCTGCTGGTTAAAAAAGTGCGCCTTGAAGGCAAGGAAACCAGCTATCCCGGTGAGCTTTCCGGCGGCCAGCAGCAGCGCGTCGCAATTGCAAGGTCCCTCGCCATGGCCCCGGACGTGATGCTGTTCGACGAAGTAACCGCGGCGCTTGACCCTGAAACGGTCAAGGAGGTGCTGGTCACCATCCAGGACCTGGCCGAGGAAGGCATGACCTGTATCCTGGTCACCCACGAGATGGGCTTCGCGCGCGAGGTCGCAAACCATATCTATTTCACCGATCGCGGCATCATCGTCGAACATGGGGCACCGGCGACCTTCTTCGACGATGCCAAGGATCCTCGAACCAGGGAATTTTTGAGCCAGATTCTGTAGCTGGTCTCTCAACAACAGCGCCATGAACTCACCCGGTAATCATCATTGGCGGCGGCGTGATGGGCTGCTCGACCCTCTATCACCTCGCCAAAGCAGGGGTGAGCAACGCAATACTGCTTGCGCGCAAAGAACTAACCTCGGGTACGATCTAGCTCGCGTTACTCGATTTCACTTTACAGTTCGCCGGCATCGGAAACCGGGCAGTCAAACCGGTTGCTATCGCCCTGTGTTGAATCCCGGGGCGGTTTGAACGCGGGCCAACTTAATAGTTGACGTCGATATCGCACGAAGCCAGAATTCTGCAATTAATTTGCTAAACTCTGCTTACCATCCCGAGGAATTCAACGTGCGCAATTCTACCAGGTAACAAATGAGTAATATTTTTCCACGAAGCTGTAAGGCCAGGATCCCGCTCGCGGTACAGGGTGACGGTGTTTACATCATCGACCGTACCGGCAAACATTACCTCGATGCTTCGGGTGGCGCCGCGGTCTCCTGTCTCGGGCATAGCGACCACAATGTCATCGATGCAATCAACACTCAGCTCGAGCGCCTTGAATTTGCGCATACCGGGTTTTTCAGCAGCATTCCGGCTGAGGCGCTCGCCGAATTGCTGATCAAGGAAGCGCCGGGGTCGCTCGACCGGGTTTACCTGGTTTCCGGGGGATCGGAAGCCGTCGAGGCTGCGATCAAGCTCGCACGCCAGTATTTCATCGAAATCGGGCAACCCGATCGGCATCGCGTGATCGCTCGCCAGCAGTCCTATCACGGCAACACCCTGGGCGCACTCGCTGCCGGTGGTAACCTGTGGCGACGCGAACCGTTTGCTCCGCTGATGATCGAAACCTCGCACATCTCCCCCTGCTACGCTTACCGCGGCCGACAGAAAGACGAGACCGAGTTTGATTACGGTCAGCGCGTCGCCAACGAACTGGAAACCGAAATCCTGCGTCTCGGTGAAGACCAGGTGATGACGTTTATCGCCGAGACGGTAGTCGGCGCCACGCTCGGCGCGGTAGCGGCGGTCGATGGTTATTTCAAACGCATTCGCGAAATCTGCGACCAGTACGGGGTGTTGTTGATTCTCGACGAAGTCATGTGCGGCATGGGCCGTACCGGCAGCCTCTATGCCTGCGATCAGGATGGGATCGCGCCGGATATTATGACGATTGCCAAGGGATTAGGCGCGGGCTATCAACCGATCGGCGCGATGCTTTGCACCGACGGTATCTACAAGGCTATCGAGCAGGGCTCAGGCTTGTTTCAACACGGGCACACTTATATCGGACATCCGGTCGCCTGCGCCGCAGCACACGCGGTAGTGAAGAAAATCATGGACCGCCGCATGCTCGACCAGGTACTGACGCAGGGAGTCCGACTGCACAAAGCGTTGCTCGACAAGTTTGGGGATCACCCGAATATCGGCGATATCCGCGGCCGCGGCCTGTTCTTCGGGCTGGAGTTTGTACGTGAACGAAATAGTAAGGCGGCCTTCCCACCGCAACTCGGTTTTCATAAAAAGTTCAAGCAAGCGGCATTTGACACGGGCTTGATCTGCTACCCGATGGGCGGCACGATCGACGGCCAGCAAGGCGATCACGTGCTGATCGCCCCTCCATTCATTATCGATGTCGGGCATATCGATGAAATCGTCACCAAGCTCGACAAGGCGCTGAAAACCACGTTACGCACTTTATGACCTGCGGATGCCATTATCATGGTGGCGCCAAACGGCGCGCGTAAAACCGGGCTCGACTGGTTTACCTGCGCATTCGGCAGCAACGAACAGCAATGTGTGATGGCTGCGATCCGGGCGGGAACGACTTACTTAATCACCGCCTATCGACCGGTAATCGGCAGCTTAGACCATCGCTATGGTTTCGATATTTTGCTGGATTTAAAGGTTTCGACCTTACGATCGATGTTACTGACAACCATTTAGATAACAAGGCATTACTGCAGCTGCGAGTAAGAACCCAGTTTTAGCCGACCTGGATGCAATCCGGGTGGGAATTTCCCGCGCATTTGCCCTTTAGTCGCACGCGAATAATGACGTTTGTTGTGTTTGTGGTGGCCAAATCGGTGTCTGCGATCAAACGACCCGGAGTAAACCACGACATACTGCGGTTGACGCGATTCATTAACGTAAACAACCTGCGGTGTTGCCATTTTCTGCACGGCCTTTAGCCTGGCTTTTTCTAGCTTTAACCTCTCGTACTCGAGGCGCTCATGGTGCAAACGTCGCCATTGATTCCTGATCGAGTAATAGTCGTTGTCGACACCGCCTTTGACCGTCCTCGGTTCGGGCACGTCGACCTTTGTCACTTGCGTGATGGCCGCCACGGGTGCTTCATCCGAGTAGTGGGTAAACACCATCGGCATCGACCCATTTATGCACCACCGCGGCGTAGGCCGGTAGCAGCACGGAACCCGCTAAAATTATCAACGCTTGAACCTTAATCGATCGAATCATGGTAATTGGACTGATTTATGGACCGCTAGTTCTAACATTTTATACCCGGGTTGAAGACGAGTAAAACAAAATTCATTTTTCCCACCGCCAGGTAACAATTATAAATTGTTAAAACCGAGTGGGATTGACCTTCGTTTTGGGTATTTTAAGAAGTCAGTTTATGTCCCTGCTGCGACTCCACGGCGATAGCGTAAAAGGGTCATTTCTGCAGGAATTTTCCGGGTTGAGGAAGTTAATTTGTCATTACTGCCCAAATTGGATCTGGAATAGGTATAGGACTCGGTATCCCCTGCTTTTACTCGACCCGATTATTATTGGCATTCGGCAGTGCGTTGATAGCGGCTTCCGTTGTCGCCGACAGGTTGTTATATATGACTCCACCACTGTTGCGGAAGGTATTATTGGTCAGCGTACTGGCATTGCTCACTGATGTTGACTCGTATTCGACTGATGGCCCGACGACGCCGTCGAACAGGTTGTTATCGACTGTCAGCGAAAAGTTTTGTCGCCAATTTTGAAAAATACCTCTTCCGGCGTTGGTACAGCTGTTGCCTGAATACACCGTATTGAAGCCGTCCTTGTCGAGCTGCAGACACCGGCCGCTGATATCGTGGAAATTGTTGTCTTCGATCCGGATTGCGACACCTTCTTCAATTCGCGTGGCATGGACGGTATTGAATATTTCGTTGTTAACGATCAATACATTGGTCGGACCACCGTCAGAGCCAATCACGATGGCCGATCCGTCGGAGCCGCTCGAGAATACGCCGCAGCTTGAGTTGTCATCGAAACACCAGAGTTGACCCGGCGGTGCGCTGACCAGACTGTGAATGGTGTTGCCTTCGACGATAACGTTTTCGATATATTTGAAGTCAATCGCATTCTCGCGGTCGGAGTGAAACAGGTTTTGCCCAATATAAACGTTTCGCGGCGGGTTTGCTGAACAGCGGTGGCATGCCTGAATACCGTCGCCTCCGTTGTGATGCACGTGATTTCGCAATATCCAGATGGAGTCAGCGCCTGATGCTATGTGGATTCCGTGCCGGTCATCTCCTTGATTGTGATGAATTTCGGAATCGACCAGGACAATGTTTGATCCGCCCAGGCTCGACCCATTTTTGCCCGCCAGATTGGTAACAGTAATGTTTCGAAATACATGGTGATCGCCGGATGATCTCAATTGAATGTTGTCGAACACCGTATCCACGAAGATACACCAGGAGCCACTGACACTGATTACGTCATTGTCGCCGCTAAGGGTTCCGCCGACGATAAACGCGGGATTGGCTTCGGTACCGCTACAACTGAACGAGACGTCGTCGGATACCGTTTGTCCCGAGAAGGCCAGAACCTCACCGGCGCCAAGGCTGGGCGGCAACGAACCGGACCTTGTTGCAAGGCCGGGTAGCCGCGCGTAATTAAACGGAATTGCCGGTATTGCGGTCAGCAGAATTATATCTTCGCTGTTGTCACCGGCATTGCTGCAGTCCGGGTCAGCAGGAGAATCAATCAAACCATCATTATCATTATCGATGCCGTCTGAACATTCGGTGATAACTGTGCTACCGTTTTCCGAATCCCTACCACTGCTACCACTATTGCTGCTACCACATGCAGAAAGTAATAAAGCAACACCTATTAACAGGGCGTTACAACTAATTGTAGATCTAGACATAAAACCTCAATTTCCCGGGACTTTCGTTTAAATTTACCGTGGAAGTAGGGTCATAAAGTACCGAGTTTTTTGAGAAATTAATAGTCGTTAGGGATAGGAGGTAGAGTTTAGGGGTTAGACGGTAGAATCGGCATGGATATCCGGTCAGGTACGGATCCTGGACTAATTA
>CAZAVY010000063.1:0-17793 GCA_964488685.1 uncultured Gammaproteobacteria bacterium
TTCCGAGCGTTAAAGAAACCCGGTCTGTGTATACACGCCGGGTTTTTTATTGCCTGCCTCGTGTAAGTATCGCGTCGGCGCCGGGTTAGTCCCGTTCCGAATCGGTCGATGCCATCAGGGCGTCGGTGTAACGGCGTCCGCTGACCGTGTCTTCATTGATCAAGGTATCGAGTTCAGCCACGGTAGCCGCGTCGAGAGAGATATCCATGGCAGCGGCATTTTCGAGCATCCAGTCGAGGTGCTTGGTGCCGGGGATCGGGATGATATTGTCGCCTTGCGCCAGTAACCAGGCCAGGGCCAGTTGCGCCATGCTGCAACCCCGGCGATTGGCAATTTCACCAAAAGGCTTCAACAGTTGCCGGTTGCTGGCGAAATTATCGGGTTCGAATCGAGGTCGAGCGATACTGGCGCGGATATCGTCTTCCAGTACCGTGGTAACATCGCCGCACTTGCCGGTCAGAAACTGTCTTGCCAACGGCGAGAACGGTACGAAGGTTATGCCAAGCTCGGCGCAGGTGCTCAGAACTTTACGTTCAGGGGTTCGCGACCAGAGTGAATACTCCGACTGAACCGCGCTGACCGGGTGCACCGCATGTGCCCGGCGCAGGCTCATGGAACAGACTTCAGACAGGCCGATGGTTTTGATTTTGCCCTGTTCGACCAGTTTCGCTAGTGCGCCAACGCTTTCCTCGACCGGGACTTTTGGATCGATACGATGCAGGTAGTAAAGATCGATAACGTCGGTATTCAGTCGATGCAGGCTGTCCTCGCAGGTTCGTGTTAGAACTTCCGGACGGCCGTCCATGATCGTCTTACCCTCCTCGTTCCGCGTGAAGCCACACTTGCTCGCAAGCACGTACTCGTCACGCCGCGTGGCCAGATACTTGCCGATCAAATTTTCGTTATGGCCCCAGCCGTACATGGATGCAGTGTCGAAGAAAGTGTATCCTTGATCCAATGCGGCATTAAACAGTCGACCGGATTCATCCTCGTCGATACGGGGACCGTATCCAGCGGAAACGTTCATACAACCGAGACCGATGGCGGAAACGGAGAAGGGGCCGAGTTGTCGTTGCTGCATGGTGAATCCGGAAAATTAAAGGAGCGCCATGATAACCAAAGTTCAGCGCTTGTTCGATCAGTCCGAGTTTTCGCCAGGCAGCTGGTCCTGGTCGAAGCTGCAGACCCGAACCTGGTTGCCCCGGCCCCGAACAGTCACTTCTCGTACCTGGTCCGCCGCATAACCGATGCTTTCGGCTTCGAGGGTCGCTACCGACACGATCAGATCGCATCCGATTTCCTTGGTCTGTGACTCGAGCCTGGCGGCGATATTGATGTTGTCGCCAACCGCGGTCAGCAGCGGAGTTTTCGGCGGACCCATGGTGCCTACGATCGCTTCGCCCCCGTGAATGCCGATCCCCATCTTCACGCTTTCACCGAATTCACGTTGTAATTGTTGGTTCAGGCGGCCGATTCGGCGGAACATTTCCTGTGCGCCGTCGAGCGCGTCCCGGCAGGCGCGTGATTTGCGCTCCGGTTCGAGTCCGTACAGCGCCATCAGGCCGTCCCCGGCAAATTGGGCGTAGTGACCATGTGAAATGGCGAGCGCATTCGAGAGCTCGGTGAAGAAACGATTCAGGATAAATACCACGTCGTAAGCTAAAACACGCTCGCCGAGGTTGGTCGACCCGCGCATGTCTACGAACATGGCGACCACGTATTCTTCGTGACCTTCGATACCGCCACTGTGCAAAGTGCTACTGAGCGGCTGATTCGCCAATACCAACGGTGTAATCGCGAGATCAGCCTTCGGATGCAGCTGGCAGGCCAGCCGAATATCCTTGCCGGCCTTGATCCGTTCAAGCGCCATCGCTTCCTGCTCGTTGGGTGGATCCAGTTGGATGAGGCCGCTACCCACGTGCACACGACAAGTGGTGCAGCGCGCGCGCCCGCCGCAAACCGACGCATGCGGAATTCGGGCATTGCGTAGCGCCTCCAGCAGCGAAACGCCGTTGTGCGCCCTGACTTTGCTGCCATTACTGTGGTTAATACAGTAGGTCCCCTGACGCGCCTGGTACCAGAGCCGGATCTGGCGCGCGATCAGGGTCAGGATCAGCAGCGCCGCCATAACAATCCAGGCGTTGGTTTCCAGTCCACGCAGAAATGCAACATCGGCCCTGTCCATCGCCATATTCGCGGCATAGATCTGATCCAGGCGACGCTCGTCATCCTGCCAGGTACTCGCCTGTTGCAGCATGCTGAACAAACCAACGTAAGAGAGGGCTGGAATCAGCACTACCAGCGCATAGGCATAAGGCAGGTATCGGTGATAGCCTTCCTTGATTCGTAACCAGAAGTGCAGACCGATGATCATGTGCACCCAGATTATCGAAATCAGAACAATCAATTTTACCAGGAACACCGGTTTCAACAGGATCGAGGTAACGACGTAATAGTAATTGGGGTCGACATCGCCGAGCAGGGCAAAACCACGGTTGGCAACGGCATGTCCGACAACCAGCGGCAATATTGCAAGTCCGAGCAGCAATTGCAACCATTGCCAAAGCGTCAGATTCAGACTTGAACGACGATATATCGATCTCAATGCAATGCTTGAATGCAATAGTAGCGATCCGTAAAGCAACACCAGCCCCGGGGTGGTTTGAAATACCGCAGCCACGGTTTTGCGGTAAGCTTCCGCGGTTTCGATCGACACGATGCCAAAGGCGTGGTTGACCAGATGTTGCACAACGTATAATGCCAGGATGATTCCGCTGCCGAGACGAAGCTGGGATTCGAAATGTTTCATGACCCTGAATTAGACCAGAAAACCAGGGTTCAAGCCCGAACATTTCATAAAAGTATCCGCGCCCTAGCCGGACCTTTGTTTTCTCAGGGAATTTTCATCAGTCGGCCGGATCCATTGGTCCGATACCTCTTCGGAAAATCTCCCGAGAAAACAAAGTCCTGCGCAATCATCGCGGCAGTTAATGATTTCTCCGGGCTAACCCGCATTTCCCCCCACATTTCGAAGCGAGGCGGTGATGGTTTAAATCGCGCTAGATGATTTCCAGATCATTGTTTTACCGCTATCAGTCCGCGTTCACTCAATCTGTCGATCGTCAGGTTAATCTGCTCTTCGATCTGGTGGCGTGGGGTAGAAGTTTCGATGCTTTCAGATTGCATCGACCAGATTAGCTTCTGCGTCGCGGTATCGTAGAGGTTGGTTTCAAGTACCAGAATTTTAAATTTCCGGTAGCTCCCGGATTTGGAACTTTCCAGTGCGTGGGTATAATACCGGTGATAGCCGCGGTGATGGTCGTAGTAGGTCGGTGGGTGGTATTCCTCATTCTCTTTCACTCCGAGCAACCGTGTAACCAGCACGGCATCCAGATTTTTACCCTGTATCGCTGCCTCCACCTTGCCTCGGGATATCTCAATGCCGGTCGTCAATAGCGTGTAGCTGGGAATTGCTTCCTTGCCCCGGGACGACAGCGCCTCGACAAACGAATCTTCGAATACCCGCCGACGGGTCGAGCGTTCGATGGCCGCGATAATCAGAATTTTATCGACTGCACCTGAATAAGCCGGATCCTGCCACTCCATAACGGGTGTGCTGGTTGCACAGGCGTTTAGTCCGAACACGGAAAGCACTAAACAGAGCCTTTGAAAGAGAGTCGTTTGGTTCATCGGAGATCGCCTTTTTGTATTGTTCCAGAAACCGGGGACAGTATACTGTCCCCGGATTTGCGGATACAGGAGAAAAAATTGCGCAGCGTAAGTTTGTCGTCGGGTTACCGCATGCCGGTATTCGGCCTCGGTACCTGGTGTATGGGTGAACACCGCGATCAGTTTCAGCGTGAAGTCGAAGTTATTCGTGCGGCGATTGATTTTGGAGTTACCCTGATAGATACCGCTGAGATGTACGGTGAGGGGGGTGCCGAGAAAGTCATTGGCGAGGCTATCCGCGGACGCCGCGACGGACTTTACCTGGTAAGCAAGTTTTACCCGCATAACGCCAGCCGTAGCGGGGTCATCGACGCTTGTGAGCACAGCCTGCGGCGCATCGACTGCGAATACCTGGATTTGTATTTACTGCACTGGCCCGGTAGCGTGCCGCTGGCACAGACATTCGAAGCCTTGCATGAATTGCAGGACAACGGCAAGATTCGTGATTTCGGCGTCAGCAATTTTAATCTGTCTGACCTACAGGCCATTCCAGCGGCAGATCAGCCAAACCTCGGTTGCAACCAGATTTTTTATAACCTCGCTCGACGAGAGGTCGAATGGGAAGTCGCTGCCTGGTGCCGACAACACGGAATCCCGCTAATGGCGTATTCGCCGCTGGATCAGGCCAGCTCGCTACTACGCTCATCGGTTATTGCCGAGGTGGCCGCGAGGCATGCGACAAGCCCGGCCCAGATTGCGCTTGCCTGGTTACTGCATCAACCCGATACCGTGGTGATACCCAAGTCGATACGCCCTGAACGCATCAGGGAAAACCTGTCGGCAATAGAAATTCAGCTCAGCCAGCAGGACTTGTCCGATCTCGACAATGCCTATCCCGCACCACAGCAGGCCGCGCGCTTAGGCATGCGCTAAACTTTAGCCCCGCGTCGCCTAAAGCGCACACCTCAGTTACGGTTCCACTTTGTATTGCCAGGCACTATTTGGCGATACGGTTCCAATTGTTTCAAGTATTCCGTCAATCGACCAGAATTACGCTATACATAAGCAGTAAGTGTCAATCCCGGAACTGATCGCATGAAGATACCCGAATTCCCCGCAAACGAGAAAGAACGCGTCGAGACACTGCGATCTATCGGCATTCTCGATACGGAACCCGAGGAACGTTATGACCGGCTAACCCGTATGGCGAGGCGCGTATTCGGGGTCTCGATTGCACTGGTCAGCCTGATCGATGAAAAACGGCAATGGATTAAATCCAAGGCGGGTATCGAAGACTGCGAAATTCCGCGTGATGTTTCCTTTTGTGGCCATGCGATCCTCGGCAGTGATATTTTCGTTATCGAAGATGCGCTCGAGGATGATCGTTTTGCCGACAATCCACTGGTTACCGCTGGACCCAGGTTTCGTTTCTATGCCGGTGTTCCACTGCGCTATCTCAATGGCAACAAGCTGGGGACGCTTTGTGTCATGGACCGGAAGCCGCGCAGTCTCGATGAGGAAGACTACGATATGCTGCGGGATCTGGCGGAGATGGCGGAAAGCGAACTGAGTGCGATTCAAATCGCTACGATCGACGATCTGACCAAGATTTCTAATCGCCGCGGCTTCATCTCGCTGGCACAAAACAGCATCAGCCTTTGCGCGCGCCACGGATCGCCGGTGTCGATGGTATTTTTTAATCTAAAAAAACTCAAACCGATCAACGACCGGTTCGGGCATGCCGAGGGAGATTACGCGTTAATCGCTTTTGCTGATTTGATGCGCAAATCGTTTCGAGAATCCGATGTGTTTGCGCGAATCGGCGGCGATGAATTCGCAGTGCTGTTGACGAATACCAAAAAACAGCTTGCGAGCGAGATAATATTCCGATTCCGAAAACTGGTTGAGGCCTATAACCTGCAGGCCAATCGTGGTTACGATATCGCTTTTTCCGTTGGTCTCATCAGTATGAGAGCCAACCAGGGCTACTCGGTTGACGATCTGTTGCGCGAGGCCGACGTGATGATGTATGAAAAGAAACTCGATCAAATGCCAAAACTCAGGCTCCTGAAAGAAGCCTGACACCCGACTGCTTTCCGCCAGGTGTTGTAGGATGTTAACATCTTGCACCACAGACTATCTGCTCACTTCCTGGAATCCAGAACATGAACACGACAGCCCGTCGGCAAAAGCTCCGCAGTATATTTAAAGGCACCCGATGCATTCACCCGGGATCGGTATTTGATCCGATTTCGGCACGCGTGGCTGAGGATCTGGGTTACCTGAGTGAGTGCGGGGTCAGGGTTAGCCTGCAAGGCCATCAACCTTTCATGGCGGCCGTACAGGCAATGCACGATACATTTCAAAGCACTGCGCGACGGCACTCCGCCAGCGCAATTCGAGGGCGTCGCATCGTCTGAATTTATGAAAAAGATAACTCGCGAGACCAGTTATCAGGCCTGGCAGGAAGAGTTTTTATCCTGAAAGTGGATATAAAGCTGAGATCCCGAAGATCCCATGGTCGTTTCCGCGCTCTCCTATAAGCAAGCGCTTGACAGTTGAACGCCTGACAGACACCCCCCCAGGAACTGCCTGTAATACCGGCAACTTAGGCTACGTTTGGGAGATTCTCGATTACGGGGAGATGACTAAAAATAGATACGGGCTTAACTCTGCGCGAAGTAATCCTGTAAAAAAGATTCAAATGGAACTTCATCGGCAGCTTCAATCGCATGCTGCTGGTCGAGAGAGGCGCTCGCGGTTTGTTGGAAACGGGTGAGTTGGTCGACACCGAGCGGTCGTTGCAAAAACCACTGTTGGTGTTGGCGCGACATACGTAACGCAAAATGATAATACTCTTCTTTGTTCTCGGCCATTTCCGCGAGCATACGCGCCGACGGAGTCAGGTCGGGGTCGGTGATCTTGGCGCGTTGTTGCGTCAGCGCATCGCAGTAACAATGGACCTCGGTATTCTTGTCCAGCAGGTCGCAGCCTGCGGACATTTCGTTAAAAATTTCGTTGGCCCAATCTCGAAGCAACACTTCGCGACCGGCGCATCTCAATTTTAGCCGTGGGTCGCGGCCACGCTCGGCCACCGCGTTGATGTTGTTTTTGATATCGGCCAGTTCGGCCTCGTCGTAAGGTTCGCTGGGTGACAGCAGGCTGAACAGTAAAAACGATTCCAGGAAGCGCATCTGCTGTTCGCTGATTCCGAGTGGTTCGTAGGCGTTGACGTCGAGCGAACGCAGCTCGATATAGGCCACGCCGCGTCTGGTCAGGGCCAGGGACGGTTTTTCTTCACCCTGCAGAATCTGTTTCGGCCGCACACTGGAGTAGTACTCGTTTTCGATTTGCAGGATATTGGTATTGAGCTGTTGCCACTGGCCGTCGCGTATCATCTGGATGTCCGCGTATTCAGGATAGGGCGTGGAAATGGCGTGGGTCAGGCTGTCGACATATCCCTGAAGACTGTTGTAATTGACCTTGATTCCGGCTTCGCCTCCCTTGCTGTTCTGATAGCCGATATCACCCATGCGTAACGAAGTTGCATAGGGTGCGTAGTAAGAGGAATTAAACCATTTCTTTAACGAGGTCGGGGATGCGCCCAGGAACGATGCGCAAATCGCCGGCGATGCGCCGAACAGGTAGGGCACCAACCAGCCATGGCGTTGCAGATTGCGGACCATGCCGATATAGGATTCGGAAATAAAGGTTTGCGGGTCACGCTGGTCGCCCAGTATCGACTGGTAAAGTGACCAGAACTCGGCGGGATAGGAATAGTTGAAGTGAACTCCAGCGATGGCTTGCATCATGCGCCCGTAGCGATGCCCGAGGCCGCGGCGATAAGCGGTTTTCATCAGTGCCGCATTGGAACTGCCGTATTGCGCGATCCGGATACTGGCGTCGCCATCCACCACACAGGGCATGCTGCTGGCCCACAAAACCTCATTGTCGAGCTGGCTGTAGACGAAGCGGTGCGTGTCGTCGAGAAATTGCAGCGTATCGCAAAAACGATTAAATGGTGGCGTCACCAACTCCAATAACGCTTCCGAGTAGTCGGTCGTAATGCTCGGGTGGGTGAGCGCTGATCCAAGCCCGTTCGGATGCGGCGTTTGTGCGATACCGCCATCGACCGCGACGCGCAGGCTTTCCTTTTCTAGTCCGACCTTACGGCCCTGTAACACCTTTCTGATATCGCTGTTGAGTAGCTTTGCGACACGTTTCTCAATTTCCGAATTCAACTAATTTTCCTGGATTGTCACTGTTCGTGATTGTGCCTAGGTCAACCGGCAGATGCAAAAAAAACAGGGCTTCAGGTCGATAGCCCGCGCTGTAAAACTCCGCTCAGGCAGCCGAGGTTGCCGGCCGCTTTGGTCAGCTCATCGGTGGGCGTGGTCAGGCACTCGATGCCGAGGTTCTCGTAGTAGGCCTGCATCGTTGACAGGCCGCCTACCATCAGGATTCGACGTGGCCCCAGGGTGACAAAGTTGATTCCGCGATAACTCTCCTGGTCGTCGATAAAGGGTGGAAACACGACCTTGTAACCACGTTCCTGCAGTAAAACTACGCTCCGATGCGGCGTACGTCGTGTCCAGCAGATCGCGAGATTGTGGTCGACGATGCGTAGCAGGCTCATGAAATGCATGATACCCAACGGCGAATCGACTGCGATTAACTCGATATCGAGCTCCGCCAGCAGCGCCCCTATTTGAACGATGGCCTGTTCATTGGTACGCAAACCGCGACCGATCATCGCCGTCCTTTCATCGATCCACATCAAATCCGCACCCTCGAAAGTGGCGTTACCCGTCAGGGTTTTCAGGATCGGTATCCCCAGCGCGGCAAGCCTGCGTGCAACCCAGCGCTCCTCACCGGCACGCACCGTCGACGCGGGCCGTGCCAGGATCGCTCCCTGCGGGGTCATGACGAAAAGGTTCGCGCAAAACATCAGGTTGGGCTGGCACGGGATATCGGGCTCGACCAAATGGACCTCGATATTCACATCATTATAAGCCTGAACCATCAGGTCATGCTCAGCTTTTGCTCTTCCGAGATCGACCGCAGCCAGCATTTGCACCGCCTCGGGGTCATCCCCGGCTGCATTCAACTCTTCGCCCGGGCAGTGCAGCAAAACCGACTTCAGATGACGCCATTCGGAATCGATGCCGCAGCCACTCCAGATCTCACCGAGTTCCTGTTGATGCGTGGCGTGGCGCTGCGACCAGTTGTCGCCACCGTAGGCCGCGGTGCCGAAAGTGCCATTAGGCGTTTTGTGTGAGCTCATTTTTAAAGGACCTCATAATTTGGTTATTGTCGACCCAAACCAGAATTCCGTACAGGTATCGAATTTGTCATCATTAAATACACCAGGAGGGGTTTTTCATACTGCAGTCAACAATATTGACTTCACCATTGCCCGACAATATGAAGTTCGATTATTGAATAAACCCGTGCAATTTTCCATATATTCCGCCATGGGGTTAGCGAACACCCCGTGAGGCGCAAGCCCGAGCTTCGCATCCGTTATAAACTAAACCTGCATCAGGACAGCTGCCAGGGCAAGTAAAACACCGGGAGAAGATGCGTCAAGCCTTCACCCACTGAAATATTCGTTTCACAACTCAGTGGGATTGCTTGCAAGCATCGATATCATTCGGGGGCCGGTTTTTAGGTGACATTTGTATTGATCGCGGTCACCTTATTTGGAATACTGGTCGATTTATTGGTGAAATTAACCTATTAGTTACGGTTATAAAGTAGTTTCAACTTACTCAAATGGCTATGAAAAATATTATATTGCTGGCGATTGCCTCGGTTTTGCATTTTTCTGCGATGACCGCTTTGGCAGGGGTTTACAAATATCAGGATGAAAACGGGAAATGGCATTTTTCCGACAAGCCACCGAAAGATAAATCAATCAACACGGTTGTTTCCACATCAAAAACGACCGCGATAAAAGCGGACCTGAAACAAGCTCTTTTCAAGACTTACAAGCCTGACTCTAAAGTTGACGAGGCTTCGCTTTCGGTGGTTACCGTCAAAACCAGTGCCGGTTCGGGTTCCGGTTTTTTTGTAACCAGCGACGGCTACCTGATAACCAATCGTCACGTGGTGAGGCCTACAACGTCGAGCCAATCCAAACGGGCGGAGGAGCGACTCGCCGACTGGGAACAGCGGCTCGCAAATTTTAAAGCCAACCTCGGCGACAATGAAGAAAGCCTCAATGACACGAAAAGAGTCATCGATGAAAACAGGGTGTACATGGAATCGAACCGGGCCACGCAATCGCAGAAAACAAGGTATCAACGTTACCTCGAGCGTTACAGCAAGAACAAGCGGCGGTACGATGAAAATGTCAGCCGATATCGCAAACAGGAGCGAGAGTACAAAAAACAAAAGTCCGAATTTGGATTCAATAGCAGTATGAGTAATTTTTCAAGGAAGTTCACCATCGTCTTGAAGAACGGGAAGAAATTGAAGGCGAAGCTGGTCAGGATAAGCAAGAATTACGATCTGGCGCTACTGAAACTTGATCATTACACGACGCCTTTTCTGGCCTTGTCCAAAAAACAATATCCCAGCCAGGGAACCAGGGTGTTTGCTATTGGCAGCCCTTTTGGCATCACCGATGCGTTAACTGCCGGCATCGTGACCAAGGCCGGTCAAGAGAACCTGTTTACCGATACCCGAATTTTACCGGGTAACAGTGGTGGGCCTCTGATAAATGCCAACGGTGAAGTGCTGGGTGTCAATACCTCGGTAATATCGATGAACCACAACTCGGATGGACTGGGTCTGGCAATCTATGTGACGCATATACGCAGCGAGTTTACGCGTAGCCTGGGTGGGAAACTCTGATATCCAGTGCGGTGGTCATTGCGAGCGTGGCGAAGCAATCTTTTTTAGGCCATGGATCGGACATTCCGAGATTGCCACTTGGCTGGCCCTCCCCGCAATGACGCTTCTATAATCCAGGCCACTTAGCGCGTCGCAACGACGGCAGTTCAGGCCTTAATTACGTATTTTAAAATTTCTACCACCTGCGCCGGTGTCTCGGCCCAGGCCATTGCCGAAGCATCAACTTCCTTGAGCGGATGCACGATATCGCTATCGTGCAGTGTAATGTAGGGTTTACCGATCGCAGCGCAGTAACCGGCGTCAAACGCTGCGTTCCACTGTTTGTATTTATCACCAAATCGCACGATCGCAACATCGCATTTCTGCAGCAGGGTTCTGGTGCGAATGCCGTTAACCTTCGATGACTTGTGGTCGCGCCAGTAACCACTCAACTGCGGTCCGAGCATGTCACCTGCGGCATCGCTGGCTTCGTGATCGGTAACCGCCGAGGTGAATTTTACCGGCAGCTCGAGTTTGCCGGCGCCTTCGATAATCTGATCGCGCCAATCACTGTGAATTTCACCCGATAAATATACCTTCCAGGTCATGCTTCGCTCCCGTTACTTTAATACTGTGCCTGGCGCATAAAAGCAGGCACCAAATTTATTCCGCTAAACGCCATTATTTATCAATTTCGTAAAGAAAGACAATGTTAAGATGACGCCATTCAACAAAAGCCCAGCAGAAGCTTGCGGACTCGCTGTCGCGTAAATCGCTGCCGGTACTGGAGCAGCAATTGCTCGGTGAAATATCGGATCTGACAGGGTTGACGGCCAGCCTGTCGGAAATGGAAGCATTGCTGGAAACACAATCGCAGCGCTCGCAGCAGGTTCGCGAGCATCTGAATGAAGCCAAGAAGCGGTGTCCTGACATCGGGGATGCCTTGCAGTTACCGGCTCCCGACGGTCAGGTGCCACGCCTGGCCGAGGCACGACGCTAGTCCCTGGAGCTAGAGGCTCTGGCGCTCGGCGCACTGATCGAGATGCTGGAACAGGAACTGCTGTGTTGACCCTGGTTGCCACCGTCGGGCTATGGCTTATCTGGCCGGATGTATTGCCGGCTTGACGAGGTGATCGCGGGAATGACTCAGTAGTTAGTTTTTGGTGCTTAAGTTAAGTGCCATTCGGGTCTGACCCATAAGGCCATAGGTCACAACGGCGCTTAAACTGTTCGCTATAAAACGGTTACCGGGGAACCGGGTGGCCGTTGTTTTATTTGTTCTCATTTTATTTTATTAATAATTATTCACCGATTTTTCACAGCGACTTCGTATAACAGCAATATGGCCACCAGGGCTGTTGTTTACCAGGGAGAATGAAATGAATAAAACCGTTTTGAAATTAAGCGCGACATTACTGATTCCGTTGTGGGTGTTCACCGCAAACCTGGTGTGGGCGGTGTCTCATCCCTATGAATTTCATGCCGATGCCAGGATGGCGCAGAAGGGTTATGGTCCGATCGATAAGGTTTACGGCTATATGAATGTTATTACCGATGAAAGTGGAAACGGCACAATTAATGTCATGTTTTCCAATGGAAGTCAGCTCAACCAGGCCCAGTTTAACGCGCGCGTGAAATTTCTGGATGCTTCAGGCGTGGTAATACGGGAAGAACTTTTCGACGGCTGGGTCCCCGGGCGCGGCATTGATGGCGCCAGTGAAAGCAAGCTTACCAAACCGCTGCCACTGACTGAATTCGATGCGATTCAAGTTGAATTCTACCTGTCCGATATTCCCGCCACAGGTCCGACCGCCGCAATTTTCGATTAACCCCGGTTGAGGAATCCCCGGCGCACTGATTTCAGGGAAACATTTAGCGGCAGTAAAAATGATCACTTGGCGGTATCCGTCACCCCGGCCCGGAGCCGGGGTCCAGCCACATAAAACGCTTGGGTTTTGACAACTAGATGGCTGATCGGGCCAAGGTTTTGCCAGGGTTAGCTTGTTGGGCGTGCCTATTTTTTCTTTAGCGCGCGTTTTGGTTTCCCCTTGTTTTTTTTATCCTTGTGCCTGGTTTTGGGTTTTGTCCTGACCTTTGCCTTGCCGGGCCGTATTCCGTCTTTAGCACGCCCATTGCTTTCCTTTTTCCTGCCCAGTAGCGAAATATTCATTCGTTGACCGCAAACCCGAACATTTCTAAGTTGGTTGAGTAATTCCCCGGGCATGCCCTCGGGTAGATCCACCAGGCTATAATCGTCGAAAATTTTGATGCGACCAATGTAATTGCTGTCGATATCGGCTTCATTGGCGATGGCTCCGACAATGTTTCCGGGTTTGATCTTGTGCTGGTGGCCGACTTCGATTCGAAATCGATCCATACCTTCTTCGGGAACATGGTCGCTCGGTCCTGTTGATCGCCGGCGAGGCTGCCTGTTGTCATCGGATGCCTTATTCGATTTACCGCGACGTGGTTTTGGCGTCGCGCCGGAATCATCGCGTTCGAATGCCGGTGCGGGCTTGTTAAGCGTTTTGCCGGATAGTAAAAATGGCGCTCTGCCTTGCACCTGTTTCGCCAGCGCCGCCGCGATATCCAGCGTATCGACCGGGTTTTCCTGTTGGTATTGTTCGATCAAACGCTTGAACAAATCGAGGTCGTCCTCGCCCAGCGTATCGCTGATGCGCTGCTTGAATTTCTCGATGCGACGATTGTTGACCATATCGGTCGAGGGCAACTCCATCAGCTCTATTTGCTTGCGGGTGGCCCTCTCAATCGATTGCAGCATGCGTTTTTCCCGCGGCGCGACAAACAGGATTGCGTCGCCTTCACGACCCGCACGCCCGGTGCGCCCGATGCGATGTACATAGGCTTCGGTATCGTGCGGGATATCGTAGTTGATGACGTGGCTGATTCTTTCAACGTCCAGGCCGCGTGCCGCTACGTCGGTGGCGACCAGAATGTCGAGCTTGCCTGCCTTAAACTGCGCGACGATGCGTTCGCGGTTTTTCTGCGCGATGTCGCCATTGAGCGCGGCGCTTCGATAGCCCCTCGCCTCGAGTTTTTCAGCCACCTCGAGCGTCGAAGTTTTGGTGCGAACAAACACCAGCATCGCGACAAAGGTTTCGGCCTCGAGGATTCTTGTCAGTGCATCCAGTTTATGGGTGCCCGTCACCGGCCAGTAGCGTTGGCGGATGGTCTCTGCGGTCGTGGTTTTCAGTTCAATCGTAATCTCTGCCGGGTCGCGCAGATACCGCTTGCTTATCTTGCGGATCTCGGTCGGCATGGTGGCAGAAAACAATGCGATCTGTCGCGTTTTCGGCGCCTGCTCCAACACCCACTGTACATCGTCGATGAATCCCATGCGCAGCATTTCATCGGCTTCGTCGAGCACCAGTGTTTTCAGACTATCGAGCTTGATGTTACCGCGTCGCATGTGATCCATGACCCGGCCCGGCGTGCCGACAATTACCTGCACCCCGCGTTGCAAGGCGCGAATCTGGCTGCCGTATTCCTGGCCACCGTAAACCGGCAATACGTGGAAGCTTTTCATTTGCGACGCGTAGGACTTGAATGCCTCGGCAACCTGGATCGCGAGTTCACGGGTTGGCGTCAGCACCAGCACCTGCGGCGCATGTTTTTTCAGGTCGAGATTTGAAAGTAGCGGCAGCGCAAACGCGGCGGTTTTTCCGGTGCCGGTTTGCGCCTGTCCGAGTACATCGCGACCCTCCAGCAACAACGGGATTGTGCGCGCCTGAATCGCGGTCGGTAATTCATAGCCGACCTGGTTCAAAGCCTTCAATAGTGGTGGTTTCAGCGCTAATTGGGTGAAGCTTTTGATGGTGCGGTCAGGCATTATAAGTTACAAAACCTCCAACGCCTGTTCGAGGTCCGCAATCAAATCCTCGATATCTTCGATACCGGCAGAATATCTCACCAGGCCTTCCGGTATGCCGGCGGCAGCGCGTTCCTCGGCGCTGCATTCGACGTGGCTGGTGGTGACCGGTGGACCGACCACGGTTTCGACGCAACCCAGATTAGCCGCCATATGGGCATATTTGAGCCGTGGCAGAAAAATCTTGATCGCATCGAGCCCGCCAATGACTGCGAAACTCAGCATGCCGCCGAAACCCCGCATCTGTCGTTTCGCGACGTCGTGATTGGGATGCGATTCAAGACCCGGGTAGTTGACCTGCTCGATCATCGGGTGATCTAGCAGCCAGCGCGCGATGACCATGGCATTTTCATTTTGGCGTTCGATCCGCAGTTTCAGGGTTTTCATGCCACGAATAAAACTGTAGGCATCCATCGGCGACAGGGTGGCGCCATTAATTTCACGAAAATGATATACTTGCCTGACCAGATCCCTGCTGCCACAAATGACACCGCCGAGCGCGTCGGCGTGACCACCCAGGTACTTCGACGCCGAGTGCAGCACGATATCGGCGCCCAGTTGCAGCGGGTTCTGATTGATCGGTGTGGCGAAGGTATTATCGACCACGACCAGTGCACCGACCTTGTTAGCGGCGGCAGCCAGCCTTTCGATATCGATAATTTTGATGGTTGGGTTGGTTGGCGTTTCGAGGTAAAGCAGTTGACAGCCCCGGGCGACTTCGGTTTCTATCTGCGCGTAGTCGAGGGTTTCGCACAAACAGACATCGATATTCAAAGGTGGTAGAAAATCGTTGAAAATCTTGTTGGTGCCGCCGTAACTGTCCTTGATCGATACGATTCGATCGCCCGGTTGCAGAAAGGTAGCCAAAACGTTGCTGATGGCCGCCATACCGGATGCGAAGCTGGTCGCGGCTTCGGCTGATTCGAGTTCCCTGACCTTGTCTTCGAAGGCGCGAACCGTCGGATTGGAATTGCGGGAGTAGATATGCCCGGGCGTTTTTTCGAGCGCCACGTCCTGCCAGGTGTCGATGTCCTTGTAGGTGAATGATACGCTGTGTACGACCGGAACCTGGGTCGAGCGTTCGTAGAGTTCGTGTTCCTGTTCACCACCCCAGATGCTGAGTGTAGATTGACCGGCTGAAATTTGAGCAGCCATGCTAAGCCTCCGTAGCCAGATTGATATAATAAAGATAGATACGCGGTGACGAGTGACTATCTGTCTAGTATCAAGGCAGCGCTTGGAAAGCCTTTATCTTGATGCGGTGGATGATACACCGGGGATTTGGCGAAACAATACCCCGCGAGGGAATATTTCAAAAATTAACTGATTTTTCAGCCAGTGTCGAAAAATACCGGCCCCTGTTTGAAACAGATTTAACCCGCTTTAGCTTCTTTTTTTGTCACCAGGTAAGATCGTCCGGGATCTGGTAATCGGCGTAGGGGTCGTCGTCATCTTTCGCGGTGTCAATTTTCTCATTGAGTTGAACCACGGACCCGGCATCGCGTTGCGCAATTTTCTGCGCCACCAGGGCAGGTACGATTTCAAACTTCCGGGTGTTGTTTTCCAGCAGCGTGACGATCGCGAGATATCCCAGGGTCAGTTGATTTTTGAGTGCGTCGGTGACGGTGATATTTTTTATTTTATTCCGGTAAGCAAAGCTATAGGAAATCTCTCCCTGTTCCCGGTCTAGGCGGTTGACCTCGATTAACTGCCGGATCTGGGCTGCTATCGCTTTCCGATTAGACGCATTCTGTTTCTGTAAATTGAGTTCGCGGTCACGCGCGACACGCTTCGATTGTTGCTGTTGGGCCGCGACCCTGGCTGCGCTGACCGTCTTGCTCCCGCTTCTACGGGTGAAATTTGCCTGTTTCTGTTTTTCCTTTTTTGCCTTATTGGCCCTGTTTTTATCAACCAGGCCGGCCTTGAGTAATTGATCCTGAAGTGATGCCATACCTTGTATCGCGTTGCGTCGGGTGAACAGAGTATAAAACCGGGAATGGTAATGCCAGCAAAACAGAAATGTTTTAGCGGATTCCTGAACGGTCACGGTTGAACCAGCGTTACGCGAGCCTGGCAGCCCACGCATCACGCATCAGGTAATAAAGTGGCTATTTTGAAAAATGCTGCTGCTGTAGGTGATTTACCTCTGAATTCGCCTGATCTAGCGATGAATTCCCGGCTTGCGTAGTTGCCGTGCTGCCTGATTTTTCACCCCCCAACGCGGTCATCAAAGCTTTGATAAAACCGCCGAGTTCGACCGCCATGATGGAGAAATCCACGTCAAATTGAGCGGCCAGGTTGTCGCTTTCATAGGCATCGGCCTGTTGCTGTATCAGGTCTGAGAAACGAAGGCGCCTGATGATCAATCTTTCGTCAAGCACGCATTCGACATGTGCTTGCCAGTTCAATTCCAGCTTGCTCACATGCATGCCTGTTTTTAAATGGTTGACTATTTCAGCGCTTGCAAGGTTTTGGTTTTTGCATCGTATCAGGCTGCTGATATCGTTATCGTCTCGCAGTTCGCATTCTTCTCCAAGCTCGAATCCGGGTGCGGTCTGTCCGCTGTTAACCCAGCGTGTCATCACGTCGATCGGCTGGCTGTTCGAGGTCATGGGGATCACGGATAGCGAACCCAGTGCCTGGCGCAGGTCGTCGATCAACTCCTCGGAGCGGTTGGCCGAAGCTGCGTCTATCACCAGCATGTTATCGCTTGGCGAAATATAAGCGTAATGCAATGAAGAACGCACAAATGCCCTGGGTAACAGACTGAAGACCATTTCGTCCTTCAGTGAGCGTCGCTCTTTACGCGGTAATTTTCGTGCCTCGCGTTCTTCGATCTGTACAACCTTCTCTTCCAGAGCCTCATTGATAACCCCGGCTGGAAGCAGCTTTTGCTGGCGTTTGCTGCACAGCATGTGAAATCCGTTGGTGCTGTGGACAAACTCACTACCGTGGCGACCCAGCGGGGGTACCCAGCCGGAACGGATTAACTCATGAGACCCGCAGGGGACAAATTGGTGTTGCTCCAGTTGCAGGCCAAGCGTTGCCGCGTCCAGTTCGAACGGCTTGGTAAATCGGTAAAGCTGTAAATTCTTGAACCACATGGATAATGCTTTTCCGTAAACAGAATTCGGAGGGATTTTCGAGCTGCGCAGTGTAACAGTATCCGCTCGAATTTCCATTGGCCTATCGGGCAACGGGACCAATCTGGTTGCAGCTGCGCGGGTCCCGATTGGAATGCCAGCCGATGTATTTCTTAGCCAGGAGATTTCATGAACTGCCGCGATGATTGCGCAGGGCTTGGTTTTTCGGGAGATTTTCCGAAGCAGCGTCGGATCAATGAATCCGGCCGACTGAGGAAGGTTCCCGAGGAAACAAAGCTCAAGCCAGGGCGCGAG
>CAZAVY010000064.1:0-17631 GCA_964488685.1 uncultured Gammaproteobacteria bacterium
GCGGACTTTTCGCTTGTAGGCGTGCATCGCCACCACAAAGTCTTCCGTGGGCCACAGGGTAATAGAAGGAATGCCCGTGTCGCTGCCATCCCGCTGGTGGCAGGATACGCATTCGCTTGCCAGGTATTCACCGTATTCCACAGCGGTGGCGGCTACATTTATCGGTCATCTAAAACCGCGCTAAATCAGGTCGTAAAGAGTCTTTCAATCGACGTTGCAGGACTGGGTATCAGTGTCGTAAGCCTGCATCCCGGTTGGGTAAAAACGGAAATGGGCGGTCCAAATGCCGAGATCGATGTGACTCAGAGTGTAGCGGGGCTTAAGCAGATATTAACCAGGGCAGGTCTCACGCAAAGTGGTCAATTTTTTGATTTTGATGGTTCAATAATTCCCTGGTGATTGGACCTGATAATAGCTGAGGATAAATCCTTCACCTGATTCCATTGCCTGTTCAGCATCGAAGAGCTTGATAGGAAGCAACTACTCGGTACCATGACCTTTGTCGACCAGGTCGATCAAAACACCGCACGGATACTGCTCGATGCTATTTTGGCATCGGGCAATAAAGAAAATGATACCGCCCATCAGTATTGCAATGCTCAGATTTTCGGTGCTCGTCGTGAAATGCTTCTGAGGTGTAATGATCGACCCACGTACAGGCCCCCCGCGGTGATCAACAGGATTCCAAACCAGGACAACAACGACGGCAAAGTGTCGAAGAACAGGTAACCAAAGATGATGGCGGCAATAATTTCGAAGTAGGTAAACGGGGCTAGCGTGGAGGCATCGGCATAAACGAAGGCGTAAACCAGCATGGTCTGGTTGATGGTGCCGGAAAGTACCAGCAGGCCGATCAGCCACCAGGAGTCGTCGGGGACAGGATCCCAGTACCCGGGTAACATCAGGGTTAGCGCGATCGCGGCTATTACCGCACCGACAGTAGCCGTTACCAACGGTGGAGAAACAATGCTCAACTTTCGATTCAGCGTCAACTGTATACTGATTATGAAAGCACAGGCGAAGATATAAAGATTACCGGAATTGAGATGATCGAACTCGGGGCGCATGACCAGCAGCACACCGATGAATCCTCCGGTGACGCCAATCCATACGGGCCAGTTAGCCTGTTCGCCGAGAAACACAACCGCGAGTATGACCAGCAGAAAGGGATAGGCATACAAAATGGCGATCGCATCCGCGTAGTCGACTGTTTGCGCCCCGATAACAAAAGCAGTTGTGCCGCCCGCCATAGTCAATCCGCGGATAATCTGGATGACGGGTCGCGCTGGTTTTAGCCCCGTAAGGCCGTAATGCCAGATGATGTAGGGTAACAAGATCAGGGCCATGCCGGTGAATCGAAACCATGCCACCTGGTAGGCCGATATTTGATCACCGAGGATTTTCATGATAGCGCCGGAAAAAGACGCTATCGACAAACCTATCACTGCAATAAGGATACCCTTGGCATTGGAAGATAAAGGGGGCAGTTTGTTTTTATTGTTCACGATGTGATCTTAGGCCGGAATGGAGTTCTTAGTGCAGGCTAAGGTATTTTTACTTTGCTGATCAGCTCGAATTTGTCGGGGACATTACCCTCGATATCTTTGAAGTAGCACCTGGCATGGTCTGGTTTGCCGTCTACGAAGAAGCTGCAGAACAGGGCGCCAAAGTTTGCGCCCTGATCAGAGCTATAAATTGATGCCCACCAAGGCTCATTGTGGCGCATTTGCCTGTGTATACTTCTCCCTCCCAAACCCGAGACCAATGCGAAGCTCTTTCCTTCTTCAATTACCATCGTACTTGCAGTCGATTCGATATGTTGTTTTTTGAAGCTGCCCATGAGGTGTGTCCTTGAATACGAGTGCGAGTGGGCGGTTGCCACGATTGCGCCTCCCGTGCGACAGGCCTTATACGACTTCCAGCCGGTCCCGTTCAATTTGTCTCCTATCTGCATCCGCTTTTGAGTTTTGTGCCAGGAACAAATTCTCCATATTGAATCGGTTTGAGCCAACTGCATTTTGATGTAATCAATGTGATCCTGGTCATTTTTAGCAATCGTTGTTCCTATGCCTGAGAGAATGAAAAACAAGCCTTTATAGGTACATACGGATTCGACGCCAAGGTCGCCACCACAGGTTAGTCCATCGATTTTGTCGAGGCGTGCCTGCATCTTTTCCTGATAGCCACCCGAGGAGTACCAGAATCCATCGTTGTTGCCGATGGATGCCAGATACGGAAACTCGGCACCCAGGATATCGGTTATGAAGGCGTCCCACCCGTTGGGGTCGTTTTCGTAATCCAGGTCACCCTGATGCAGGACTAGATCAACCTTCTCGTCTTTGATTAGTTGAAGTACTGCCCGGGAACTGGAATTTATCCCCTGATCACCGATAAATGCGATAGTCACGGGTTGAATCGATTTTTGGCTCTCGGATCCGCTTTCCCTGATCGAAACGCCGGTTATTACAACCACCGCAATAACAATGAACAGTGTGCCCGAAATTCGATTTTTCATTTTCTCTACCTGCCCCAGATAATCGGATTACTCGCCGGTGGGAAAAAAACAATCATCGATATTGATATACACATCGTGTTATCACTGCAGAACCCACAAAGGAAATATTATCCAGATTCATGGGTTTTTAACAACAACCGATGACTGGTCATGTGGCGCATGTAATGCAGGGAATTTAGTTGTAAATATTATCCGTTTCAATGTTATACAGTTCACAATAGGTTCAGGTTTGTATCTCGATTTGTGAAATTTGTGACTCGTTTCAATCTTCAATTTTTATATGGCCACTATTTTGCTGGTGTTAATGCCAAAAAATTTAGGACATTATGTTAAGCGTTATGGCTAGGCAAAGAAATTGGCCCCGCTTGCTGATTAACTTTCTCGCTAAGCGGATAAATCAATATCGTGGTCAACTCACGAGCAAATCTGCACAAGAGCGACGCGACAATTTGATGCGCCGAGACGAATCGGATAGAAGATCGAGTATCCTTCCAAACGTATCCGAGTATTCCCGGCGGGTCAGCCTTCGGGACAGGCGCCGGTCTCGAACAGAAAGACGAAACGGTGACTAGTCGTTAGCGAAAGATATTACAGGCTCTACAAACTGGAAATACTCCAGAATGAGCAGTAGAACAAGGTTTTTTGGCAATATGACCTGTATTTTGTGATTTTTTAAACCCTGCCCTTTACTAACAATGAATAAAGATGATGACCATACGGTTTTTCAAACCGAGGAAGACAAGGAAAAGCTGGAAAAAGAAATTTTCGGTGATCAGTCTGACGACATTACCGATACGGATATCACCGTTAACGACCTCTAGGAGTCTGTCGGAGTTAGGGTGTCGTAGCGAGGGAAAGGCATTTTGAGTCAGATTTTTCTATCGAATGAGGCGAAGAGCCTGCCCCATGAGCGAAGCGAATGCTGTGGGTATAGTCACTCATATTCAACGAATTGGATAGGAAAATCTGGCCAAAATGCCTTTTCCGCAGTAGATTTATCCTAAGTCCGACAGACTCCTAGGAAAGCCTTGAGTTAGTTCAAATTTCGGTCGCGACTGGATAAACATCTTCCTGAACGCCGAGACGACGGCTATAAACTGCTGCCGCGAATCCTTCGCGACCCGGATGTAGTTTGCATCAAATCAGGTACTCATCGACCAAAACTCGTTATCGGCGCGTAGAATATCCCCTGATTTGTCGAATTTTCGAATGGGTTATACGGATTTGTTAACGGTCATAACGGTCTATCCAGGTGTCAGCCCGGGTACTGGGACTTCCTTCTTTTTGGCAATTAACATGAGTCAGGAAATGTCCTTGGCATCATGGCCTGATAGATGCGGCACCTGAATTTCGCAATTTAACGCCGGGTTAGATAATAAATTTCTGACTTTCACTACAAAAATCCCTCACTTGATCTATTCTTATTCATTAACTGACTAAAAATTCGAGTTTCACGACCGGTTCATCACGAATTGGTATTGGATTATGAAACCAGGTTGACACAATGAGAGTGATAAAATGAAACATAAACTGGAGCTCAATATCGAGCTCGTGGAAGGTCGTACATTTATACTCGGTCGAGAAGGGCATATTTATATCGATTCACCGACCGCCAGTAAACACCATGCCGAGATCAAGATAATCGACGGGAAGATTTTTCTTCGAGATCTGAATTCAACTAACGGTACATTTTTATTTAAAAATAAAACCCAGGTTCAATTCCTCGAGGGCTATGTGAACCCGAATCAACCGGTCGTCATTGGCGGCCAAACCTATGTCATTCGGGATTTGCTGGCCATAGCCAGCGATTTTGCATCGGTAGACGAAAACGAGACAGTGGTTGAACTGTCTGAGATCCCGAAATTGCGCCAGTCCAATGGATAGCATCTAAAGAAGGGTAGCCTCGATTTGCATAGACCGCTGTTCATGCCAGCTAAAATCCACCGCAACTCAGCTATTCATTTGCCGATTTCGGGCTAGTAGGTATGCAACCTATAATCAGGTTGTGCATATTCTACATCCTCGCGTTCTTTGAGAACTTGGGTTATAGCATGGGTCATGGCATTCATGTTTGGGATCAGTGCCAAACGTTTGTCCGCAGTCACTCGAGTGCTTAGCGCATAAAGAGGGCTGGGCGCGAGGCTGGTGGCCAGCATATCGAGGGAAGCATCGGTCATGGTATTACTCTCAGCGGCACGATTGACAATCGTATACGCTTCTCCTTTTGAATCGAAGCTTACAATGACCTCGTTGGTGCTATAAAACGAGCTACCGGACTCATTTTTCTTCACCACGACCCGCGTTACTTCAACTAATCTGTGGATGTGTTCGTGGAGTCGACCAAGCACCTCAGCGTATGGAATTTCGATCAACAATTCATGGCCCGAGGTGATTGACCCAGCGCGCAGTGGTACCCTGAGTTCCTGAGCCAGGAATTTGACGAATTGCTGGATTTCGTATGACGTCTCCGCGCCCTTTTCGAGGGCCATAGCAACCTCTGCGTTGATGGGCTCCTTGTTGGCGAATTTTACGATAATTTGGCCGAACTCCGCCTGTGTCAGCCCGGGTGTATCGGCTGACGCCAGTACACTAACCAGGATGAGCAGAGTACCCGTGAATATACCTCTAACTATCAATAGACCACACTCCGCTCGACTAATCATGAATGCATTGTGGTTATGATACCCAGGTTGGACAAGTCTGGAACGATCAGGTTTCGTTATCGCAGGCGGTGGCCCGGTCGCAGTTTTCGGAAAGTTGCGAAAAGCGTGAGCGCAAATAGCACCGACAACAGCAACAGGTCGATGGCAGTAGCCGAGACAGTCACTGACACGGTCAGGGGTGTTGACTGGGATGCACCTTGAATCCGTACCTCTACCGAGGTATCGCCATCGGCGATTCCGGTCACGATTGCCTGTGCCGTACCGTTCGCGTTGGTCACATTGCTGTCCGGAGCGATTGTTGCTACCGCAGTATTACTGACTGAAAAACTAACAATCTCTCCGGCGACTGCAGCATTGTCGCGCATAACCGTTGCAGTCAGGGTGACGGTATCGTCCTTATCCACGTCAATTGCGATCGGTGAGACGCTCAAAACCAGCGGTCGGCTCGGTGTGGGCGGTGGGTTTGTGCCCACCAGAATGTTTGCATTCAACAGACCCGCGCCACAGGGCCTTGGACACTGCTGTGGGGTGCGTGGAATCGCATTGTCCTGTATCAGGTTGCTGATTTCCTGTGGAGTCAGGTTGGCATCCTGTGCCAATAACAACCCCACCACGCCGGCGACATGGGGTGAAGCCATCGAGGTGCCGTTGAAAAAGGCGAAACCGCCTTGTACCATGCTCAATACACCGTCGGGATTATTGTCGTTGTTGACATCCGCCTGCGTGTCACCTCCGGGCGCCATGATCTCTACCGTGGAACCAAAATTCGAATAACGCGTGACCAGGTTACCGTTGTAATCACTGGCGGCAACGGTAATGACATTGTTACAACTCGCCGGGAAAGAGCCCGAAGCATCCTGTGCTTCGTTGCCGGCCGCGACCACCACGGTGACGCCGAGCGCAACGACGTCGTTTATCGCGCTTTGAGTTGACGGCGACTGACCGCACGGTGCACCTGCGCCGAGGCTCATGTTGATGACCCGCGCCGGATTCGGATTCACCGGCACGCCGGGCACGGGCATGCCTGCCGCCCAGCGAATGCCGTCGTTGATGTCGGTGGTGCTGCCGCCACACTTGCCTAGCACCCGAATTGCCTGCACCCGGGTTGACCAGTTCACCCCGGCAACACCATTTTCGTTGTCGCTTTGGCCGATTCCGACCGTGCCCGCGACGTGGGTGCCGTGCCAGCTCGATCCGCGAGCCGGACTGCCGGGGAAACACTCGTTGGCGGCGTTTGCATCACCTGCATCGGTCGGATCGTTGTCTCTGCCGTCACCATCGTTGGCCCTGGCTGAACTCGAAATCATGTCGTAGCCGGCCGCGAGGTTGGGTGAGCCCGCGATATCTGCGTGATTTGGCAGGATGCCGGTGTCGATTACCGCGATGACGATGTTCGGGTCGCCGACGGAAATATCCCAGGCACCGGGCAGGTTGATGCCACCGGGCGATTCGCCATTTGCGGCGCCGTTGGTGAAGTAGTGCCACTGTAACGGAAATCCCGGGTCGTTCGGCACGCGTACGATTTCCAGCAGGTAATTCGGTTGTGCATACTCGACGTCATCCCGCGCCGACATGGCACTGACCGCAGCCTGCATTTGTTGCTCGATGGAAATGGCGGAGAGCGTGCCGATACGCTCGGCCGGTAAACTATAAACATACTCGTTCCCCGAAGTAACGCGAATGTGCTCGCTGAGGCCCATGGTTTTCAGGGCATTTTCACCGGGCGTCGTCAGTTGTGTCCTGTACTTGACAATAATCTCGCCCGGCACCGAGCGCAATGCCTGCCTGCCTTCCGCCGGGCCGCTAATAGCGGTGACCAGGTCAAGTTCTGCTGCCTGACTGCCAAGTGGTGTGCTGAGCACGCAAACAAAGTATATAAGAGGGGATAGGTGATTAATCCTGGTGTTCATTAGTGTCTTCCTTATCGCTATTGTCTGGATTAAAGTTGGTGGAATCAATGGCACTTACTCAAGCTACCACCACCGTTATCCCGGCCCTGAGCCGGAATCCAGTGAGTTCTGGATTGTGGCTCGGGGGCCGCAACGACGATTGCCGGTGGCTTGAATAAGTGCTATTGGTTACCGGAGTAGCCCGGCAATGCAATGCTGGCGGATACTTTAACTCTCTTGTACGGTGATTGATAGTGAATAAGTCAGCGCTGCATTTGTGACTAATATCACAGATTCATGCCGACGCGCGGCCCCACGCGGACCATTGCTGAGCCATCCCGAAAGCATGGATTTCCTGTCGTTTGTAATGAAATTTCAGGTAGTATTGCATTTCGCATTAACCCTCCTGAATTTCCGAATGAGTAATAGCATAATTCTGACGACGCTGAATGCACGCTATATGCACTGTGCATTCGGATTGCGTTACCTGTATGCGAATCTCGGCAAGTTGCAAACGGTGGCGAAAATCCGGGAGTTTACAATTCAGCAACGACCTCTGGATATCGTCGAGCAACTGTTGGCCCAGCGCCCGAGGATAATCGGGTTCAGCATTTACATCTGGAATGTGCGAGAAACCAGCGAAACGATCGCTTTGCTAAAGCAGGTTTCGCCCGGCACAATTATTGTCGCTGGTGGCCCTGAAGTCAGTTTTGCGAACGATTTCCCGGGCCTTGCCGACCAGGTCGATTACATCGTCACGGGTCCCGGTGAAATCAGTTTCCGCCGCTTGTGTGAGGACCTGCTCATGGGCTTACCGATGGCGTCAAATGTTATTACCGGCGAAACACCGTTGCTCGATAAGCTCGAGCTTCCGTATGAATTTTACGGCGACGAGGATATTCGTAATCGTCTGATTTATGTCGAAGCCTCTCGAGGTTGTCCGTTCAAGTGTGAATTCTGCCTCTCTTCGCTGGATAAAACCGCCAGGCCCTTCGAATTGAATCGCTTCCTTGCCGCCATGGATGACTTGTATAAACGCGGCGCGCGCAATTTCAAGTTCATCGATCGTACCTTCAACCTGAAGGTCAGTACCAGCATTGCGATCCTGGATTTTTTTCTTGAGCGGCTGGACGCTGGCCTATACCTGCATTTCGAAGTCATCCCGGACTTCCTGCCGCAGAAACTCAAACAGGTGCTGACGCGATTCCCACCCGGTTCACTGCAGTTTGAAATTGGCGTGCAAACCTTCGATCCCGAAATTCAGCAAACCATCAGTCGCAATCAGAACAATGAAAACACCTGCGACAACCTGCGTTGGTTGCGTCTGAACACCGGTGCGCACATCCACGCCGACCTGATCTTCGGCCTGCCCGGCGACTCGCTGGACAACTTTGCAATCAGCTTCGATCGACTGGTGGCTTTGAACCCGCAGGAAATCCAGCTCGGGATATTGAAACGGCTTCGGGGAGCGCCGATCAACCGGCACATCGAAGATTTTCATCTGCGCTACAACCCCGAGGCGCCTTATAACATCCTCAGCACACGGGATATTGATTTCCGAACCATGCAACGCGTGGGTCGTTTCGCGCGCTTCTGGGACCTGATTGGAAACTCCGGTCGGTTCCGCAACACGCTGCCATTGATATTGCGCGATCGTCCCTTCGATCACTTCCTCGAACTTAGCGATCATCTGTATGAGCGTGCCGGCAGTACCTGGAAGATTTCTCTGCGTCGGTTGTTCGCATTGTTGTTCGATGTCTTGACCGACCAGATGAAACTTTTGCCTGAATCGGTTCGGCAGGCCCTCGAGGCTGACTTTAAACAATCGGGTCAAAAAGGCGGAATCGACTTCGATAATCCGGAACTTGAAGAGGTGGTCCGTTCAGGTGTCGCCAACAAAAGGCAGCGACGGCATCAGCGGGCGGTTGGTTAGGCAGGAATTTCTATCGAGCCTTAAAATAAAATATGACTTTCGCAAATGCGCGAAGAACTTAGTGGCTCCAATAATTTTCGATGTACGAGTCATTGCGAGCCTAGCGAAGCAATCTCCAGGTTAAGTAGATGTCGATTGAATATTGCCGGGTCGCCGGCGCTCGTCGCAGTGACGGGGTTTATTAAATATCTCTGATGTTGCAAAAATAACGGTGATGCCGGAGACATCACCGTTAATTTGCTTCAGTTAAGGCGCGGTTTTAGTAGCGATAGGGCACGCCTGTCTTTTCCATAACCGCCGAGTACTTCTTGAAGGCGTCGACCACCTTGCGGGTGCGCGGGCTGATGCCGGCCAGTTCTTCCCAGAATCCGGCTGAATCGGCGACCACCTTGTCCCATTCGGCGGCAGGTATCGTGGTCAGTTCCATCTTCTTGCCATTGACGCGTAAATCGGCTTCGCCACCCCAGTACCAGACCTGGCGATAGTAGTGCGAATCGTTACAGGACATGCGGAACAGCGCCTGTAATTGCGGTGACAGTTTGGCCCAGCTCTTCGAGTTGGCGAAGTAGGATCCACACCAGGCGCCGGTGACGTTGTTCAACAATGCGTAGTTACAGACATCGGCCCAGCCGACTTCGTAGGCTTCGGTGAATCCACACCAGGCCACCCCGTCCAGTTCACCGGTCTGCAGTGCAACTTCAATATCATCCCAGGGCAGAGTGACCGGAACCAGGCCGTAACGCGACAGGAATTTTCCGGCGGTCGGTACGCCGAATACGCGCTTGCCTTTCATGTCGGCAACCGAGCGAATCGGATCCTTGGTGAAAATATGCAACGGATCCCAGGCGCCGGCGCTAATCCATTTGACGTTCTTGATCTCACCGTAGGCTTCGGCCCAGATTTCGTCGAGCCCGTAGTATTTGAACAGCACGGGTAGATCCAGGCTGTAGCGCGTGGAGAACGGGAAGTAACCACCGAAAACACTGATGTCTACGGGTGATGCCATGGTCGCGTCATCGCTTTGAACCGCATCGATGGTGCCGTTTTGCATCGCTCGAAACAATTCGTCGGTGGCAACCAGCTGGTCGGCGTAATAGAGTTCGATCTCCATCTGCCCATGGGCGGCTTTGTTGAATTCCTCGATCTGCGGCAGGATGACGTGGGCGCCGAGCGGTGCGCCGGAATAGGTCTGCAAGCGCCACTTGATCGGCTTGGTCGCTGAGTAGGCGTAGGGCGCCGTTCCCGCGGCCAGTATACCCGCCGTTCCAGCGCCTACTTTTTTGACAAAACTTCGTCTGCTCTCGTCTTTCGGTTTGATTGTTTTCAGTGTAGATGTGTTTTTCTTTTCTTTCATTTCTAAGGCTCCTAGGTTTTAGGCTTCGGTTTATTTTCGCAAAATCTCCCTCGATTGCTCATGGTTAGTTACTTCGAATAAACATACTCGGGCAACCACAGGGCGATTTGTGGAAAAGCCATGACCAGGACCAGTGCGAAGGTCATAACCATGACAAAAGGTATTATCGATCGATAAATGTCCATCAACGTGATTTCAGGTGGCGCCATCGCTCGCATCAGGAACAAATTGTACCCAAACGGGGGCGTCATGTAAGCAATCTGGCAGGTTATCGTGTAAAGCACGCCGTACCAGATCGGGTCAAATCCGAGAATCTTGATCAGCGGCACGTACAGTGGCGCGACGATCACCAGCATCGCGGTATCGTCGAGGAACATGCCCATTACCAGGTAGGATAGTTGCATCATGATGAGCACTTCCCAGGGCGTAAGATTCCAGTTGGTAATAAACAGCGATTCGATTGCGCGCGCAGCGCCGATGCCATCGAAGACCGCGCCGAAGGCGAGCGCCGCGAGGATTACCCACATGAACATGCAGGATATCCCCAGGGTCTTGCGGATGGTTTCTTCGATGACTTTTCGATTCAGGCGTCCGCGTGCCCAGGCGGCTATGGTAGCCGAGGTGGCACCGACTGCCGAACTCTCCACCAGGCTGGTGACACCCATGATGAACAGGCCGGTCATGAAAAAGAAAATCAGGAACGGAATGGTTCCCGCGCGCAATAATTTCAGTTTTTCCCGCAACGGTATGTCACGGTCGGCTTTATCGACCGTGGGGCCGAGGTGCGGTTGAAAATGACAGCGCACGACGATATAGATGATCAGCAAGGTTGCCATCATCAGCCCGGGGATCGCTCCCGCCAGCCACAGTTTGCCCACCGGTTGGCGCGCGATCATGCCGTACAGCACCAGCACCACGCTCGGCGGTATCAGGATGCCGAGCGAACTGCCCGCCTGGACTACCCCGGTGATCATTATCTTGTCATAACCCCGCTTCAGCATGGCAGGTAGCGCGATGGTGGCGCCGATGGCCATGCCGGCCACGCTGAGTCCATTCATCGCCGAGATAACCAGCATCAGCAATATGGTACCGACCGCGAGCCCGCCCTTGAGGCCACCGAACCAGACATGGAACATGGAATACAGGTCATCGGCAATACCCGATTCGGAAAGGATGTAGCCCATGTAGATAAACAGCGGCAGCGTCAGCAGCGGGTACCAGTTGAACAGTTTGAAAGCGGCGTTAAACGGCATTTCGACGGCACCGTCACCCCACAGCAATAATGCCGCCACCGTTGAAACGATACCAATGGCCGCGAAAACCCGCTGCCCGGTCAACATCATCAGCAACATCGATGTGAACATCAGGATTGCGATGGTTTCGTAACTCATGTCAACTCAATTCCCCTGGATTTTGCGAGGTCTTTGAAAAAGGTGGAGATGGCCTGTAACAGCATCAGGGAAATGCCGAACACCATGATCAGCTTGATCGGTATCATCGACGGGTTCCATTGCGAAAACTTGCGCTGATCGTATTCGATCGCATACATCGTACTCGAGACCGCGCCGATCAGCAGGCAGACCAGGTACACCACCAGGAAAATTGCAGTAAAACTGTCGAGACCGGCCTGGATTTTGCGGCTGAACAACGAGTAGATGAGATCCATGCGCACGTGGCTGTCGAGTTGCATCGAATACGGGCCACCGACGATGTAATAGGCGGTCATCGTGAACTGGGCCATTTCGATGCACCAGGATAGCGGCAGGTTGAGTATGTTGCGGGTGAAGGCGTTAACCAGCAAGGTTGCGATCATCACGAAGATCAGGTACATGGCCATACGCCCAAACTTGTGCGACAGGTAATCGACCACCTTGACGTAGTTGACAATGAATCGAGGCATTTCTTTTACTCTCCTCCACACGGATTATTATTTTTAGGAAAAAGCATTGCTTGTTATCTGTGCTTTTCCCGGTTGCTGATCTTAAATCAGCAAATCACATTGATAGCGGCATCATTCAGCGCATGAGCCAGGGCACCGACCGGTGCCCTGTCGCATACCAGGGTATCTATCTTGTCAAAGGTGGAAACCGAAAACGGAGCAACCCTTTCGAACTTGGATGAATCTGCCAATAAAATTACCTTGTCGCTGCGCGCTATCATGGCGCGGGCAATCTGCGCTTCGTCGTGACTGTAATCCATTATCCCGGCATCGGCCGAAATTGCACCTACGCCCAGCAACGCCAGGTTGCCATGAAAATTATCGAGCTGGTTTAGCGCCATGGTACCGCAGGTTTGCCTGTTATCGCCGTTATAATTGCCGCCCAGTAAATACATTTTCACTGTTTCGTTGGCGGAAGTAACCACTTTGGCGATTTCAGCCGAATTGGTGATGATGATCAGATCATCTATGGTTGCCAGTTCGTCTGCAATGAACAGGGTGGTCGACCCGGTATCGACAAACAGCGTGTCGCCCGGTGATACCAGCTCCCGGGCCCGTTGCGCGATCAGGCGTTTGGCCTGTCCGTTTAACCGCATTCGTTGCTCAAAGGATCCTTCCCCGAAATTTCGTGCCAGGGTAGCGCCACCATGGAATTTCTGTATCTTGCCTTCAGCTGCCAGAAACGTCAAATCACGCCGGATGGTTTCGGCCGAGGTGGCGAATTCCAACACCAGTTCATCTATCGTCACCTTGCCGCGCGCACGCACGGTATCGGTGATCCGAAGTTGTCGGTCACGGGGTCGCATAGGCAGATACTAGCATAGCAGAAAATAGGCCGACAATGACTACCTGGTCGTTTTCCAACGAATGAAGGTGTCTGACTGCATTTATTTGACCGTAATCGGCCAATTTGGTCAGAGCAATTGACTACATGGTCACACGAAAATATACTGGTATTACCGATTGCGGTTCTCTGAAACCGCTAATTCAGACCGGATGACGGTTAAAACCAGACTATTCAACCCGCGACAGGCTACCCGCAACACTATTTGACATTGTCGTCGTGGGTTCGGGCGTGGTCGGTTGCGCCATGGCGCGTCGTTTCACGCTTGAAGGCGCAAGGGTACTGGTGATCGAGAAGGCCGGCGATATTCTGGATGGCGCCAGATGATAAAGCTGGAAAGCGATATCAACCGAAAACCGATATGCGGCATACCCTCGAACGCTTCAACGACGCCGTGTCACGTTCAAAATACTGGCGATAAGAAACACCGGCAAAATTAACCCGGAAATTTCATAAATCTGCGCAAAGATCGCGCAGGCCATTGTTTTCATAAAGAAATGGGATTTCACAAGGAAATTTCCGAAGAAACCTCGTATCCGCGATTACGAGTGACTGAGGAAATATTGCTTGTGGAATCAATAGACTAGTGAGATTGTGCATGATTTATGAATTTTCCGGGTTAAGTTAGCTTTGCCGGATAAAAATAGAAAATACAGGTTCCGATTGATTCGGCCTCCGGCGCCTTGTGTGCCGGTGGCTCGAATCCGTGTCGAATGGGTACACTGCGATCCCTCCGGGATCATTTTTAACCCGCATTACTACATCTGGATGGACTCGGGAACACATGCCTTGTTGCAGGCGGCCGGGTTTGATCTGATTGGTCAAACGCATCGCGATGATCTGTTTCGAGGTTGCCCCCTGGGCGCCAGCAACATGGCCTTCAAACGACCTTTGTATTTTGGCGATGTTACGGTATGCAACTCGCGCGTTGAGCGTTTCGGCAATACTTCGTTTGTGGTCGCACACGAGTTCAGGCAGGGCGATAATCCGGACCCGGTGGCGACGGGAAACGAGGTCAGAGTCTGGAGATACTCGGAAGCCGGCAATCCGGCAAAACTGGTTGCGCGGGCGATACCCCAAGAGGTAAGGGCGATACTATCCGTCGAAAAAACCGTAGATGTTTCCGTTTAATGCGACAATCCGATTTAAATATCCGACAGCTAATTTCCGCGAGAAATAAATCATGGTCACTTTCATTATTTTACTGAACGTCAAAAGCAGCCGCATAACTGAAATTGCAGAGCGCCTGGCCGACATGCCCGAAATTTCGGAAGTTTACTCGGTTACCGGAAATTATGACCTGGTAGTCATTGTTCGCACCCGTAGCAACGATGACGTGGCTGACCTGGTTACCAACCGACTGGGTCTGATCGAAGGCATCGAGCGTACCGATACCATGCTCGCGTTTAAAGCGTTCTCCAAGCATGACCTGGAGTCGATGTTTTCTATCTAGCCTGTCGGTTTTCTACTCGGTGACAAAGTATACCGTATCCAGTAGCCGGTTCATGCTTGAAAGCGCTCGGCAATCGTGGTGGTGAGTTTGCCGAGACCTTCGATTTCGATCACGCAAATATCGCCCGGCAGCAGTGGGCCGACGCCTGCCGGGGTGCCGCTGTAGATCAGGTCCCCCGGTTTTATTTCCATGCTGTGCGACAGTATCGAAATCTGTTCGGGGATCCCCCAGATCATATCCTTCAGGTCGGCATCCTGTTTGATTTCACCGTTGACGCTAAGGCGAATCATGCCCTGTTGTAGATGGCCGGTTACCGCAACCGGGTGCACCGGCCCGCAGACCGCGGATCGATCAAAACCCTTGCCCCAGTCCCAGGGGCGTCCCAGGTCACGCGCCGCGATTTGCAGGTCACGACGCGTTAAATCGTTGCCGACGGCATAGCCCCAGACGTGATCTATTGCCGCCGACGAATCGATGTTGATTCCACCCTGACCGATTGCGACCACCAGTTCCCCTTCGTGATGGAAGTTTTCGGTTTCGGGGGGATAAACAATGGTGGCATTGTCGTCGACCACGGCATCGGCAGGCTTGGTGAAGAAGAAGGGCGGTTCGCGATCTGGATCCTTGCCCATTTCCCGCGCATGCGCGGCATAGTTGCGACCGACGCAAAAAATACGGCGTACCGCAAAACGGGCCTCGGAATCCGCGACCGCGACCGACGGGGTCGCAGGCGGATTAATAACATACCCAGCCATTAATTAACCTCCAAATGAAATTCAAACCTGCTCCCGCTGTTCGCGCCAGACCGAGAACCCCGGCCAGCCCCCCAAACCCACCGGCAGCGATGATCACGGCGAGCGATATCACCACGCGGATCCGCTTTTCATAGCGGCTATCGTTGGCCTGATTGCGACCGGACCGCAGTTATTACAGCCCGTTAACTTCTTCGAGAGCTACCAGTTTCAGTGCTTTTTCCCTGAGACTATCCGCCTGGTACATGCCGTTGGGGGTCTCCGAAATGGCCCGGTACCAGGTGGCAACCAATTTTTTGAGGACATTGATATCTTGCGTTGTCTTCATTTCCTCGACCAGCTTGCCAATTCGTATACGGTTGCCGAAAGTGAGCAGGGTATTGCACAGAAAATCCCGTGCGCCAACTTCTTGCGTGACTAGGAGTCTGTGTATTTGATTCAGAGTCAATTGGTTCCGGCTGTTCCACCTCGACAGGTTCGATGAGGCCTTTACGGACCAGGGTGCCCAGGATTTCAGAAATATTTTCGCACAACGACATCCGGCGTAAAATCGTATCACCCTTAACACCCTTAACACCCTTAACACCCTTAACACCCTTAACACCCTTAACACCGTTTACCAGGATCAGGACGCGTCGCTGATGTTTCGACAGTTGATGCTGATTGGTTTCAATCTCCGACTGGCCAAGCTGTGTTTGTCGAAAAATCTCGCTGGATTCCATGAGAAAGCCATACTGTTGTTTTAACACAAGGTATATAGCAGAAAATTAGATTGCCGGGCCGGGTAGTTTGTTGAATCGAGCTAAGCTGATGTATCACTATGACCCGTTCAGGGAAGATCCATTCACATACGGTTTTTCGGTTGCCCGAAATTTCGATGAATGATGGCGGGTTAGACAGCTGCGTAAATCGGCATAAGTCGAATTGTCGACAGTTGAGCGTGTGATCCGGATCAACAATGTCGAAAATAGCCTGATCAATCGCCTCCATTGTTCCAGTTTCCACCTTTACTTGCGGTCAATCTGAACTATAAATTCTGATCTGAATGTAGCGTATTGACCGGTGTAAGACATTGCCAGATTTAGCTTCAACACGACACAACGCCAGGATTTTGACTTGTTGGGCAGCGCTCGAGTCAGATTTCGAAGAATTTGATCGTCAAAGAAATGACACCGGGTGTCTGGGGCTTTTTACCCCTGCACCTGGCTTGCCAACGAGCTACCTGAGCTACCTTTTCGGAGCATTACCATGTGCATGATGAAATCCTGTTAAGTTATATCGGGTTATCGGTACTCGAAGTCAAAGTTCTAAAAAGCATTTTTGTCCTGGCGCCGAAACTCAATGAGAACTACACCCTGATACCACCCCGTCATATTGTCAAAGCGGATGTCATTCTGGTTAATGCAGATGACCCGGACGCGATTCGTAAATTGAAAATTCTAAGCCAGACCAACAAGGTAACGGCCTCGCTGATGCTATCCAACCAAGAGAATCTAAGCGATGGGGATATTACGGTGCAGCGACCTATCAGGGTTCAGAAACTGATTACTGCGCTCGAAGAGATCGTTGAAAAGACGTCGACCGATATAACGGAATCCGGTGATTCAATCGATATGCGAATTCTGGTTGTGGACGATAGTTATCCAGTTCGAAAGTACATGGAACACAAACTAACCGAGTTGATACCGGCTTCGACTAAGATTTATTTCGCATCCAGCGGCGAGGAAGCCATCACCAGGGTCGGGCAGCAAAGTTACGACCTGATTTTTCTCGACGTCATGATGGAAGGCATGGATGGTTACAAAGTTTCCAGGATTATCAAGGCAAAGACGAAGTCTTATATCGTGATGCTAACCAGTAAAAAATCACCCTTCGACAAGATACGCGGTACCCTGTCGGGTTGCGATGCCTATATTACCAAACCGCCTGCCGATGAGCGCCTGGTCGACGAAATTAACAAATGTCTCGCGCGACTTCCTCAACGCGATGGCAAGATCGCAGAGGCGCAAGCGCATTAAAATTTAGCGCAGTACGAAATTGAAAATTAGACTATCCTTGTTCGTTAGGCGTTATGTGCAATAGGAATTCAGCATAAATGTGCCAAGATGAAAAACAGAAAAAAACGACTGCTTACTATAATAGATTTTCTAAGGTCTACGATATTTTTTCATCAAAAAAATACTATCACAAGGCAAGACTTCAGGCAGTAAATGAGTTGAAACTTGCGGAAGGAAATAAGGTATTAAATGTGCCTGTTGGAACGGGTCAAAACTTTGAATATTTACAATC
>CAZAVY010000065.1:0-17535 GCA_964488685.1 uncultured Gammaproteobacteria bacterium
CAAGCTGCTACCAACGCAGGATATTGCCGTTACCAGGATGTGCCGTACAGCTCTGACGAGTTTATCGAGCAGTGGCTTGCTGATGCGCCGTGCCGCCCGGGTGGGTCGAATGCCGGCCTGAAACAGGGCTTCGCTGGCGTAAATGTTGCCTACCCCGACCACAATATGACTGTTCATCAGTACGGTTTTTATGGCGGCGCTGCGATTACGGCAACAGTGATGCAAGTAATCGGCGTCGAAATCTGCACCCAGTGGTTCCGGACCCAGTTGCCGTAACAGACGATGTTGCAAGGGTTCCTGTTCGCAATACAAGAGTGCGCCAAATCGGCGCGGGTCGCGAAACTTCAGCGCCTGCCCATTGCCGAACTGTAATTCGACGTGTTCATGCTTTTCGACGGCAGAACCTATCGGCAGGATACGCATGCTACCGGACATCCCCAGGTGCCAGATCAGGTTCCCCTGGTCAAGATGCATCAGCAGGTACTTTCCGCGACGCGATACTGCCGTGACGCGTCGACCCTGCAGATTCGAAACCTCTGCGCTGATTGCCCAGCGCAGGCGGGTCTCCCGCAGAATCACCCGCGTTATATTTTGCTCACGGACATGCGGCTCGATACCGCGCCGTGTGGTTTCAACTTCGGGTAGTTCAGGCATCGGATAACCTATCTTTGATGGAATACCCAGACCAGCGCGACGCCACCCATCCAGGAATCGGTTTTGGAAACCAGAGGGCTATCTTCGATTTCAGAGTTTTCGAGATTGTCATAACGAAGAAAGCCGCCGAGCCAGTATTTGCCAATACGCCTGCTGTAGGTGAATTCACTGCGCAGGCCGCTGAAACCACCTTCGGCGTCAAAGGCCGGGCGCGAAGCGGTTACATCCTCACTGCCGACCGAGTAAAAGTACTGGTGGTGCTCGTCGCTGGAATAAAGCAGGCCCAGATTCACAGACAGTTTCCATTCACCGAGTCGGGACGCGGGTTTGCGCCAGGATACCCGGGGCTGGAACACATAGCCGATGTTTTCCAGGTCGCTGTTCAAGGTATAGGCATAACGCAACGGCAAGTCGATCCACCAAGCGCTGTCTCGCAGGCGTAAAAATCGGTATTCCAGCACCGGACCGATTTCGAAAATTGCATCGAGCTCATCCATACCCACGCGTTCCGGCGTGTCATCATCTGCCGGCAATGAAAGATTGCCACTCATTGTGAGCAACAGGTCCGGGGATTCAAAAAATATGCCCTGCGCTCCATCGTCGATGCGTAGCCGTTCGCCGCGATATTTGATATAAGGTATCGGCAGCAAATGGGTTTTAGATTCTTTCGAGCCACGATAGTCAGGTGCGCTCAGGGTCAGCAGACCAAACCCGAGTTCGAGACGGGGCAAAGACTCCTGCGCACAGGCATGACCGGCAAGTAGTAATAGTAGCAGGCTAACCGGGAGTTTCATCTTTGCTTAAGGCAAGTAGTTGGTAGTAGAGATTCTTGTCAAAATAATATTGCAATCCTATCTGTGGGTGGGCAATTATGATTTGCGGATCGATTGACAACACGAAAAACTCGTGGGTGTTACCGTTTGCAAGTAGCGCCTCAATTATTTGTCGGGGTATAGCGGCGCTGTTATAAAGATCAACCCGGGTTGCTTCCAGAACTTGCCAGTTTGCGATCAGTTGATCGATTTTATCCTGGTCGAATCCGTCTGCATTGCCAAGCTGCCAGGTATTTTCAGCGTTACGGGTGAGCTCGAAAGCCGGCAGTCGCAGTTCGATCAACTCAAGGCCGCGCGGTAATAAACGTCGGTCGACAAATCCGACCAGGCCTTGCGATATAAAAGGCAGGTGTAGATCAGGTAGCAAAAAAACTGTCGAACCGATCATGAGGTAGCGGCGTTCTCCAATATTGTTGGTTTCACCGAACAACACCTGGATATCGTTTAAACTCAATATGGCCCGCGGGAACTGTAAACCGATTGTCGCCAGATCGATTTCGTTGGCAGCCAGCCTCGACTCAGCCTCACGATTAACGATATCAAGCAGGCGCTTTACGTTGATATTGCTGGCAGGCCATTGAATCGGTGATGTCAGCCGCCAGCCGCTGCCTTCCCGTTGCAGTTTTAGCGACCTGTCGGCGGTATCGATCGCGATTGAATTTACCTCCGCAGGTTTGAGGTTAATGATACCCTGTTGTGGTTGATAACCGGTTTCCACATCAAAGCGATTGCCCACGTAAGTGAACACCACGATCAGCACCACGAGTACATAGTTGATTATCCAGCGCTTTGAAAACATCAGCGTTTACGTCGTTTGAGCCAGATGCGCAGGCCGCAGAGCAGCAGAGCAGATGGCAACAGAATTAGAAACAGAACTGCGATTATCAGCTGTTCGGGTTGTGAAAGCTCAAGACGAGTATCCGGTGCCGGTCGGGGGCTGATCGCAATCAGTCGATCATCGTGACTCAACCAGTTGATTAGGTTGACGCCAATTTCGAAATTGCTGCCGTTGCCGATGTAACGATTCGACAGAAAGTCGGCATCGCCGACGACAACCACTCGCTGGTCGAACAATTCTCCGTCACCATTGTGATGGCTGCGTGCCAGGGTCAGGCCGATATTCAAGGGACCGGCGATTTCGTCTTCGTCATCGCCATTGAAAATTTCTCCCTGTAACTCGCCTGTTTCGTTCCAACTGCGCGTGCCGGATTGCAGAAAAACCTGTTGTTGCCAACTTTCATCGGCTTGAAACGCGATTGCCTGCGCCTGTGGAAACAGCGACAGGCTGCTCAGGCTTTGCGTAATTGGATGACGAGGGTATTCGCCAACCAGTGCGAAATCGACCCGATCAAGCCCCATCAACTGACTGTTCGAATCAACGATGATGCCGGGTAAAAACTCGATCGTGAGCTGCTCTCCGAGTAAGCCCAGGCCATCGATCGCCTGGTCGGGATCGGCTAGCCATAGCAGGTTATTACCCTGCGCAAGGTATTCCAGCAGAATTTCAATTTCTCCCGGCAACAAAGCTACCTCGGGACTGCCGAGGATCAGCACATCGGTGTTTTCCGGAATGCTGCCGGATTGCGTCAGATTCACCACTTCGATGGTATATCCCCTGGCCGCCAATTCGGTCGCCAACAAGCTGTAATCGTGATTGGCTTCACCATAAGGATTGCGCTCACCGTGCCCTTCCAGGAAAACCAGCCACCGCTCTCCCTGTCGCAGTAAGCGTTGAATTGCGCTGCTGACGTTAGCCTCGGTAATCTGGGAGACTTTTTCACTACGCCCCTGGTACTCGAGCAAGACCTCGCCGTCATAGCGAATGTCGTGATCGCGTAACAATTCAGGGTATAGATCGGGGTTCAGGCTTTGAAACCTGATGTTGGATCCCAGATTCCGGTATCGATCGAACAGGGCTTCAAGTAAGGGCTTGCTCTGGTTGATCGGTGACACAAACAGGGTTATCTCCAGCGGATGCTCGAGATTTCCAATCAGGCGTTTCGATTCCTGTGACAGGCTATTGCGCTGGTTCGCACTCATATCGATCGTCAAGCTATAACGATTGCTCAACCAGGCAACCACCGCAAGCAAGGTGACAAACAAAAGCAGGAATACCCCCGACTGGATGCGAAACAGCAGGCGTGCCCGTGCGTTTATTTTCACAGACGCCGCTCGCGATCAAGTTGGCGAATGGTCAGCACCAGGAAACCGAAAATCAACAGCAGGTAATAGGTGATATCACCGGTGTCGAATATGCCCTCAAGCATGGATTGATGATGTTGCAGAATTGACAGGTAGGAAAGTATCGAATTCCCGTTATCGATCGAACTACCAACCCAGTCGATAATCCATAACATCAACAGCACCCCGAAACTGCTGATTGCCGCGATCGTCTGGTTCTCGGTCAGGCTCGACAGGTATAGCCCGATGGCGACGAATGCAGCTAACAGCAGCAGCATACCAATATAGATCGACAGCAGTTTGCCGAGATCCGGACTGGTACCCAGGTATAGTGACAATGGCATCAGCATCAGCATACTAACCAGCACAATCACAAACAGCATTAACCCCAGAAACTTCCCGAGAACGATCTCCGACAGGTCAATTGGTGATGACAGCAGCAAGGCCATGGTTCGATTTCGTTTTTCTTCGGCTATCGAGCGCATCGTCAGCAATGGCATGATCATGAGTAAAATTATGGCCGCTACCTGCATCAAGGGTGTTATCACGATATCCGTTACCCCGGGCGTGTTCTCAAGTTGGATTAACTGTGGTTGCAGCAGGATAAAGTTGTCCAGGTTGGTTAGAAACATATAGCCGAGTATGGTTTGGATCACGGCCAGAATAACCCAGCCCAACGGCGATAAAAACATCGCGACGAATTCTCGCCTTGCTATGACCCAGATCATACTGCGGAGGCCTTTTCGTTTTGGGTCAACTCGATAAACAGGTCTTCCAGCGACTGCTGCTCGGGGATCAGTTCGTACAATCCCCATTGTTGTTCTGCTGCTGCTGCGACCAGCGTATCAGCGTTGCAATCGGCGCCAAAAAATACGCGATAACGGCCTGTATCGAGGGCTTCGGCATGATCGATTCCTTGCAGCGAAGTCAACTGATCGAGTCTGACGGTTTTGCGTAGCGCTATCCTGACCGAATTTTCATGACTTTGATTCAACGATTCGATGGATGCATTGTAAATAAGCTCGCCGGCACGAATAATCTGTACCCGGTCGCAGATTGCATTGACTTCGGAGAGAATGTGGGTCGATAAAATTACGCTGTGTTGACTGCCGAGCGCACGTATCAATTCGCGAATTTCGCGAATTTGAATGGGATCCAGTCCAACCGTGGGTTCATCCAGGATTATGACGGGTGGCTCATGTATAATCGCCTGCGCAATTCCAACCCGCTGCTGGTAACCCTTTGACAGGTTACCGATCAGTCGTCGGCCGACGTCTTCGAGCCCACACTGCTGTTTTACCCTGGCAACCGATGCCGCAACCCGCGCGCGCGCGATGCGATGCAGACGAGCGCAGTAGCCGAGGTATTCGTCAACGCTGGCGTCGCGGTATATGGGCGGATGTTCGGGTAAATACCCGAGATTTTGCTTGGCGGCGCGCGGGGCTTCGAGGATATCGTAACCGGCGATGCTGATCTCGCCCTCACTCGGCGCCAGGTTACCGCTGATGATCTGCATCGTGGTCGATTTGCCAGCACCGTTCGGACCCAGAAAACCCAGCACTTCACCTGCTTTTAAGGTGAAGCTCAGATTGCTGATGGCGCAGTGATTCTGGTAATATCGAGACAGGTTTTCAACCTGAACCAGGGTTTCTGTCATGAATTCCCCGAGGGATTTAAAAGCTGCTAATCATACCTGACTGGATAGGATATGTAATCCTGTTGGAGCACTATGCCGGGCGCATAAAAAAAACCGGCTTGCGCCGGTTCAGCCTGAAGCATCCGTATCGCTCAGCTTACTTGATTTTGGCCTCTTTATATTCGACGTGTCTGCGTACTACCGGGTCGTACTTCTTGAGCACCAGCTTATCAGGGGTATTCTTTTTATTCTTGTCGGTGGTGTAATAGTGACCCGTGCCCGCGCTTGAAACCAGTTTGATGATATCTCGCATCACTAAACTCCTAACACTTGATGCCGCGCTTGTGCATATCTGCAATTACCGCGTCGATGCCGTTTTTGTCGATAATACGCATACCCTTGGCAGACAGGCGTAACTTTACCCACCGTTTCTCGGATTCAACCCAGAACTTGTGGTTATGCAGGTTCGGCAGGAAGCGACGACGCGTCCTGTTGTTGGCGTGCGACACGTTGTTTCCGCTAAGCGGTTTTTTACCGGTTACTTGACAGACCCGGGACATGGTGGAACTCCGTTGAATATCGGGATTAGTTTGAGGGCGCGAACTCTAGCAGAAGCCTATACAGGATTCAAGCCATTGCGGGGCTTAACCTTAGCTGTATTTCCTGCGTTTTTTCGAGGGCTGGAAGTTTCCATTTCTCGGTCTCAGCGGCTAATATTGCAGGCTGTTAACTGATGCCGGATAAGAGCCCGATGGACATCGTCTTTATTCATGATCTGAAAATTGAAACCGTGATCGGAATTTACGACTGGGAGCGTAAAATCAGGCAGACTATCAGCCTGGATATTGAAATGGCGGCCGATATCGGTAAAGCCGAAAAATCGGACGACATCGAAGATACCCTGAGTTACAAATCTGTCGCCAAACGGGTGATTGAATTTGTCGAGCACAGTGAATTCGGACTGGTTGAAGCACTCGCTGAAAGAATTTGCACGATTGTCATAGACGAGTTTTCGGTACCCTGGATCAAGTTGACCCTGCACAAACCAGGTGCGGTACGCGGTTCTAAATCGGTCGGAGTAATAATTGAACGCGGCAAAAAACCGACGTGAATGCGCGCATTTATGTCGGCCTGGGTGGTAATGTCGAGCGCGAAACCAAAATTCGACAGGCGGTTGATTTATTACGCGTTCAATTCGGTGAGGTTGAGTTATCCCCGGTTTACGATTCGGTTGCGGTTGGATTCGATGGCAGCGATTTTCTGAACCTGGTGGCCGCATTTGATACCAGCTTCGAGGTCGAGGCGGTTGCGGCAGCCTTTTATGATATCGAACAACGGCTGGGTCGCGATCGCAGCCTACCCAAATTTGCCAGTCGCCCGATCGACCTCGATATCCTGACCTACGATGACCTGATTCTCGAGGTTCCGGGAACCCGTATTCCGCGCCCCGAGATACTCGAAAACGCCTTTGTCCTGAAACCGCTACAGGATATTGCACCGCACCGGTTGCACCCCGAAACCGGAGAAAGCTACGCAACGCTATGGCAACGCATGGCGCCTAACGCTCCGCGATTGAACTTATACCCCCTGGATATCTAACCATCCCGAGGCAGCCTGGAGAGATTTTTCCTTGGGATAGGGAGGGTTAGGGAAGGAGGGTTTGAAGGGCGGTGACGAGTGTATTGCATTCGGTTTCGGTGCCGATGGTGATGCGCAGGCAGTTGTCGATGCGGGAATTTTTGAAGTGGCGTACCAGGATGCCGGCTGATTTCAATTTGAGGTGGAGCGATTCGCCTGTGGCATCGGGATGGCGTACCAATACGAAGTTGCTGCGGGAGGGAAACACTTCGAAACCGAGTTGGCGCAATTCCTCAGATAAATTGTCACGACTCCCGATTACCCGCGAGCGGCATTGCTGGAAATAGTCTTCGTCGGCGATTGACGCCAGGGCGATTGCGCTGGTGAGGCTGTCTATGGGGTAGGAATTGAAGGAATTTTTCACGCGTAGCAGCGCTTCGATCAGGTTTTCATGGCCGAGTGCGTAGCCGAGTCTCAAGCCGGCGAGGCCACGCGATTTGGAAAATGTTTGCACCACCAATAAATTGGGAAACTCCGGGATTAGCCGGACTGCCGATTCCACGCCATAGTCAACATAGGCTTCATCGATAACAATCACCGACTCGGGATTGTCTGCCAGCAATTCTCGAATGGCGCCGGTAGCGAGGGCAATGCCGGTGGGCGCGTTCGGATTGGGAATGATAATGCCGCCGTTGGTCGAGGCATAATCGCGGATGTTGATGCAAAAATCGGGTTCGAGGGAGGGCTGTTGAAACTCGATCTGAAACAGCTTGCAGTAAACCGGATAAAAACTGTAACTGATATCAGGGAAGAGTATCGGATCGTCCTTTCTGAAGAATGCCTGAAAAGCGTGCGCAAGTACTTCGTCAGAGCCGTTACCGACAAAAACCTGGTTTGAATCCAATCCGTGGTAGGCGGCCAGCGCATTAACGAGTTCCCTGCTATCCGGGTCAGGGTAGCGGCGCAGCCGATCAATTTCGAAATCCTGTATTACCCTGACAATCGTGGATGAGGGTGGATAGGGATTTTCATTGGTATTGAGCTTTATGTAGCGCTGATCCTGCGGTTGTTCACCCGGCGTGTATGGGTTCAGGGCTTCAATCTGTGTGCTCCAGTATCTATTCATGATGCGCTCCTCATCGCAACAATCGCCCACCATCGACCCGGATAATTTCACCGGTAATGTAATCATTCGTTGCCAGCAGCAATGCGGTGTCGGCAATCGCCTGAGGTGTGCCGCAACGTTTTAATGGTACCAGATCGAGAAGCGCCTGGTGCTCCGCGTCGAAATCGACGGATTCGTGTTCAGGCCACAGTATCGCCCCCGGTGCGATTCCATTCACCCGTACTTCGGGCGCGAGTTCCATTGCCAGCGATTTAACCAGCATCTGGTTACCGGCTTTGGCGCTGCAGTAAACGCTATATCGATTCAGTGGCATCGAGGCGTAAATATCGACCATATTGATAACACAACCGGTGCTTTTTCGCAGTGCGGGGTAGCAGGCCTGGGTCAGGAATAGTGGCGCTTTGAAGTTGCTGGCGATCAGGACATCCCAGTCTTGCGCACTGATTTCACCGAAATGGGTGGGATAGAAACTGGATGCATTGTTGATCAGTATATGTAATCCATCAAAGGCGCTGCAGGCTTCTACGGCGAGTCGTTCCAGCTCGGGCATTGAATTCAGATCGGCATTCAACGCAACCGCTGAATCTTCGCGCTTCGAGTTGAGTTCAGCTACCAGTGCTTGTGCCGCAGCAGCCGAAGCCCGGTAATGAATAATGAGATTTGCCCCATTTTGATGTAGAGTGCGGGCGATCTGGGCGCCAAGCCGATTGGCCGCACCGGTGATCATCGCGGATTTATCAGTTAACATCATCAGTCCAGCGGGAATCTAAAATGCCATTATATCATCCCCGGAAGCCGACGCTAAACCGAAGCAGTGAAGTCGGGGGTAGTAATTATTTTACCGCCGGATCGTAATGCCAGGGGGCTGGAATTGCCATCGCCTGACGCCGATGCAATTGCGCACAGCACTCGGCTGGTGGAAACCGTTATAGCTCGAATCGAAAACCGGGGTGGCGTTATCGGATTCGACGAGTATATGCAGATGGCTCTGTATGAACCCGGTCTGGGTTACTACTCGTCCGCGGCACCAAAATTTGGCGCACAGGGTGATTTTGTGACCGGCCCGGAGTTATCCCCGTTGTTTGGTTACTGCCTGGCACAGCAGGCACAGGCTTTGATCAGGCAGGGATGCGCGAACCGAATTCTCGAGTTTGGCGCCGGCACCGGCAAACTATGCGCACAGGTTCTGTGTGCGCTGCCCGCGATTACCTGCTACCAGATTCTCGATTTAAGTGCGGAATTAAAGCAGCGGCAACAACGGTATCTCAAGACTGAATTATCTGCGGAACTGTTTCACAAAATTGAATGGTTAAGCCGCTTGCCGCAGGAATTTGATGGTATCGTCCTCGCCAATGAAGTACTGGATGCCATGCCGGTGCATATGCTGCTGAAACAGAAGCGCTGGATTGAACGAGGGGTCGGCTATGATGGACAGGGATTTGTGTGGCGAAATTTTACCCCTGATGAACCGCTACTCTCGGCCATTCGATCGATCGAAGACCGACTGGGAGAATTGCCCGATGGCTACTGTTGCGAACTGAACCTGAATTACAGCCCCTGGATAAAGGCACTGGCGCAAAGTTGCCGGCATGCCGTGGTATTGATTATCGATTATGGATATGAACAGGATCAGTACTATCACCCCGACCGCAGTCAGGGCAGCTTGAACTGCTATTACCAGCATCGAGTTCACGCCGATCCGCTGATATTGCCCGGGTTGCAGGATATCACTGCATTTGTTGATTTTGATGCCTGTGCCGATGCCGCCGAAACGCATGGTTTCGAACTTACAGGTCTGGTGGCCCAGGGTCAGTTTTTACTCGCCAATGGCCTGCTCGAGGAAATGCAACGCCGGGTCTTAGCGAGCGACAGCGTTGCCCGGCTTGAATTATCGCAGCAGGTAAAAGTGCTGAGCCTGCCGCAGGAAATGGGAGAGAAGTTCAAGGTGCTGGCAATGCAGAAAAATCTGTCGCTGGAACTGCCGGCGATGGGCCGCGAGGGAATGCATGGATAGCGTTCAAATAGTGATTCTGGCGATAGTGCAGGGGTTGACGGAATTTTTGCCGATTTCGAGTTCAGCACATCTGGTGTTACTGCCACAAATGCTGCACTGGCCGGATCAGGGGCTGGTGTTCGATGTTGCGGTTCACCTCGGCTCGCTGCTGGCTGTGTTGTATTACTTTCGGGTCGAAGTAAAGCGAATGCTGAAATCCTGGACCCGATCGTTGGCCGGGGGTGAATCCGATCGGGATAGCTTGCTGGCCTGGTGGGTTATAGTCGGTACCTTGCCAGCGGTGGTGATTGGCTTTCTGTTACAAGGCCCGATTGAGGAAAATCTTCGTACGCCCTGGGTTTTGGCAATGGCGTCGATTGTTTTCGGTTTGTTGCTATGGTATGCCGATGCCAGGGCAAGTCGCAGTCGCGACGAGTATCAGTTGAAAATTAAAGATGTTGTCATCATTGGCGGGTTCCAGGTACTGGCGCTGGTCCCCGGAGTCTCGCGCTCCGGCATCACTATTACACTGGCCCTGATTCTCGGATTAACGCGCCAGGCGGCCGCGCGTTTTTCATTTCTGCTGGCCATGCCGATCATTTTTGCGAGCGGGGTATTGCAGACGGTGCGAATGTTTACCGAAGTCAACCCGATAGGATGGTTTGACCTGCTGCTCGGTGTTTTGATATCGGCATTGAGTGCGGGGCTGTGCATACATTATTTTCTGCGTCTTATCGACAGAATCGGCATGATTCCGTTCGTGATTTACCGGGTGCTGCTGGGCGTGGTAATTTTGATTTTGTTGAAATAAATATTATTCCAAGTGATGCAATCCACTGATTCAACGCAAATGGGCCAGGCCGATCTCAGGTTAAGCCGCGTTTGGTATTCAATGGGTACCCTTATGCTGCTGGCGGTTGCCGTGCTTTCGTTGATACCGGTGCCCGACGTGGAGGTTGGTGACAAGTTGTCGCATACCTTGACTTATCTGGTGCTGGCGTGCTGGTTCGGCCTGCTAGCCAGCAACAGAGTCGCCCTGTACTGGACTATTGCCGGCTTGTTTGCTTATGGCGCTTTGATCGAACTGTTGCAGGGAATGACGGGGTACCGTTACGCGGAGTGGGGTGATTTACTGGCCAATGGCATCGGTATAGGGACCGGGGCGCTGTTTTATTTTTCCCCGCTGGCACGGTTACTCAAATTTGTCGATAGTAGGCTCGCAAGTTTCTTTTCCTGATCGATCAAACGCAGGCGCTGCTGTCGGACAGCCTGCCCAATGGCTTTTCCGGTCAGCTCCTGTTGCGGTATTTCGGATAAATCCTGCCGGCGCAATTTAGCTGCCAGCTGTGCCAGAAATTGAGCCTGTGGGTAGGGGTCGTCCTCGGAACCCTTGCGACCCCGGATATCGGCAAGGCAGGCATCCAGCATTTTTTGGAACCGCTCCGGTTTTCGCCAGCTGTCGGCCCGGGTAAAGAGTTTTAACAAGGTTGACGCTTTTAGCTCCATGGCGCGATGCGCCAGCAGATGCAATTCGGTTGTGATCAGCGCCAGCTCGGTATGCGCCCCGGGAACTCGCCAGCGCTTGCAAAAAGCCTTGACCGGTTTCTTGCCCCGCGCTTCGTGACCATGGTGACTCGGCAATACCGAGACGGGTGTTGTCGCTTTGCCCAGATCGTGCATCAGCACTGCGAATCGGGTTTCATTGTCGTGCTCGAGCTCCGCGCTTTTTTGCAGCGCCATCATGACGTGTACACCGGTGTCGATCTCCGGGTGGTACTTGGCGTTTTGAGGCACTCCGAACAGCGCTTCGATTTCCGGGAATAATCGCCCCAGTACGCCACAATCGCGCAGGCTTGTAAAAAAGACGGCCGGGTCGGCTTCATCGAGCGCCCGGGATAATTCAGTCCATACCCGCTCCGCGACCAGTGCCTCAAGTTCTCCCGATTGGCCCATCTTCCGGATCAGGGTTCGCGTTTCTTCAGCAATAGTAAAACCCAGTTTATGGAATCGTGCCGCAAAGCGGGCAATGCGTAAAACCCTGACCGGATCTTCGCTAAAAGCTTCGGAGACATGTCTCAAGCTACAACTTTCGATGTCCTGCCGGCCACCGTAGGGGTCTATGATGTGCCCTTGCTCGTCTTCGGCAATCGCGTTGATGGTGAGGTCTCGACGCAGTAAATCCTGTTCAATTGTGGTAGCCGGGTCGGCATTGATTTCGAAGCCCCTGTATCCCGGTCCGGTGTTACGTTCGCTTCGGGCCAGCGCGTGTTCCTGTTTACTTTCGGGGTGTAGGAATACCGGGAAGTTTTTGCCAATCGATTTAAATCCTTTGGCCAGCATCTGTTCCACCGTGGCCCCGGTTACAACCCAGTCGATGTCGTTAACCGGCAATCCGAGCAGGCGGTCGCGTACACAACCACCGACACGGTATAGCTTCACGAATGTTCCTCTGGATTGTCGGGTATCGGGTAGTTTTTGCGAAAGCTATCGTAATTGCGTTTATTCCCGAACATCGCAGGCAAGCCGTTGATGTACTGACGTAGGCTGGTCTCGCAAAGATCACTTTCCGTGCAAATGCTGTCGGTCTGCAGGGACCGGTAGTTGTCCATGGTAAACAGTTTACCGGGTAAGTTTTGCAGGATGACCGCCTGCAGGCGCGACATGCTCTTGCCGAGTGGCATTACCCGTACCGGGAGCTGCAGGGCCGCGATGATCAACTCCAGGATTTGGCGCAAGGTAAATACCTCTGGCCCGCATACTTGGTAGCGCCGCGCAAAGCTATCACGATCATCGATTGTGGTAATGATTTTTGTAACCAGGTCGCCGACATAGACCGGTGCCAGTTTGCTGTCGGCGCAGGCCAGTGGAAAGTAGCCGAAGAAAAATTTTAAAATTCCGGCGAAGCGGTTGATAAAGTCATCCTCCTTGCCGAATACGACCGAGGGTTGGAAGCTTGTTACCTGCAGGCCACGCTGACCGAAAGTGTGCAGCAGGTTTTCGGCTTCACCCTTGGAGCGCAGGTAAAGACTGCTGCCCGTCGCCTGGTCGGCACCAAGAGCACTGACATGAAGCAGACGTTTGGTTCCGATTTCGCCGCAGGTTTCGACCAGGGACTTGACAAATTCGACATGGAATCGACGAAAATCTCCCTTGCGCCGTTGGTGTAATATACCGACCAGGTTGACAACGGCTTGCTGATTCCGGCAGAGCCCCCTTAGGCTGCCCGGCTCGGTTAAATTGGCTTCAAGCAGTCGTATGTTGGGGTGTACCAACAGGGCACGGTTGCGATGTGGGCGGCGACTGGGAACCGTTACCATCCAGCCCTGGTTAGCAAGCTTGAACGCGAGTTGTTTGCCAATGAAACCGCTGCCGCCCAGAATTAAAATGTTTCGTTGCCGATTCATACTGCCTTTTTACTGCGTTGATGACGTTGTCGCGGTGGGCCTTTTTGGCGTCGGGTTCGGTGTTGCTGCTTACCGCCGCCGGGTTTATTACCGGGCCTTGGTTTAATCCGTCCTGTTTTCAGTTTAACCGGTGGTTTTGGTTTGATCAGCAGCTCGTTGCTAATCGGAATAGTGAGTATCGGCTTGCGGGTATAGGACTCGATATCGATCAGATTCATCGCGTAATCCTCGCAGGCAAAGCTTACTGCTGCGCCCGATTTCCCCGCTCTTGCGGTGCGTCCGATGCGATGCACATAGTCTTCTCCAAGTTCCGGAAGATCGAAGTTGAAAACATGGGTTACATCCGGAATATGCAAACCACGTGAGGCGACATCGGTGGCTACCAGGATCGAGTACTCGCCATCGTGGAACTTTTGCAACAATGATTCGCGCTTGTTCTGGTGGATGTCGCCGGAAATTATCGCCGCCGACCGGCCGTTACCTTCGAGGTACTCCCAAATGCGAATTGTAGTGTGCTTGGTGTTTGCAAAGATGATGCTGCGTCGTGGTTTTAATTGTTCGATAAGGCCTAGCAACAACGGTATTTTCTCGTGATTTGCCGGGTGATAAATGCTTTGCTCAATACGTTCCACCGCCGGTGTATCGGCATCAATTTTGATCAATTGCGCCTGGTTCATATGCTCGTAGGCAAGCTCCATCACTTTTTGCGCTATGGTTGCCGAGAACAGCATGTTGAGTCGTTTTTCGGGCTCGGGCAGGCGCCGTAACATGAATCGTACATCGGCGATAAAACCCATGTCGAACATACGATCAGCCTCATCGAGCACCATCGCTTCAATCGACTTGAAATTGAATAAGCGCTGTTTGAAGAAATCGATCAGACGCCCCGGGGTGCCGATGAGGATATCAACGGGTTCCTCGAACTGTTTTTGTTGTTGTTCGTAAGCCTTGCCGCCATAACATATGGCGAGTTTCAGGGGTAGCTCGCTCAGTAGCGCCACCGCATCCTTGTGAATTTGTATCGCCAGTTCGCGCGTCGGGGCTAAAATCAAAGTACGAGGTTTACCGGCTGTGGTGGCGGGGTTATCTGATTTCAGAATCTTTTGCGCGCAGGCCAGCAGGAATGCCAGCGTTTTTCCGGTACCGGTCTGTGCCTGGCCGGAAACATCCTTACCCGAAAGTAGTAGCGGCAGTGATTTGGCCTGAATCGGGGTGCAATAATGGAAGTCGAGTTTTTGCAGGGCATTCAACAATCTCCGGTCCAGCTCCAGAGAGCTGAACTGCTGCTCGGTTAGGTGTTGTTGCCCCATATTATAAATAATTCTCGTATCTTCGAAATCGAATCGGGCTATGGTAGCAAATTGCATGGAAAGCTGCGCTGCCATTTGAAATAAGGAGTCTTTATCCCCATATAGCGACCGGCCGATGGCAAACCTTAATGGGTTTGCCATGATTGACAGTTAATTCTGATACGACTAACTTGTTGGTATAGCTGATTAAGCCGTGGGGCTGGAGATAGGCGTGAGTGATAAAATAATTTACCTTTCGGACGAGAGTTTCGAATCTGATGTGTTGCAGGCAGAGCACCCGGTGCTCGTCGATTACTGGGCGGAATGGTGTGGCCCCTGCAAGATGATCGCTCCGATTCTGGAAGAGATTGCCGAAGAATACGAAGGTCGACTCACGGTCGCAAAACTGAATATTGACGACAATGCCGATACGCCTCCGAAGTATGGCATTCGCGGCATTCCAACACTGATGCTTTTTAAAGGTGGCGCGGTCGAGGCAACCAAGGTCGGTGCGCTTTCCAAGTCCCAGCTGACAGCATTCCTCGATAGTAATATTTAATCCTGCAAAGCAATACAAACTGTTCTAAAATTGGGTCGTTGATTGGTATAGACGACCCTGAATTACTGTGCTAGTCTCTTTTTAATCGATGCCGTATCTCAGCGGCACACCTGAACAAAAAACCAAATAACATTCCCGATCTAACGCATAGGCTGTTGTTACGTCTTTAATCCCCAAACCCTGCACCAGGGCATTCCTGATATGAATCTAAACGAGCTAAAGCAACACTCCGTTCCCGACCTAATTGATACTTTGAAAGCCATGGGTGGTGATCATTCGGCGCGTATGCGTCGCCAGGACATCATCTTCAGTATCCTCAAATCCCAGTCCAAAAAAGGTGAGGATATTTTCAGCGAAGGCGTGTTGGAAATTTTACAGGATGGATTCGGATTTTTACGCTCCGCTGATAGCTCCTATTTAGCCGGTCCCGACGATATTTACGTATCACCCAGCCAGATCCGGCGTTTCAACTTGCGTACCGGCGATACCGTTAGCGGAAAAATCAGGCCGCCAAAGGATAACGAACGTTATTTTGCGCTACTCAAGGTCGATGAAATCAACTTCGACGCCCCGGAAAATGTTAAGCACAAGGTCTTGTTTGAAAACCTGACGCCGTTGCATCCGAACGATCGCCTGATCCTCGAACGCGGCAATGGCAGTACCGAAGACATCACCGCACGTATCATCGATATGGTGTCGCCGATCGGTAAAGGGCAACGCGGATTGGTGGTTTCGCCGCCGAAAGCGGGCAAAACCCTGATGCTGCAAAACATCGCCCAGAGTATCGCAGGCAATCATCCTGAATGTTACCTGATTGTGCTGCTGATCGATGAACGTCCGGAAGAAGTCACTGAAATGGAACGCATGGTCAAAGGCGAAGTTGTCGCTTCAACCTTCGACGAACCTGCCAGCCGCCACGTTCAGGTTGCGGAAATGGTCATCGAGAAAGCCAAACGCCTGGTTGAACACAAGCGCGAGGTCGTCATTTTGCTTGATTCGATTACACGCCTGGCACGCGCCTATAACACCACCATCCCGTCTTCGGGCAAGGTGCTGACCGGTGGTGTCGATGCGCATGCCCTGCATCGTCCGAAACGCTTCTTCGGTGCGGCTCGAAATATCGAAGAAGGCGGCAGCCTGACGATATTGGCGACCGCGCTGATTGAAACCGGTTCCAAGATGGATGAAGTCATCTACGAGGAATTCAAGGGCACCGGTAACATGGAAATTCATCTCGACCGGCGCATCGCCGAGAAACGGGTATTTCCGTCGATCAATATCAATCGCTCGGGTACCCGTCGCGAAGAGCTGTTGATCGATCAGGATGAATTGCAGAAGGTCTGGATACTGCGTAAATTTCTGCACGCGATGGATGAAATCGAGGCGATGGAGTTTGTGCTGGGACGGATGCAATCCAGCAAGACCAATGTTGAATTCTTCGACCAGATGAAGAAATAACTTCGTGGCCCGGGTTCAGTCGTTTGAACCGATTATTGGTCACCAACCCAGAATCCTGATACTCGGCAGCATGCCGGGCACCGCTTCATTGCGAGCAGCGCAGTACTACGCGCATCCACGCAACGCTTTCTGGCCGATTATGGCGGAGTTGTTTGATATCGATCCGACTAGCAGTTACCAAAACCGCCTGCGCCAGATTTCCTCGCATCCGGTCATACTGTGGGATACCCTGAAGCGTTGCCATCGTCCGGGAAGTCTCGATTCCAACATTGTCGGAGACTCGGTTGAAGCCAACGATTTTGCTGGACTGCTTAAAAAATATCCCGGGTTAAAGGCAGTCGCATTCAACGGCGCCGCATCGGAAAGGTATTTCCGAAAACTGGTAGTGCCCCTATTACCAGAGCCGTTGCAATTCGAGTTGCTATGCATGCCATCGACCAGTCCTGCTCACGCCGGATTGAGATTCGAACAAAAACTGGCAGCCTGGCGTCAATTGCTCAACTTTTTAGATTAATCTGTGTATTGTGGAATTAATCCATACGGGGTACGGCCGTCGCGAACCCTTTGCGGGATCGCCGTAAATACGTCCCTGCAGGCTCGCGCCCGGGGCGTCGTATCACGACATCCCTGTGGTGCAGCGCCCTGCAAAGAGTTCCCATTGTCCACCCCCTGACCATTGTGCCGGCCTTTCTTGATGCCTGGAACACGGTATACATTGTCGCCGGATAAAAGGTCCGGATCAGGATTTAAACAGCTGTTTACGTACCTGTGCCATCGGGGCATTGTCGTCTTATAAAATTTTATCGGCTGGCAGGTTGCCCCCC
>CAZAVY010000066.1:0-17446 GCA_964488685.1 uncultured Gammaproteobacteria bacterium
GTTCCCGAGGAAACAAAGGTCAAGCCTGGGCGCGAGCAGGTTTATGAAATGTTCGGGCTAGCAGTCTGTCGGAGTACTAATCCATATACCCGATTACCGCAGCGCCAAAATCCGAGGTACTTAACTCGGTAGCATTCGGTTCGTTACGTGCCAGATCATAAGTAACTTTCCTGGCGCCGATAGCACCTTCCATGCCGGAGATCACATGATCGGCCGCTTCCGTCCAACCCATGTAGCGCAGCATCATTTCGGCGGAGAGGATAATCGATCCCGGATTTACCTTATTCATCCCGGTATATTTTGGTGCAGTACCATGGGTTGCTTCGAACACACCGACAGTATCGGCAATATTTGCGCCGGGTGCTATTCCGATCCCACCGACCTGGGCTGCGCGCGCATCTGAAATGTAATCACCATTCAAATTTAATGTCGCAACTACCTCGTACTCGGTGGGTCGCATCACTATTTGTTGCAAAAAGTTATCCGCAATAACGTCTTTTACCGTTATCGTATTGCCTGTTTTTGGATTGGTGAATTCACACCAGGGTCCGGCACCAATGTCCCTGGCGTCATATAATTCAGCAGCGAGCTCATAGCCCCAGTTTCTGAAAGCACCCTCGGTAAACTTCATAATATTACCCTTGTGGACCAGTGCCACAGAGCTGCGATCGTTATCAATCGCATATTGAAATGCCTTTCGCACCAGGCGACGGGTACCTTCGGAAGATACCGGTTTGACACCAATACCCGAGGTTTCAGGAAAACGAATGCTGGTGACATTCATTTCTTCGATCAAAAAATTGATGACCTTTTTGGCTTCCGCACTTCCGGATTCCCATTCGATTCCCGCGTATATATCTTCGGTATTCTCGCGAAATATTGTCATGTTTGTGTCTTCAGGCCGCTTCAACGGAGTCTGGATTCCACTGAAGTAACGCACTGGTCTGACACAGGCGTACAGATCGAGACGTTGACGGATAGAAACGTTGAGTGATCGAATCCCACCCCCAACCGGGGTGGTTAACGGACCCTTGATCGAGACCAGGAATTCCCGCATCGCCGCCAGGCTTTCATCGGGTAACCATTCATCTTCACCGTAAATCGAGGTCGCCTTTTCACCGGCATAAATTTCCATCCACTCGATCTTTTTGCTTCCCTGGTAGGCTTTCTCGATCGCGGCATCGACAACCTGGATCATGACTGGAGAAATATCTGCGCCGATACCATCGCCTTCAATAAAGGGGATAACCGGATTGTCCGGTACATTAAGACTGTAGTCTTCGTTTGCGGAAATCGCCTGGCCTTCGGCAGGTATCTTGATGTGTCGATAGCTCATTTTATCCCCTGAATCGCGATATTTTCTTAGAGCGCGGAATTATACAACAGAAAAATTGAGTCCCGACCAGGAAATAATATTTAAAGGGGAACTACCATTACGTCAGTTGGCAGGAGTTTTTTTAAAAGTTCCTTTCAACTATCGATCGATCGAATGTTTTGGGCCTGCAGACCTTTGGGTCCTTCATCAATTTCAAATTCGATTTTCTGGCCCGATGTCAGTTTTTTATATCCGTCCATTTCAATCGCAGAAAAGTGGGCAAAGATATCCTGTTCTTCATTCTCGTCAGTAGTTACAAACCCATAGCCTTTAACGTTGCTAAACCACTTGACTGTCCCGGTCGGCATGACTCATCCTCTTACTTGTAGTTATCGATGGAACTTGAAACAGGCTCGTTAGTTGAAAAAACCTATTTTTATTACCCAACCCACTCTGGTATTGCGCCAAATATCACAATTTCTGGCGCCAAATAATAATAGACAAGCCTTGAATTTTATCAAGCCCGACATTATTTTATAGTTGTTGCTAATGGAAAAAGCATAATCATGTCAAATCAGCAGTCCAATAGTGACAACGATGATACCTTATTACTTGAGCGTACCCGACCGAAGCTTAAAAAACCGCCTCTTTTCAAGGTTGTACTGCTTAACGACGACTATACGCCCATGGAATTTGTGGTACACGTGCTGGAAGCAATTTTCGGTCATAATCGGGAGAATGCAACCCGTATCATGCTGAGCGTACACAAGACCGGGAAAGGTCTGTGTGGTATTTATACGCGTGATATTGCCGAAACCAAGGTTACTGCGGTTAATAGTTACGCCCGTGAAAACAAGCACCCGCTACTGTGTGATCTGGAAGAAAGTTGAACTATCGGGATTGTGTTGAAACAAATAGATATTGTTAAAATTTTCGAGCACTAAAGAGATTAAATCGTCTATATTTAAATTCATGGGCAGTACGGCAAGCCGGACCAATGTTAAATAAAGAATTAGAGCAATCACTGAACAAGGCATTTCACGATGCTAACGAAAAGCGCCATGAGTTCATTACGGTGGAGCATCTGCTGTTGATGTTGACGGAAAATGATGCCGCTACCGCGGTTATCGAAGCCTGCGGTGGAAACGTCCACCTGCTGAAGACAGAACTCGAGATATTTGTCGACCAGAATACACCGTTGTTGATGGCCGATGAAGACCGCGATACGCAACCCACCCTGGGATTTCAGCGGGTGTTACAGCGAGCGTTGTTTCACGTTCAGTCCTCTGGAAACGGCGAAGTCTCGGGTGCCAATGTACTGGTTGCCATCTTTTCGGAACAGGATTCGCACGCTGTCTACCTGTTGAACAAGCACAGCATCGAACGCCTTGATATCACCAATTATTTGTCACATGGTATCACCCGGCTCAACGAGGATGCCGAGGAAGAATCGTTTACCCATGAAGCAGAGGTGTTGCCGGGTGATCAGGATAACGCGAATCCGCTGGAAAAATTTGCCACCAATCTTAATGAACTGGCTTACTCCGGAAAGATCGATCCTCTCATTGGTCGTGATCAGGAAATCGAACGCATCATCCAGACCCTGTGCAGGCGCCGCAAGAATAATCCGTTGCTGGTGGGTGAAGCCGGTGTCGGTAAAACCGCCATCGCCGAAGGCCTGGCGCGCAAGATCGTGGAAGAAGATGTACCCGACATTTTGCTGGAAGCCACGGTTTATTCGCTCGATCTTGGCGCTTTGGTCGCGGGAACCAAGTATCGAGGCGATTTCGAGAAAAGGCTCAAGGGCGTCATCGGCCAGCTGACACGTGAGCCGGGTTCAATCCTGTTCATCGACGAAATTCATACCATTATCGGCGCGGGTTCTGCATCGGGGGGTGTCATGGATGCTTCTAACCTGATCAAACCGGTACTGGCAAACGGCGACATCAAGTGCATCGGATCGACCACTTACACCGAATTCCGCGGTATCTTCGAGAAAGACCATGCGTTGGCACGCCGTTTCCAGAAGATCGACGTCGTCGAGCCGTCTATCGAGGAGACCTATCTTATTCTGAAAGGTTTGAAATCGCGTTTCGAAGAACATCATAACGTCAAGTACACCTTGCAGGCATTGCGCAAGGCGACCGACCTGGCTTCGCGTTACATTAACGACCGGCACCTGCCCGACAAGGCCATCGACGTAATCGACGAGGCGGGCGCACAACGCCGACTGCAACCGAGTAAACAGCGCAAAAAAACCATCGGCATACACGACATCGAAAATATCGTTGCCAAGATCGCACGCATTCCGGCCAACACCGTCAACACCACTGACCTCGATATGCTCAAAAACCTGGGTAAGAACCTTTCACGCGTGGTATTCGGGCAGGACGAGGCGATTGCGGCGCTGGATGCGGCCATTAAAATGTCTCGTTCCGGTCTTGGTCGTGAATCCAAACCGGTGGGCTCATTTCTGTTTTCAGGCCCAACCGGGGTCGGCAAAACCGAAGTCTGTCGACAAATTGCAAAAATCATGGGTATCGAATTGATACGTTTCGATATGTCGGAATACATGGAACGCCATACCGTATCCCGATTGATCGGCGCACCGCCCGGATACGTTGGTTATGATCAAGGCGGTTTGCTGACCGAAGAACTCAACAAGCATCCGTACTCGGTGCTGCTTCTCGACGAAATTGAAAAAGCGCACCCCGACGTATTTAACCTGCTGTTACAGGTGATGGACAACGGTACACTGACCGACAGTAACGGCCGCAAGGCCGATTTTCGGAACACTATCCTGGTGATGACCACCAATGCCGGAGCCGAACAAATGAGCCGCGCTTCGATGGGCTTCACGCTGCAAGATCACAGCCTCGATGGCGGAGAAGCCATTAAGAAAGCCTTCACCCCGGAATTCCGCAACCGCCTGGATGCGACCATACAATTCAAGGCGCTGGATACCAATGTGATTTTGAACGTGGTCGATAAATTCCTGATCGAACTTGAATCGCAGTTGGAAGCGAAGAAAGTCAGCATGACGGTCAGTGATCCTGCCCGCCGTTGGCTGGCCGAGAAAGGTTATGATCCAAAAATGGGCGCGCGCCCAATGGCCCGTGTTATTCAGGATGAGATTAAACAGGTACTCGCCGATGAGTTACTTTTTGGTGAACTCACCAACGGCGGCAGAATTAAAATCGATGTTAAAAATGACAGTTTGCACTGCCAGGTTTTAAAAACCAGGAAACCCGAAGAAGAAGCCTCGATCAGCTGAGGTTGACTCATCTATCGCGGAAAGTAATCCTGCCCTTGGTAAGGTCGTAAGGCGTCAACTCCACCGTTACAGTGTCACCTGTTAAAATGCGAATGTAGTGTTTTCGCATTTTTCCGGATATATGGGCAGTGACTACATGCCCGTTTTCTAATTCGACACGAAACATGGTATTTGGCAAAGTATCCTTTACCACACCTCGCATTTCAATGTGATCGCCTTTGGGCATAATTTCACTCAGTGTTTAAAGCGCGACATTATCCATTATTTAACGGGTATATCAATAGAGCAGGTAGCCCCTGTGCTACTATCCATTTCTTTTTAATCCTGCAAAGCTCCATGCCAAAACTCGCCTATGTTTTTCCTGGCCAGGGGTCGCAGTCGGTCGGTATGATGTCTGCCTGGGAGGATCACCAGTACATCGTCTCTGAAGTTTTCAATGAAGCCGCAGATACACTCGGTTATGATCTGTGGTCTTTAGTCGAAAAAGGGCCTGAGGCAACGCTGAATCAAACCGAAGTTACTCAACCCGCGATGCTGTGTGCCGGTGTAGCCAGTTGGCGTATTACCTCGGCACAACCCGGTATACCGCAAGCCACGATAATGGCAGGGCACAGCCTCGGTGAATACTCCGCACTGGTTTGCGCGGGCAGCCTCGAATTGGCAAGCGCAATCAGTCTGGTCTCGCAGCGGGGTCGGTTAATGCAATCGGCGGTTGCTATGGGTGAGGGTTCAATGGCAGCGATTATCGGACTCTCAGATGAGGATGTTGTCAAAGCCTGCGAGACCGTTACATCCGGAGTTGTTGAAGCAGTAAATTTCAACGCGCCGGGGCAGGTTGTTATCGCAGGACAAACGGTAGCGGTCGAAACCGCCATGGCTGAAGCCAAACGACTCGGTGCAAAACGGGCGTTAATGCTGCCAGTTAGCGTGCCTTCGCATTGCTCACTGATGAAAGATGCTGCCAGGCAACTCGCCCTGGAGCTGGAAACCTTACCCATCGAGATGCCGAAGATTCCGGTAGTGCATAACCAGAGCGCTTCGATCGCGACTGCCATCGATGAGATCCGCGAGAGACTGCAAATGCAACTATATCAACCGGTAAAATGGGTCACCAGTATCGAGTTCATGCATAGACGAGGCATTGGGGTGCTGGTCGAGTGCGGCCCTGGTAAAGTATTGACCGGCCTCGCGCGTCGAATCGAAAAGTCGCTACTGGCATTTGCCGTGTTTGATTCCGATTCACTTGAATATAGTCAACAGTCAATTGGGGAAGATTAAAATGTTATCCGATCAAATCGCGCTTGTCACCGGCGCCAGTCGTGGAATCGGCCACGCGATCGCCCAGGCCCTGGGGGCCCAACACGCCACTGTTATCGGCACCGCTACCAGTAAAGCCGGGGCCGATAAAATTTCCGGGGCTTTCGCGGATAACGGAATCGAGGGTACCGGGATGGTACTCGATGTCGGCGACTCCGAATCGGTCGCAAACTGCTTGAAGAGAGTCACCGGGGAATTCGGCACACTCGACATACTGATCAACAATGCGGGAATAACCCGTGATACGCTATTGATGATGATGAAAGACGAACAATGGGATGACATTATCAATACCAATCTCAGTTCAGTGTTTCGTATGAGTAAGGCAGTAATCCGACCGATGATGAAAAAACGTTGTGGACGGATAATCAATATCTCGTCGGTGGTTGGTGCAACCGGTAACCCCGGTCAAACCAACTATGCCGCTGCCAAGGCTGGCCTGGTCGGCTTTAGCAAATCTCTGGCCCGAGAAATCGGTTCCCGGAACATTACCGTCAATACAGTTGCCCCGGGTTTTATAGATACCGACATGACCCGTCAACTGGCCGCAGAAAGACGCGCTGCACTCACCGGTCAGATACCGCTGGGTCGCCTCGGCGCGGTAGAAGAAGTGGCGGCGGCGGTGGTATTTTTAGCATCGCCGGCAGCCGCATATATCACCGGAGAAACGATTCACGTCAATGGCGGAATGTATATGCCATAGTACCTCGAATGTAATTTTCAATGTAAACATTTGATTTGTAAGCAAATTATATGCCGGAAAAAATTTTAGACATTTGTGGCAACTAACTCAGGTTTTCAATACAATATCGCAGATTACAGGCATTTGATTTATTAACCAGGAGAAACTCGTAAAATGAGCTCTGTTGAAGAACGTGTGAAAAAAATTGTTGCGGAACAATTAGGCGTCAAGGAGGAGGAAGTTACGAATCAGGCATCCTTCGTCGATGACCTGGGTGCAGACTCTCTGGATACGGTAGAGCTGGTTATGGCACTGGAGGAAGAATTCGAAACCGAAATTCCCGATGAAGAAGCCGAGAAGATTACCAGTGTCCAACTCGCTATCGACTACGTTAATTCTAATCTGTAGCAATCACTCGAATCGAAGGATGCCGCTTACCATCTAGTATGCTAAGCGGCATTTTCATTTATTGGCCAAGATGCACAATTTGAAGAGGGATAAATCTTGTCAAAACGTCGTGTTGTAATTACCGGGCTCGGGTTGTTGACTCCAGTTGGTAATTCTGTCGAAGAGTCCTGGAAAAACATCGTTGCCGGTAAAAGCGGCATCGCGCCGATTACCGCATTCGATGCCAGTCAATTTACGACCCGAATCTCGGGTTCGGTAAAAGGCTTTGAAGCCACCGACTATCTTACCGTCAAGGATGCCAAGAAGATGGATATCTTTATCCATTTTGGTATTGCGGTCGGCATACAGGCACTCGACGATTCGGGGCTTGAAGTCACCGATGCGAATGCGGACCGTATTGGTGTTGCCATCGGCTCCGGTATCGGAGGGCTTCCAACCATCGAAAGAAATCGTGATGCTTTCGTGGGCGGTGGGCCGCGAAAAATTTCACCTTTTTTCGTACCCAGTTCCATCATTAATATGGTTTCAGGCAATCTGTCAATTATGCGAGGCCTAAAAGGACCCAACATTTCGATCGTGAGTGCCTGTACTACCGGGGCACACAACATTGGTGATGCTGCGCGCATGATTTCATATGGAGACGCTGATGCCATGGTAGCCGGCGGCGCCGAAATGGCAACGTCAGCACTGGGGGTTGGCGGATTTGCTGCGGCCAGAGCCCTGTCGACCCGCAACGATGATCCAGAGGCAGCCAGTCGTCCCTGGGATCGGGATCGTGACGGCTTCGTGCTGGGTGATGGCGCGGGAGTTGTCGTGCTCGAAGAATATGAAATGGCAAAGCAACGGGGGGCCCATATTTATTGCGAGTTGGTCGGTTACGGCATGAGCGGCGATGCTTTTCATATGACTTCACCCCCTGCGGGTGGCGAGGGCGCTGCACGATGCATGGTAAACGCCATGAATGACGCCGGATTGAATGCCGAGGATATCAGCTACATCAATGCCCACGGCACCTCGACTCCGGCGGGTGATATTGCCGAGGCCAGGGCGGTGAAACTGGCGATGGGCGATCACGCTTATAAGCTGGTTGTTAGTTCAACCAAGTCGATGACGGGGCATTTGCTGGGAGCCGCGGGCGGTATCGAAGCTATATTTTCAATCCTGGCATTGCGAGATCAAGTTGTCCCGCCGACGATTAATCTCGAGAATCAGGATCCGGAATGCGACCTCGATTTCGTCGCCAACACGGCTCGGGATATGAAACTCTCTGCGACCATGTCTAATTCATTCGGTTTCGGCGGAACCAATGGTACCTGCGTGTTTAAATTAATTTAATCGACCCGGACACAATGTGTCGTGGCCGGCGCCAATGACATCATGCCGATGATTGTGCCTTACCAAAACGTTTCTGAATCGGTAAACCCTGCAGGCTGGTATTAGGGCCTTGCACCTAAACTACTTAATGGAACCTGCCGGCTGAGGAAAAATTCTCGAGGAAACAAAGGTCAAGCAAGGGCGCGAGCAGGTTTATGAAATGTTCGGGCTAAATCAAGCAACAAAAAATATGGCAAAATTTATCAAAAGATTGTTTGTTTGGAGCTTGTTCGTTTCGTTGCTGGTAGTCGCGATTACCGTGTATCAGTTGTTAAGCTTCCAACACGACGAAATTCCTTTATCAAAACAGGAAGTCAAATTTCTGATCAAACCGGGTAGCAACATCAAATCGATTGCCCAGGAATTAGCGTTGCAAAAAATAATCAACGACCCGTGGTTGTTTATCCTGCTGGCAAGGGTCAAGGGCGTGGAAACCCGGGTACGTGCCGGGGAGTATCGAATCGATTCCAGCCTGACAGCCGATGAGTTACTCGAAACTTTTATCCAGGGTAACGCTATACAGTATAGTTTCACGGTTATTGAAGGATGGTCCTTTCGCCAGATGCTCACCGCCATTCATGAGGATTCTGTGATCGAGCAAACCCTCAAAGGCAAGACCGACCGTGAAATCATGACTCTACTCGGCTATCCTGAACAACATCCCGAAGGCCTTTTTTTTCCGGATACCTATCGCTTCCCCAAGGGCACCAGCGATATCGACTTTCTGCGGCGAGCGTACCAGGTAATGCAAAAACATCTTGCGCGGGAATGGGAACAACGTGGTAGCGACCTACCATTAAAATCCAGTTATGAGGCTTTAATCCTGGCGTCGATTATCGAGAAGGAGACCGGTGTCGATTTCGAACGACCCCTGATCGGTGGAGTTTTCACCCAACGATTGAAACGCAAGATGCGCCTGCAAACCGATCCCACCATCATTTATGGCCTGGGGGAGGACTTTGACGGCGACATACGTTTTCGGGATTTAAAAAGAGACACGCCGTATAATACTTATCTGTATGCTGGATTGACCCCGACACCGATAGCACTTCCCGGACTCGAAGCAATACGAGCGGCGTTGCACCCGGCACATACCGAGGCCCTTTATTTTGTTTCCAAGGGTGATGGCACTCATCATTTTTCAAAAACGCTTGAGCAGCACAACGCTGCGGTGAGTCGATACCAGTTAAATGAGCGTAAACAGGGCGATTAGAGCAGGTTAAAGATCGTGACCAGCAATTCCAGCCAAAATCACATGATCGTTATCGACGGTGTCGACGGTTCGGGTAAGGGTCTGCAAACCCGCAGGTTATTACAGTCTTTTCTCGATGCCGGTCTGCAAACAATCTTGACACGTGAACCCGGCGGTTCAGGTGCGGCCGAGGAAATTCGTACCTTGCTGGTTAAGGGCGAACCGAAAAAGTGGGATAGCATGACCGAGTTGTTGTTAATGTACGCGGCGCGTCGCTCACATTTACGCGACACTATCTGGCCTGCACTGAATTCGAAAAAATGGGTGATAAGCGATCGTTATGCCGATTCAAGCCGGGCGTTCCAGGGTATAGCAGGCGACCTGGGGCTCGAAACCGTAGAGAAAATCCATGCTGCCGTGGTCGGGGATTTTGAGCCGGAACTGGTACTGGTACTTGATATACCGGAAACGATAGCGCTGTCGCGTACGCAGGCACGTGGCGGTACTGAAGACCGTTTCGAACGCAAGGGTGTCGAATATCACGCCAGGGTAAGAGCGGCTTTTTTGCAAATTGCTGCAACTGACCCTCATCGCTACCAAGTCATCGATGCCGATCAAAGCATGGATCAAGTCAGCGAAAGCATACTGGAATGCATCAACAATCGATTTGCGCTCAACTTGAGCGTTAGCTGCGAGATTTATTAGTGAATGCCATCGATCCACATTTCCTACCCTGGCAGGCGAAACTTCTTGAACAGGCGTTGGCATTCAAACAACGACAGCGTTTACCCCATGCGGTATTAATCGACACTAGCAGTGAGCTGGATATCGGTGGTTTTGCACTGTACCTGTCGATGCTGTTGCTTTGCGATGAATCCGAAAACCTGTCGCTTTGCGGTAAATGCCAGGCCTGTAGGATGATGTCGGCAGGGACCTATGCTGATTTTAATTTCATCACTCTCGAGGTGAATGTAAAAAGTAAAAAACTGAATAAGAACATAAAGATAGATCAGATACGTAACCTAATACATGAGGTTTCGCTGACCCCCCAATATGAGCGCTTGAAGGTTGCCGTGATTTATCCGGCCGAAACCATGAACAAGCCCAGTGCCAACGCACTGTTAAAGACCCTCGAAGAACCGGCGCCACAGGTGTTGTTGATATTACTGACCCACAATCCCGGCAAGATCCCGATTACGCTGCGCAGTCGCTGCCAGTCCTGGAGTATCGATACACCGTCGCGTGAAGCGGCGCTGAAATGGCTACGTGAACAGGGGGTCGAGGACGAAACAGCCGTTAGTTACCTGTATTTTGCCGGTGGTGACCCGGTGCTGGCATTAAATCTGGAACAGCAGGGGTATGCCGAAATGGTCACCCAATTCAAATCCCGATTCGCTCGGTTTCTGCGTGGCGATCTCAGTGCATCAGAACTTTGCCGTGGGTTATTGACATCTGAAAATGCAATCGTGCGGCGACTCATCAACATGATCTTGAAGGCTTATTGTTATCACGGCAGCGGAGTCGATGCCGATGCCGATACCAAACCCGGTGCAAACAGGCTTGTCGCCCAGGGTTTGCTCGATTTGCGACTTCGCGCACAGTATCAATTGCTAGTGGAAGAAAATAACCTCGATTTTCAACTTCAGCTTGAAGACGTGCTAATATCTTTAAAACAGATACTTACCCGGAGATTGATCTGATGGGAGCCCCCGGTAGCCAAGGCATACTTTCTCTCAACATCAAGGATAAAAGTGCACTTTACGCAGCCTATATGCCCTATGTGAAAAATGGCGGTTTGTTCATCCCGACCAACAAGCAATATTCGCTTGGTGACGAAGTTTTCATGCTGCTCAGCCTGATGGATGACAAAGACCGCCTGCCAGTTGCGGGTAAAATAATTTGGGTGACGCCACAAGGTGCGCAAGGTAACAAGGCCGCCGGAATCGGTGTGCAATTCAGCGCCCAGGACAATGGCACCACACGCAACAAGATTGAAGGTTTTCTCGCCGGTGCGCTGCAGGCCGATCGTCCCACCCATACGATGTAGAAAATATTCTTTCGCCAGAACCTACAATCGGTAGCATTCATTTTTAATCCGATTGCTTCGAATCTAATACCCTCATCGCACTAGTGCATCCTGGCCATTAACCCGGCGAGCAGTCGCAATGCATTAATTGAATGGGGCAGGGCGCTCTGCCGGGACTAAGGAATTACTGCCGGCACTTTACCCGGACCGGATACACCCGCGTCGACCCGTTAGTCGTTGAGCAGGCTCCAACCTTTGCCCGGCTGATAGCGTTCGCCATAGCTGGATTCGTAATCAGACATCGCACTCACGATCGAGTCGACCCCTTCCTGTAAACTGTAATTCATGGGCCCACCGCGAAATGGGGCAAAACCGGTGCCGAATATAATACCGGCATCGAGCAGATCCCTGTCTTCGACGATGGCTTCGTCCAGACAGGCGACAGCCTCGTTTAGAAAGCGGAATATAATCCGATTCTGAATTATTTTCTGATCGCCAAGATCGGCATCCTTGTCCTTGATTGGTTTTCCCTTTTTGTATTTATAAAATCCCTGGCCAGACTTTTTACCCAGCTTTTTGGCATCGACAAATTTCTTCAACCCTGACGGCACATCAATTCCATAGGCCTCGGACAGATTCTGGGCCACCGATTTGCAAATATCGAGGCCCACGGTATCGGCGAGTTCAACCGGGCCCATCGGCATACCGAAGTCGGTGGCCGCCTTGTCGATTGCCTCGGGCGCTGTGCCTTCATCGTAAAGCGTAAAGGCTTCAACCAGGTATGGCATCAAAATACGATTGACCAGAAAACCGGGAGCGCTCTTGACCGGCAACGGTAATTTTCCAATGTGCCGGGTGAATGCGATCGCCTGCTGAACGGTTGTCTCGGAGGACGACGCGGTTTTAACAATTTCAACCAGCGGCATCATCGCCACCGGGTTGAAGAAATGGATGCCAACCAGGCGATCGGGTTGCTTCAACACGGATGCAAGCGTTTCCAGCGGGATGCTCGAGGTATTCGTCGCAAGCACCGCACCGGGTTTCATGCGGGGTTCGACATCCGTGTAAATTTCATGTTTGGCGTCGATGTCTTCGAAAATAGCTTCGATCACGATATCGGCGCTGGCAACGCCCTCACCATTGATATCCGGAATCAAACGATCGATCGCTGCATTACGCTCTATCGTGCTTCTCAGTCTTTTACGGAACAGTTGATGAGCGCGTTTGAATGCGTTTGTCAGGTACTTCGCTTCGCGATCCTGCAAGGTCACGGTGAAACCGCGAAAAGCGCACCAGGCGGCAATATCTCCTCCCATGGTACCGGCCCCGATCACATGCACATGGTGGGGCGTAAATGCTTTTTTATCACCCAGGCCTTTCAAGCGTGTCTGCAGGAAAAACACTCGAATCAGGTTGCGCACCTTGTCACCCTGGATCAGGCGCGCCACTGAATTGGCTTCCTCCTCCATCATTCGCTTGCGGTTACCGTAATGGTTAGCCCAGACATCGAGGATCGCGTAGGGAGCAGGGTAGTGATGGCGTGCCACCTTTTTCGAGACCTGTTTCTTCATATAGCCGGCCAGTAGATTGCGAACACCCGGCAAGGACAGCATTTTACCGATCAATGGCATAGTTTGCCTGGGAGGTGGGGATAGCGCGATCGCGCGCGCGGCACGTTCGATCTGGCGTTTCGGTTGCGCGCTATCAACCAGTCCCATAGCGCGGGCGGCGCGGGCGGTTAAAGCCCGACCCGACAGCATTATCTCCAGTGAGTTCAGCGGATTAATGATTGAAGTTGCACGCACTACGCCACCGTAAGCCGGGTGGATGCCCAGTTTTACTTCCGGCAGACCGATTCGGGTTGCCGCGTCATCAAGCGCAACCCGGTAATCACAGGCGAGCGCAAGTTCGGTACCACCCCCCATGCAGAATCCTTCGATCAGGGCGACGGTGGGGCAGGGTAAAGCCTCGATTCGACTAAACAGCGTCTGCCCGCGTTTGATCATGATCAAGGCCTCCTGGGTCGATGTCACTTCAAGAAATTCACTGATATCGGCGCCCGCGATAAACCCCCTGGGTTTACCCGAGCGGAAGATGATTGCCTTGGGCGGAGCGCTGACGGCCTGATCCAGCAGACTATCCAGTTGCTCCAGTACAGCTACTGAAAGTACATTGGTATCGGTATTTTGTTTGTCGAGAACTAACCAGAGAATTCCGTCGTCATCGCAATGGCTATGCCAGTCAACTATGGTTTCACTCATGACGCACTCCTTTCGATCAGCATCGCACCGCCCTGGCCGCCGCCGATACACAGCGACGCAATACCCGTTTTGGCCTGCTTCTGTTGCAATACCTTTGCCAGATGCAATACGATGCGCGCACCGCTGGCACCGACAGGATGCCCAAGGCTGACCCCACCACCGTGAATATTGAGCCGATCCATCGGGATTTCGCCCACGACAGAACGTAATCCCAGGTGTTTTTTACAATATTCCTTGTTGTTCAAGGCCGCAATAACCGCGAGTACCTGGGCTGCAAAAGCTTCGTTAATTTCCCAGTAATCGATGTCTCCAATTTTGAGGCGTTGTGCTTTCAATAACGGCGCAATCGCATGCGCCGGTCCAAGCCCCATTTCTGTCGGACTAAGCGCTGCCCATTCGGTGCTCACCAATCGAGCAAGTATCGGTAAATCGTATTTCTTTACCGCGGTTTCACTGGCCAGTACCAGTGCGGCCGCGCCGTCGGTTATCTGGGCACTATTGCCGGGTGTTACCAGGCCATAGGGTTTATCAAAAGCAGGGCGCAGGCGTGCAAGTTTCTCAAGGCTCGAATCCGGTCGCACGCCGTCATCGATTTCATAAGAGTTTCCATCCGCATCGAACAGCGGCACGATTTCCGGTAGTTCCTTGTCTAACTGTGCCTGGTGCAGCCTGTGGTGGCTTTCAAGTGCAAATTGATCCATTTGAGCGCGTGTTATTCCAAATCTAAAGGCGATTTCCTCGGCAGTCTGCCCCATATTGAGACCCACCACCGGATCGGTTAATCCTCTAAGCAATGCGATAACCGGCGCCAGCAAACCGGGTCTGAATCTACCCAGGACCTTAAACTTGTCGCCAATCGATTTCGCTCCCCACCAGTCGGCCAGCCAGTTAACCGCTTTAGGATGAAACAGCAGTGGTGCCTGGCTCATGGCTTCGATGCCCCCGGCCAGTACCAGGTTTGAGCGACCCGAGGTAATTGACATCGCCGCGTTATCAAGCGCCTGCATGCCGGACGCACAATTACGATGCACGGTGTAAGCAGGAACCTGGTCTCCACAGCCTAGTCGCAGCGCTACGATACGTGCAATATTGGCTTCGTCGGGGCCCGGCATGGTTGAGCCGAAAATGACTTCGTCAAATGCGGTCGGTTCAAACGGCATTCGCAATAGCAGCGAGCGAGCGGCATAAATACCGAGGTCGGCATGCTTGAAAGGCCCGGGTCTGCCACGCGCTTTCAGGAAAGGTGTGCGATTACCATCTACCAGGTAAACGGGTTTTGAGTATTTATTTGCGGCCATTTTGGATTCCGTCTTGGCGGATGGATAGTCTATAGCGTAAATAGGCAATCATAAACTGTCTAGGTAAAGTTTTAAGGCTCATCGGAAAAATTAGTGGGTAAATATCCCCAGAACTGATGTCGGGAAAGATACCCGTCCTTATTTCAGTATTATGAGTATAAATCAACCGCTTAATGAATTGATTCGATCTATGCTACCCACGAAATTTTCTGAAGGCCAGTTTTAAAATGAAACGTATGTTCCGTATCCCGATAAAATGCTCCTGAATCTTACCAAACAGCCAGAGCGCCAACTGCGCATAATGGTTATTATGTAAAGTTGGAAAATTATGAACGCATATCAACTGCGAATATCTAGATTTAGCCCCTACCCACGCAAGTACTCGTTTTCCGGATCAAATAACGGGGCCAGGTAAAGTTTAGCCGGAATCCTTTCTCCGAGAATTTCAATTTCAACCTGTCGCCCTTCCTTGACCAGCTCAGTTGGCAGGAAACCAAAAGCGATACTCTTTCGGCTAAAGTGTGAATAGCCTCCGGAAGTGACGTAACCAACCACATCGCCGCCGTGCCAGATGGGCTCCCAGGCCACCGCATCTGCATCATTTGCTGCTAGTTCGAATGTACAAAGCCTACGTTTTACACCCTGCTCACGTTCGGCCAGCACCGCTGATTTACCGATGAAGTCTGTTTTCTTGTGGTAATCGACAAAGCGATCGAGCCCGGTTTCAAGCGGCGTGTAGTCCGGTTTGAATTCACGCATCCAGGAGCCGAATGACTTGTCCAAGCGCAGGCTCATCATCGCGCGCATACCGAAAGGCCGAAGACCCAGATCGACCCCTGCCTCGCTTAAAACCTGATATAAGCCCAGTTGCTGATGCCAGGGCACGTAGAGTTCATAACCTCGATCTCCGGTGTAGCTGACCCTCTGCAGAATCACCTGGCACTGCCCGACATCGATTTTACGGATTGAAAGAAAAGGAATTGCCGCCGTTGAAACATCGACAGCTGTCACGCGACTGAGCAGTTCCCGGGCCCGGGGTCCGGCAATCTGGAAGCCTATTCGCTGCTTCGAAATATTTTTGAGCGTCACCCCCTCTGCCGGAAGATGCTGTTCGAACCAGCGCATGTGATAAGCCTGCGCACTATATGACGCGGTGACCTGAAATACGTCCTGTCGCAGTTGTCCGACGGTGAAATCGCCGATAATCCTGCCGGCCGGGCTCAACATCGGATTCAAACACATTCTACCGACGGCTGGAATTTTGCCGGCCATGATGGTATCGAGATACTGGAATGCAGCAGGGCCACTGACTTCATACTTGCCAAAGTTATGAACCTCGTTGATACCCACCCTTTCGCGCACGGCCCGGCATTCTTCACCAACGGTATCGAAAGCGTTGGAGCGCCGAAATGTTGGAATTTCTAATGGATCCTCACCTTTTGCCGCGAAGTAATTGACATGTTCCATGCCGTAAGCTGCGCCAAACACGGCATTTTGTTGCTGCCAGACAGCGTAAGCCGGGGTGGTATCCAGCGGCCTCGCGGCCGGTAATTCTTCATTCGGATAGGACACGCTAAAGCGCCGCTGATAGTTTTCGGTTACCCTCAGGCGGGTATACGAAGGCGTACAGTAATCACCAAAGCGTGCCACATCCATCGCAAACACGTCGCGCGACGGCTCGCCTTCGATGATCCATTCGGCGAGCGTCAAACCGACCCCGCCACCCTGACTGAATCCGGCCATTACCGCACAGGCCGACCAGTAGTTACGCAGGCCCGGAACCGGGCCTACCAGCGGGTTGCCATCGGGTGCAAAGGTAAACGGACCATTGATGACGGTCTTGATCCCTGCCTCTGCCAGCACCGGGTAGCGTTTAAATGCAAATTCCATCGAATCACCGATACGACCGAGGTTTTCATCCAGCAGTTCGTGTCCGAAATCCCAGCGCGTACCGTCGATGGCCCAGGGCACGCAGTTCTGTTCGTAAAAACCGATCACCAGCCCCTTGCCTTCCTGGCGCAGGTAACTCTCCCCTTGCGGGTCCATTACGTGGGGTAACTCGGTGGTGCGTTCGAAAACCTCGGAAATATCATCGGTCGCAAAATACTGATGTTCCATCGGATGCAGCGGCAGATATACCCCGGCCATGGCGCCGACCTCGCGCGCCCACAAGCCGGCGGCGTTGACCAGCTGTTCAGCGACCATCGTGCCCTGCTTTGTAACCACCTCCCAGCTGCCATCGGCTTGCGGGTTGGTTTCGAGCACGGGGTTACGCAGGATGATTTCCGCGCCCTGCATC
>CAZAVY010000067.1:0-3563 GCA_964488685.1 uncultured Gammaproteobacteria bacterium
GATACCGACTGGGCGAGCATGCTCAACCCGAGTGTGTACACAGCCAGTCCCAGCAATTTCCTGATTCTATTCATGTCTCGATCTCCTCTTGATTGTTCGTCGATTGGTTATTTTCCCATCAGGCAGGTGTCTGTTGTTGTGCACCTGCTTATTTGCAAAATGCAGTATATACCAGATAATTTTATTGGTCTATACCAAGAATTTCCTATCGCTTAAATAATCTGGCTAAGAAATAATTTCGTCCTTTCATGCCGGGGGTTATCGAAGACTTCCTCCGGCGTGCCTTCCTCGATAATTTCACCGTCGTCCATAAAGGTAACGCGATCTGCTGCTTCACGTGCAAACCCCATTTCATGGGTTACCACAACCATGGTTGTACCGTCGGCAGCCAGTTCTTTCATCAGCTCGAGGACTCCCCCGACCGTTTCCGGATCGAGTGCAGAGGTCGCTTCATCGAAAAGCATAACCTTTGGGGTCATCGCCAACGAGCGGGCAATCGCCACGCGTTGTTGCTGTCCGCCGGATAATTCACTGGGGTAGTTATCTCCCCGATCACCAATACCAACGCGATCGAGCAGTTTGCGGCCGATGTCTTCGGCTTCCGAACGTGATCGTTTGAGCACCACCATTTGCGGCATGGTAATGTTTTCCAGAGCCGTTTTATGCTCAAAAAGATTGAAGTGCTGGAACACCATACCAACCTCCTGGCGCAATTTATTTTGATTTGTTTTAGGGTTGGTAAGCTCTACGCCATCAATCACGATAGAACCACTATCGACAGGCTGCAATCCGTTCAATGCCCGTAGAAAGGTACTCTTACCCGAGCCGCTAGGCCCAATGACAACCAGTACTTCACCCTTGTCTACATGGTTCGTCACATGTTTGAGTGCATGGATTTTTCGCCCTTTTAATTCAAAGGTTTTGCTGATGTCCTTGACTGATATGACGGGCGTCTGGCTTGGCATTTTGTCTATACTCGATAGGTTTAAACCTTATTGATTTCGGCCTTTTTGGGGTATTCTGCCGCCGATACACAGATATCGATAGCATCGTGGCGCCAGAATTCCTGGTCGAATTCAATCACCTCGTTGTACTGATCGAGTATGGCCCTGGAAATATAAAGGCTGGGTGTCCCGACCACGACTCCCAGTGCCTTGGCTGGAATTTTCGGCAACGCGGTGGGGCGCATATTGATTTTTGTCCGATGCTCGATAATGCCGAATTTTTCTGCCATCAATTCGGTCATCGATTGATCGAGAGGATAATCCAGAAGTCCCGGACAACGCATCGCCTTGACATGTATTTGTTCAACCAGAACCGCTCGCCCATCGACTGTTCGCAAGCGATTGATGATAAATATGGGATCACCCACGGCACAATCCAGTAGGGTGCTGAGCCATTTCGAAGCCACCACCTCCTGTTTGGACAGGATGGTGGTGCCGGCGACCCGCCCCTGGCTGGAAACGCTTTCAGTGAAACTGGTATCGGCGGTCGGGTCGTAATGGACGCGGGGCGAGGATATAAACCATCCGCGACGTTCCTCGCGAAAAATCAGACCTTCGGCCTCCATTCTCGACAGCGCCTGTCGAACGGTAACCCGGGTGATTGAAAATTCATCGGATAAGGCTCGTTCCGGCGGGAGTTTGGCGCCGGGAGCCAGCGATCCCGCTTCAATCAATGAGGCAAAATAATCCCTGAATCGTATATGGTATGGAATCTTTCGGTCCCATGATATTCGAGTATCTTCTGGTATCGACCAGTGAATAGTTTGTGGTATAGTCCAAGTATCATTCATCGATTAACTCTACGATTAACACCCTCACATGTCAATCAAGATTGCCGCGATGGCCCATAGCAAAACACCGGATAATCTTATGCCGCTGGCAGTTTCATGACCGACTACGTGCTGACTTTGATTGGCAATGCGGAATCGGCGCCGCTGGAACCCGTTCATATCAAGCAGGTTTTACAGTCCCTCGGGTTGTCGGGTGAGGCGGACTGGCTCGCGCCGCGCGAGGCCTGCGATCTTTTTATTGGTTCCCCCTTAGATGCTGAGATTATCTCCCGCAAGGCCAGGGAGGTGTTAGCCGGGTCATCTATCGATGCCGTCTGCACACGCCTGGAAGACCGCCGTAAGAAGCTTCTAATTTCTGATATGGATTCGACCATAATTGATCAGGAATGTATCGATGAGCTGGCTGATGCCATTGGAATCGGCTCGCAAGTACGCGAGATAACCGCGGCGGTTATAAAGGGAGACATCAGCTTCCCCGACGCCCTGCGAAAACGATTACGATTGATGAAAGGCATGGAAAGTAGACTTCTGGAAAGCGTTTATGAGCAGCGCATCTCACTCAAACCCGGCGCCCGAACGCTGGTTCAGACCATGCGTCACCATGGCGCTTTTTGTATCCTGGTTTCCGGCGGCTTCACCTATTTTACAAGCCGTATCGCAGCTCGATTAGGCTTCCACGAACATCGCGGAAACGAGTTGATTTTTGGAAATGGGCAGCTAACCGGGGAAGTTAAGGAGCCAATTCTGGGGCGCTCGGCAAAACTGGAAACATTGGTGACTTTATGCGAAGACAAACGTTTAACCCCGACCGATGTGCTAGCCGTCGGTGACGGGGCGAATGATATTGAAATGATCCAGGCAGCGGGGTTGGGGGTCGCTTTCCATGACACCGGCAGCCTCAGAAAAGAGGCCAATGCCCATATCGAGCATGGTGACCTGACCACAGTTTTGTATATCCAGGGCTTTCGAAAGTCGGAACTCGTGTTTACCTAGAGTCTCCTCAAAAAGTATAACTAGTTGATTTATAGATAATAAACGGGCTCTTTCAGGTATAATAGTGCACGATAAATCAGCTTCCTACTTTAAAAAGCGTGCATCTATGATTCGTTATCGAAGCCAAAAACAACTCTCGCTGGCCGATTTTGAATGGCCTTTCCAGGTAGCGCTCGACGAGCAAAAGCGTTGGGTAAAGTTAAGCCAGTGCATTCCCTGGGATGAACTGGCAGAAGGTTATTACCGCAGCTTCTCTGCGGATCAGGGCCGCGCAGCGAGGTGAGATGCTCGCAATGACGAGCTTATATAAATGCCGTTGCTCCCGGCACCGGTCTATTAGCAGGTTAAATTACAGATTTTGCCGGTTGATCGTTGGTGTGGCAATGCACCCCGCCGCCCTGGGACCAGGATTCGAGCAATTCGACGATGAACACATCGCGCCCCGGGCGGTTCCCATTCGGCGGGTACTCGTTTGTTCATAGATTCACCAGCGCTCACCGGCAATGTGATAAAGGGTAATATCACAATCGCCAGGGTTATAAATAGCCTGCCAGAGGTGACGCTATCACTTACTACCCATATATATGGGTTGATTAATATGGGCATATGGCATAAACTATTGAAATGAAAACTACCCTGGAAATATCCGACAGCATCCTGTTAAAGGCGAAGCAGTTGGCGCGAGAACAAAACGTGACACTGCGCAGTCTCGCCGAAGAAGGGCTCAGAAAAGTTATTGAAGAGCGAACTGCGCGCCTGTCGTACCCAATTAAAC
>CAZAVY010000067.1:3600-17320 GCA_964488685.1 uncultured Gammaproteobacteria bacterium
GAGTTCCAGGGCGCCACCTGGCAGCAAATCCGTGACGCTACCTACGATGGCCATGGCTCGTGATCGCCGTGGACACGAATCTACTGGTGTATGCGCATCGTCAGGATTCCGATTTTCACATACCGGCAATCACGGCACTTAAAGGGCTCGCACAAAGCAATGAACGATGGTCTATTCCGTGGCCATGTGCACATGAATTCCTGGCAATCACGACACACCCGAAGATATTCAAACCACCCAGTCCACTGAGGCTCGCGCTGGATGCAATGGATGTCTGGTTAAATTCACCCGGGTGTGAAATGATCGGGGAAGGCCCCGGCTATTACGATTGTCTGAAAAACATCGTATCAAAGGTGAAAATCAAGGGGCCGATGATCCACGACGCCCGAATTGCCGCCCTGTGCCTCCACAACGGAATTCGGGAACTATGGACAACGGACCGTGACTTTTCCAGGTTCGCTACACTCAAGACCCGTAATCCACTGGCGATGGATTAGAAACCCCAAACATAGTGGCCGGGGACAGACCTATAGATCTGTCCCCGGATTTTACAAATTTCCCTGCTTTAGCGCGGTACCGATTATAATTTCGATTAAATCGAAGCTGGATTCGGCGCTGATGTCTTCAAAGTAGACCGTACCCGGCCAAGGTGGCACTGTTGAATCGTATCCGTTCTCCGCAATGGACCTGGCAACCGTTTTAATCGCCTCTACATACTCCATCGACATGGTCTCGATGTCCTGTTTTGCGATTTCCAGATCGGCAATGCTGTTACGGTCGATCAGGGTCGCGCCTATTCCCATAAACAGTGGGATCTTGCACCGAATTGCCTGTTCGACATAAAACGAAACCGGGGTTCGATCCTCGGCGAGGCGAATTACATATTCGGGGCAGACGCTATTCTTTAAATCAAATAATTCAGCCAGCCCCAGTTGCGCCGAATCACTTTTCCTGGAACCCCTGCGCCTCGAAGAGGAGGAACTTCTCTTATTCGCCTGGGTCACGTAATCGCCACGGTAATTGGCATCATAGACCCGTTTGCCCCAGGGGTTTGCGGCGATCAGCCTTTGTGTTGACCGAATTGCCATATTTTTACAGTTGTCAGGGCCGATAAAAAAGGGGGATCCCGATGCGTCGCTAAGTTCGACCCATCCGCCGGGGTACTGCCTGAAAAAATGATCCATCCAGGGTTGCAGGACCGTATCGACCAGGTGATCGAGAAATTGATTTACGAATTCGGGTTCATGGGTCAGGGCACTGATAATCTGTTCCTGGCCGTAGATATCCGCGGCGAGGCTATAAGCCGCCGTCAAGTGTAAAACCGGGTTGAGCCCGGTCAGACGCCGGTAACAGGCTAAAACTTCATCCAGCAGTTTGGGGATGCCCGTGTCCATATCGGGTGTCGTAATATCTTGCCAGTTGTCGAAGTTGGCTAACGGCTTATCCGGGTCGGTGCCGGGAGAATACTGATCCGAGTAAATCATTTCCTGGCCCAGTGACTCTGCGGTAAATCCGTAAACCGGCCAACTGATATAAAGCTTGGGCATCCCCAATAATTTTTGAGTCATCAGCGATGTGCGTACAAATCGCTCTGCGTCCTGCTTGTAAAATTCTGCCGATGTCAGGCCATACAGCCGGTGCATTATGGTCAGTGTCATCAGGTCGACGGGACCCGCGGCCGGAATTTCATCTTGTGGGGCCGGGCGCTTGAAAACCCCGTCGTACTGCCCGGCAACCGTAGCATCGAAAATTTCCCTGAGGCGTTCGATTGCCGCTGGATCATCTGCCTGCCAGCGCGCCAGCAAACGAATTCCGGCGGGGAAACTCAGTTCTTCGAATGGCATTTTATGCGGGCCTCGTTGCAGGGTTTGAAGGTTATTTTAAACACCGTGTTGTCGATTCCCCATAAAGGGAATTTTTTCCTGGGTACAACCGATTGCAGGTAGGATTATCAATAAAGTATAAAATACCCGGACTCTGGAAGTAACCGGATTGCGACTTCCAATTTCCTGTTAGCGCCAGTGACTAGCACAGAATTTTTTCCCGTGCCGGATCGTATATAGCCCCTTTCACGATCGACGCCGCACTGCGTTCACCAAAAGCTTCAACCATAAAATCACCGTGTTCGAGTACCTCCACCGGCAGGTAGCCGAGCACCAGGCTGTTGCCGACAGAATATCCGAAGTTGCCACTGGTCGTTTGCGCAACAACCTTGTCGCCGCAAAAGATGGCTTCACCTCCGAACACCGGCAGCGGATCGTCGAGGGCAAGGCAGACGAGTTTCTGCCGGACACCTTCCTGCCTGATCCTTGCCAGGGCCTCGGCACCGATAAAATCTCCCTTGTTCCAGTCGATCAGGAATTGCAACCCGGCCTCGAACGGATTGTAATCGGGCGTAATGTCAACGCCCCAGGCCAAGTACCGCTTTTCCAGGCGCAGGCTATCGATCGCCCGGTAACCGATATCGGTGATGCCAAATTCCGCGCCGGCCTGCTGCAACACTTGGTATGCATACTGAAGATACTCAGATGGAATGTAGAGCTCCCATCCCAGTTCACCGATATAGGTAACCCGGTAGGCGAGCGCCGGTGCATAGCCGATCCTGATATCTTTTGCCGCCATAAACGGGAAAGCATCATGGCTCACATCTTCGTCACAAACCTTCTGCAAAACTTTACGCGCCAGCGGCCCGGCAAGGTTTATCACGCCATGGGCAGAGGTGATATCACGAAGCTCTACTTTGCTGAATCCACGTGAAATTGACTTCATGGTATGTTCCGCTGATGGCGTCCATTGCTCGCCCGATCGAGTCCATTGCGGGTTTTTGCTGCGTTGGGATTTAATCTGGTTTTCCGAACTGCCCGACAAGTAACTTTCAATCCAGTGACGGTCGCGAACCCCGAGTGCGGACCCGGTGATCAGCCAGAAGCAATCCTGGGTACGACGGATGATGGTGACATCGGCTTCGATGCCACCGCGCTGGTTGCACAGTTGGGTATAGCTTGCGCCACCCGGCACCTTGTCCACATTAGCCACGGCCAGATATTGCAGGAATGCGCAAGCCTGGGGCCCGCTGATCTCGAACTTGGTGAACGACGACATATCGATAAGGACAACGCCTTGTCGAGCCGCCCGGTGCTCCCGGCCGACGGTGATATCCTGTTGCGGCCGATCGAATCCGAGGATGTCCTGCTGCGGAATATCACCCTGGGCAAACCAGTTGGCCCGTTCCCAGCCGAACTTCGAACCGAATACCGCGCCCTGCTGTTTCAGGGTTTGATAGAGTGGACTGCGGCGTACCCCGCGAGCCGACTCGAGTTCCTCGCCCGGCCAATGGATCGCATAGTACCTGCTATAGCTTTCCACCGCGCGCTCATGCAAAAAATGCTGACCGGCGTGCAGTGCTCCGAAACGACGAATGTCAAACGGCCATAGATCAAGCCCGGGATCACCTTCGACAATCCAGTTTGCGACGGCCTTACCCGCCCCGCCGGATGCGGCTATACCGGAGGTGAATGCACAGGCGCTGAAGAAATTGCTCAACCCGGGAACGGGCCCCATGATCGGTTCGCCATCGGGTGAGATGGGTATCGGTCCATTGACAATGGTCCGCATGCCGAGCTCGCCAAGGACCGGAATCCGCCGCATCGCCGGTTCGAAAAACTCTGCCAGACGATCCGTATCGGCATCGAACAGAAAACGCTCATTTTGCCACGGAAACCCTCCTTTCGGATTGACGGTATTGGTTTTTCTCTCCCACCCGCCGATGGCCAGCGCACCCGGTTCCGGTTTTGCGTAGAAGCCACCGTCCGGATCGCGTAGTGCCGGCAGACCATCGGGGATCAGGTCGGATTTCTCGGTCACCAGGTATTGATGTTCGACTACTGCTGCCGGAATTTCCACCCCGGCCATCCAGCCCACCTGCCGCGCCCAGAGCCCCGCTGCATTCACCACTGTTTCCACTTCAATGTTACCTTGTGCGGTAACCACATGGGTGATGCGCTTACCGGCGCGTAACAAATCGGTGGCCATCACGCCTTCGAAGATTCTGCCACCGTTGGCGCGGATGCCTTTTGCATAGGCCTGTGTCAGACTATTCGGATCGATGTATCCATCCGCCGGGATGAATGCCGCGCCGACCAGATCACCGGTTTCGATCAGAGGGTAAACCTCGTGCGCCTCACTCGGTGTCAACAGGTTCATCTCGAAACCGACCGCCTGTGCGGCCGAATAAGACCTGAGCAACTCCTTCCAGCGCGCTTCGGTTTGCGCGAGCCTGAGGCTGCCGAATTTGTGCCAGTCGATTTCCTGGCCGGTCTCTTCACCCAGTTTGTCAAACAGGTTGACGCTGTCGTTCATCAGGCTCATCAGGTTTTGCTGTGAACGAAACTGGCCGACCAGCCCGGCCGCATGCCAGGTAGCGCCTTCGGTTAAATGGGATTTTTCAAGCAGCACCACATCCTTTTCACCGGATCGGGTCAGGTGATAAGCGATACTGGTGCCGATTACGCCACCGCCGATGATGACGATGCGGGCGCTGGTAGGAATTGATGCCGCCATGACGATACCCTGTAGAGATGATTTTTTAGACCGGAGATTTGATGAACTGCCGCGATGATTGCGCAGGATCTTGTTTCCTCAGGAGATTTTCCGAACAAATGTCGGACCAATGCATCCGGCCGACTGAGGAAAAATTCCTGAAGAAACAAAGGTCAAGCAAGGGCGCGAGCACGTTTTTGAAATGTTCGGGTTAGATTGCTTTACTGCGCTTTTTCTGTCGACGACGATTTGGGCGCCGTTCACGCACCGGAACCTTGCTACCAATATCAAAACGCTTCCATCCTTGCTGAAGTTTCGCGTCACCGGTGACCAGCCCTTCGAACCCGGCACGGATACGAGCATCGACATCAGCATCAAATACAGCGGAATTTGGCGCGGAAAGAATATCAAAAACCTTGTTCAAGGCGCGCTGATGAATAGTCGAGCTACCCTCCAGCTGCCAATGCTCACGCAACTTTCGGTCCGCCAGTTCGGGCATAAAAGTCGCCGTGTGCATGCGTTCCAGGGTCGCGGGATTAGCCGCAAACATGCCCGCCGGACCGGTTTGCTTGATCTCCTTCACCGAGGCGGACTCCTTGCTGAATCCGAACCCCCGGCGTACGCGTTTGATCATCAACGCGATTTCGTTGTCGATTGCGGCCTGACCGAAATCGAAGGACATCAACGCGTCCTGCAGGCCGCCCATAACGATGAAATCGGCGCCCGACATCGCCCCCATAAGCGGTGACATGCCTTTTTCGAAACCGGCCTGCGCATCGCAAACCTTGGAATTGGTCAGACCCAGATAGCCACCGGCGGGGACATTATAAAAGCGCGCCATCTGGCAAACCGCGGAATTCATCATGCCGATTTCAATCGCACCCGGCGCGTAGGCGCCATCGCGCATATCGGCAAAGACCGGCAGGAAATTGAATATCTGAGCGGTTCCGGCCCTCGACATTTGCGCCAGTATCGCGGCTGCCAGCCATTCGGCGTTCATGATCACCAACATGCCGGGCAGGGTCAGCGGGGTGCTTAGCCCACCCATCGGCGCGATCGTACCGTAAGCGGTAATACCCTTTTCGGCAAAGTACATCAGCGTATCGGTACTGTCGAAATCCATGGTCAGGGGAGACACGATCGAGCAATACCCGAAATTGATAAACGGGCGTTCCCAGAACGCCTGTTTCGAACCGGCAATAAGCTCGCCCAGCTTGATCACCTGTTCGGCTTCGCGGATATTGTAAACAGAAGTCCGACAGGGTTTGACGCAATTCTTCAGCGCCGCATAGAAACGGGTCAGGCTGAATTGATCTTTGGGCGCATCGTCGGCAAGCGTCGATATCGAAAACAAATCGAAGCCCGATAGCTCGTTTACCAGGTGTGCTATGCGCGCTATATCATCGGATCGCGCTCGGCGAGTCACCCCCGTCACCGGGTCGACAATATCCGGTGCCGAACTTGCGGTTGCGATAACCGGCAACTTACGTGGAAAGGTAACGTCAAGGGCAGGATCGCGACCGCGCAGGGTGATGGTCGGAGGAACCATGACACGGTATTTTTCGACAATGGCCGAGGGTATTCGTACTATTTCAGTTTCGTGATCGACAATCGCACCATGTTCCGCAAAACGTTTTCTTGCTTTTTCATTGCGAACCAGCAGGCCAACCTCCTCAAGAATTTCAAGAGAAGACTCGTGTACGTAGCGAATATCGTCGTCGCTCAGGAATGAGAAGAAGTTCATCGTGCCTGAATCCAGGAGCTGTATTGACCAGGCAAACTTTAGGTAGCGTCGAGACTTGCGTCAATCAATAAATACTGCCAGTATCTATAAGTAAATCTTATTCGAAATGCTAATCCTTGAGACGTCCACGACTCAATATTCTAAGAACTTTCGAAGCCGCCGGCCGCCGTTTGAGCTTTTCCCAGGCCGCGGATGATCTCAAGATTTCGCAGGCCGCCGTCAGTCAACAGATGCGGCAGTTGGAGGCCTATTTGAATACCCCCCTTTTTATTCGGCATCACCGCCGGTTATCTTTGACCAGTATCGGGCAAGCTTACCTCGAAGCGGTACATACGGCGCTGGACCGACTCGATTCGGTTACCGATCGATTATTTCCAGACAAACTAATTCGGACTGTGACGCTGCGCTGTACCTCTGGCGTTGCAACCCTGTGGCTGGTTCCCCAGCTTAGATCCTTCCAGAAAGGCCATCCCGAGATCGATCTGCGCATCAACACCCTCGATCAGGGTTATAACGACCAAAAATACCCCGCCTCGGATCTGGAGATATTCATCCAGGGGGAAACTGCGATCGACCCCGGTGCGCACAAACTTTTGACCTCGATAATAACGCCTGTCTGCGCGCCAGACCTTTTTCCCAATTGCCAACGCCCACTACAGCCGGCCGATGTCCTTGAGCATGAGTTGATCCATGTGCTTGGTTACGACAGTGACTGGCACCGGTGGTTTCGAAGCTATCAGCTGAACGAGGTTCGCATTCCGCGCGGGTTGTCGGTTGACGGATCGTTGATCGCGATCGGGGCCGCACTGCGCGGCGATGGAATCATGCTTGGCATTCGCCCGTTTATCGACCGTTACCTGCAATCCGGCGAGTTAATTGAAGTATTTGCAGAGCCGTTCCATCTTCATGCCGATTACTACTTACGTCAACCACAGCGCCCCAGCGGTGGATACGCGACTAGCCTGGTGGCAAACTGGCTAACCGATCTGGCCTCACAGAGTTTTGATAGCGCTTAACTACGAAAATTACCCAGGCCCGTAATTGCCTTTATACCTTGGGTTTTACCTTGTCGATAAACTCGATCGCCGCATCCATGTCGCCAATTTCGACGGCAAGTACGTTCAGTGCTTCTCCCACGCTGATTTCCTGTTCCAGGTCGGATACGAACATCGGTGCAACGGGGCCCAGATATTCGATCAGTTCCTGTGCCAGGATGCTGCGGATTTCGGGTGTTAACGGTTTGTCGAGTGACTCATCGTCATCCTCGTCGTCTACCAGCGCGGTTATACCGATTGCCGATTGGTATTCCCTCGAACTTATATCAATGGAATCCGGATCGGTAGCGTCATCGGGCTCGGTGTCATCGTTGTCACCGATGGCAGACTGTGAATTTACCAGGTTGGCATTCTTGTGAAATTTAACCGAAACCAGGAATTTTTCGTTTATTCGTATTACTGCATCTTTACCCTGAAGATTCCGACAACGCGCCGCCTTGAGCTTTCCCTTAACCAGATATATGCGACCGAGCACATTATCTTCACCCACGCTCATCAGGGTGCCGGTGTGCTGATCCGTTTGCAGACGTCTCAATACACTGGATAGCTTGTACTTTTTCATATCATCGGGGTTGCCGGGCAATTTCCAGGGCAACCACTGCTGTCAAATTACATTATTTGTTCGCGCTGCGCATCTTTTTAACCACCGCGATCAAGCTCCTTCGCATCAGTTCGAACGAGTATGCAAGATCGCCGATTTCGTCGTTCCTGTCCATCGATATCGACTGATTGATATTACCTCGACTAACCTTTTCAGCAGCTTCCGAGATCGACAACAATGGACTGATGATGGAGCGTTTAATCAAGCCATTAATAAACAGAAAAATAACCGAGAAAACCAGCGTATCGATTGCAAAAACAGTCAGGCTGCGAACCAGTACCAACTGGTTCAAGTTGGCCATGGGGACACCGACCACACTGGCGCCCACCACATTCCCAACCTGATATCCAAAGCCGCTAACGGTGCCATATTTATCCGTAATCTGGGAAGGCGCTTTTGCTGCAGTGCCATGGCATCGCAGGCATCCTTTCTTGGCAAATGCCGGTGCCGCCGAAATCAAATATTTTTCATTGCGCAAGGTTCCTTGCTCAACAATACTTTCTTTGCTGCCAGAGGTTCGAAATCTACTCAGAATGGCGGTTTCAGCAGAGTCAGGAAGATTTTCCCGGTTCAAGGGATTATCGGAAACAATTCTAATGTAGTACTCGGGTCGAAGCTTGGCGAACTTACTGGCCACTGTTTTGGCCATTACAGTCGATGAGACGACAGGAGGAAAAAATTCACCCTTGGGTAAAAAATAGGGACGAGTATCCTCTCTGACAACATTTCTCACCGCTCGCACCATATCAACCAACAATGACAATTCCCTGTCAGCCTGATCCAGAATTTGATTTTGCGTCACAAAATATGTGACCGGTATTGAAATAGCAACGACGACCAGGTACATACTCAACAGTAGCCAGTTGAACTTCATGGTGATACGAGATCTTTTTCTACCACCTTTTGTGACCGCATTCATTTTGTTACCCCAACGTGAAGTAATGTGGTAATTAAATTCGCCCGACCATTTTATTGCCGAAAATACTGGTCGGTTGTCTAATCATCCTGAACCTTAGTCAAACAGCCGATAACCCGGTTTCGAAGTATTCATTCTTCTTGTATTGTCGGGTTAAGACCTATGAAGTATAGATAACAAAAGGCTGAATTTGAGATAATTTATCAATTAACATGAATTCCAGGAATTCCTTACAAGAACAGGTTTTAACTGGTTCCGGGATTTTTCGAAGTTCAGACCGCGCGCGTATTGGCGGGTCAATTATAATACTCAGGGAGATAATCCCATCGATACGCAGTCACCCAAATCCAGCAGCATGTGAATTATCAAACCCAGCCCGACAATTACTGTCTTTTTATACAGCATCAATAATCCGTAAATCCCGATTGGGACAAACTGGTGTAACGGGTGAAATCCGATACTGCATCGATGTGGGTCATAAATTGGGTCGGCGAGTAGATGATCGAAATCTACCAGCATGGTTGCAATCAGGGTAAAAAATATTTTTCGGGACTCTCGTCTCGGGAAAAAGGTATAGGCAATGAACAGGGGTAAAACAAAATGAAGTGCCAGGTGAATCATGAGTTAAATTTTTAGAGCAACAATACCCGATGTCCAACGAAAAATATTATGCTTTGGCATGCGCCGTAAACTGTCCAGTGCAGAAACAAATGAAAACTTCGTGGACTACTCGCGCAAATTCTCAACTAACGGTTTTCGCTGAATCGTGATAATAGCGACACCGACTATCGCCAGCAAGCCGCCAGTGGCGATCTTGATTGTCAGGGTTTCGTCGAGAAAAAAGATATCGCCAAGCACCGATGTGGCCGGCAGCAACAAGCAAGTATGGCATTACCTGATTGACATTGTAATGCCCCAGTAATCGATACCACATTGCATAACCCAACGCAGTCATGACCAGGCCCAGGTATACGACCGCGGCCCAGGCAGCGGGTGTCGCCGTTTCGATTTGGGTAAACTGATTTGCTTCGAGTAAAAACGACGCAATGTACAACGGCGGGGTAGCCAGCAGCGCAACGCCACTATTTAGTTTGAATCCCCCTATTTTACCCAGGCTTTTAATCATGACCTGTCCAATTGCCCAGGTAAAGGCGCCGCCAATGACCAGAAAGACATAGATCAAGCTGCCTGAGAGCCTGGGCTCACCGATGATCAAAACCGCCCCGCTGAACGCGACAACAATTCCAAGACCTTGTCTCAACGTAACCCTCTCACCGAGAACCTACCATGCGATTATCAGACCAAATGGCACTTCGAGTTGTACCAGCAAGGCTGCGGTCGAAGCTTCGATTCCACCGACGCCGGTGAAGGTCAGGCTGTATTGTATTGTTGCGCTCACCAGCGATATCCAGAAAAGTTGTTTGAACAGACGGTGGTGTAACATTCTTTCTGAAAATTTATTGATGGTATGAAGTGCCGAGCTTCCGGTTATCCTTTTGAAAGTAATTTGATGAATTGCAAACAAGAGGAAAAACAAAATGGCTCAGCAGAATGAGAATAAAACGATTTGATGACGTATTGGAACTATTAACGACAAATGGTTTTGACGGACTGGCAGATGCCGTGACGATATTATTGAACGCAGCGATGGTCGCTGAACGCAGCGAATACCTGGGCGCGTCGCCGTATGAATGCAGTGCTCAGCGGGTGAGCTATGTCAATGGTTTCAAGGACAAAGCGCTCAAGACTCGTCTCGGCAGCTTGTCGCTGAAAGTGCCGCAAAACCGTGACAATGCGTTTTATCCGCAAAGTCTGGAAAAAGGGCTTGGTTCGGAACGAGCATTGCTGCTGGCGATCGCAGAGATGTATGTACAGGGCGTATCTACCCGGCGGGTGAAGAAAATCGTTGAGGAGCTGTGTGGCATGTCGGTCAGCTCGTTCCAGGTGGCACGAGCTGCAGCACAGCTCGATGAATTTCTCGAAGCCTGGCGCAATCAGGATCTGGGCCTGAGATATCCCCACAAAATATAATTTAAATTCAGTGAGTTAAAGCGTACACTTCATCTAAAACAGCATGTGTACCGGATATTTTCCTCCGAACGCTTCACTTTTCGGGGAATCCGATGCACACGGTCAAAGTATTACACAAACTGCTTCGTCAAAAGAGTTCTACTCAGAACCTTGTCAAGGCTCTCGATAGGTATTATTATAAGCTCTATTGAGATACTTTTTGTCAACCCCCTTAGAACCATAGGAGATAATCATGGATAAACAGTTACTGGTGTTTATCGCGATGAGTTTCCCAAAACGAATTATTCAGCTCAGAAAAGAGTACAAACTGACTCAGCAGGAAATGGCCGATCAGGTGGGTATGCACATTACCCAGGTGAAACGCTACGAAGCGGGACAGGCACAGCCATCCGTTGAGATACTAAAAAGAATCGCTACCGCCTTCCATGTGACGGCGGACTGGCTGATTTTTGAGGAGGAAGAAAGAGACTTGCCCAACAGCTTGCAGCTAAAATTTGAGGCCGTGGCGCAAATGTCCGATGAAGATCAGCGCACTATTCAGTCATTGCTTGATGGCATGATTTTGAAGCACACGGCTAATCAACTGGCAGTGAGTAAAACAGGATGATAGACACAGAATAAGCAAAGCACTGCGTGAGCGGGGCTTTGCTTTAGGCTAATCCATTACAGCGAGGTAACAATCATGCAAACCGCCAAACAAGACGCACTCAACACCATCCAGCAGCTACCGGACAATGCTGATACTGAAGAAATGATTTACCGGCTTTATGTGCTGGAGAATATACGCCGCGGGCAACAGGATGCCGCCGAAGGCAAAACCCAAACCGCTGAGGATGTGCTCAAGGATATTCAAACATGGTGAAATGGACGGCTCGCGCCAAGTCCCAGGTGCGTCACATCCATGATTACATCGCTCAGGATTCACCGCTGTATGCCAGACGAACCAGTGAAGTACTGGTCAAGAAAACTATCGGGCTGGATTAGCTACCCCGCAAAGGCAGGAAAGTGTCGGAACTAAATCTGGATGCCGTGCGGGAATTGAGCCTGTATTCCTACCGGATTTTGTATGAGATCAAGCCAGATGACCTGATTGAGGTACTGGCTGTGATTCACAAGCGGCAACATTTGGAGGCTGAGGAAATTCCGAGAGATCAATGACAAAGCCCCTGTTGCAGGGCTTTGTATTTAGCTACTCTGTAACGAGAACAATAAAGCGTTTCTCTGCCACTGGGATTCCTATAATTACAAATATATTGACGAGCGCATTTAATACTTCGAGCAACAAACTTACCTAATTCCTCGCCATCGTCTCGCTCACAGTACCAGTTGTCATAAATTGACTCAGGCTCATCATCAACCATTTCATAAACATCACCACCCAAAACAGATGTTTCCAGACTTTCAAATTTATCAGGAGCCTGTATAGCCTCAGATTCTGTTAAAGCCCAATTGTTAACACCCATTTCAGAAAGTGATATTCCACAGGAAAGTATCGCTTTAACATCCTCCGACCAAGCCATTGTCATTCCCTGCTTGGCTTGAATAGTCGGTGATTGATGTTTCCGTTAGGCTCTTTTATAAACTCATAAACTCAAACTTTTCTTCACGCCCACGATACCTGCCAGGGATCTCAAGTTTGTCCCGGACAACACCGTCACCACCTTTGAGCTTGCTAACCTTTCCCAGCACTCTGCAAGCCTTTCACACTCTCAGGGAAAGAGTGGTTCCAATAATATTTGTTTTGTAACCCAGCGTAACGGAACCTTCAGAATAAATAATGGCGTTAACCTTGGCTTCGCTACTCGTTTGCAAATTGCCGTAAGTCACCAGCAACATTTGACTGGCTCCAAGTGATCAAATAAGTAAGCGTCAATATTATATTTGACCCCTTTACTTTTTGTTGACCCCTTTGCTTTACTTTTAGATAGGCCATTGCATGGATACCGTGAATCCGATATTATCGGTGTATGATTACGTCATTTGGCGACAAAGGTACATCTGACCTATTGCATGGCATATCTAGCCGCCGTGCCAGAAAGATACCTAGCCAAATACACGAATTTGCACTCTATAAGCTCGACGTTATGAATGCCGCACAAGTTCTTGACGACTTGCGTTCCCCTCCTGGAAACAGGCTCGAACCATTAAAAGGTGAACTCAAGGGCTTTCACAGCATTCGTATTAATTCCCAGTGGCGTATTATTTTCCGCTGGGCCGAAGGTAGCGCCACCAATGTCAAGATTGTGGACTATCACTAAAATTTAGAGGTGTCATTTGATTCCCAGCAATAGAACTGCAACACATCCAGGGGTCATTTTGCTCAAAGAGTTTCTTGAGCCACTGGAATTAACGCAAAAAGCTTTGGCGGCACACGTCGGTGTTCCTGTGCAACGAGTTAATGAGATTGTTCGTGGTAAGCGCGGCGTTACGCCGGAAACTGCGTGGCTGTTTTCTGAGGCATTGCGTACAACTCCAGAGTTTTGGCTCAATCTTCAGTCCACACATGATTTGTCGGCCAACCGCCCTGATAATCATGTTGAGCCATTGGTCGCGGCAGGCATATAACAAGGCCGTCAAAAGGACGCGCTAAAAGCGCGCGCCTTTTACGGCAACGTTAGCAGTTCGGATCAAAGTCGTAATTATTGAGAGCTTTAATTTAAAACATCTGCCAAATGCTCTTAACAGAGCATAGCTTAAAAAAATAGAGGACAAAATGACAAATATCAAATTTAGCAATACAAGATTTGACCCCGATATCACTCCTTTTCATGGTCTTGCAATACAAATGGCAAAGGCTGTAGGTTATACCGCTGATTTAAAGATAGAGAAGAAAT
>CAZAVY010000068.1:0-16578 GCA_964488685.1 uncultured Gammaproteobacteria bacterium
TGAGAAAACAAAGTCCTGCGCAATCATCGCGGCAGTTCATGAAATCTCCGGGCTAAAGTAATAGAGGCCAATCGCCAGCAGCAAGGCGGCAACGATGGCCCATCCGATAATTTCGATGTATTTCAACAACCCGGGTTCGATCGCCGGACCGAATTTTGCCAGGCACCAGGCGACCAGGAAAAAACGCGCGCCACGCCCTAAAATAGAGGCCAATACAAAAGGCAAGAGGGCAAGGTTCAGTACCCCGGCAGCAAGGGTGAATATCTTGTACGGAACCGGTGAAAATCCAGCCACCAGCACTGCCCAGAAACCCCATTGTTCAAACCAGATGGTGACCGTTTCAAACCTGGCCTGGTAACCCCAGTCGACAATAAAGGGCTCCGCCTGATCGAATAAAAAGGCGCCTATCAGGTAGCCGACCAGCCCGCCGAGCACCGAGAACAAGAGGGTTAGCGCGGCAAAATGCATGGCCCTTGCGGGCCTTGCCAGGGCCATGGGCGCCAGCATTGCATCAGGGGGCGGAAACGGCAGAATAAATGATTCGACAAAACTGAGCAGCGACAAATAGTATGCTGCGTTGCGATGACGAGAAAATACCATTATGGTGTTATAGGCATTTTCAAAAATACGCATTAATTTAGCCCGGGCAAGAGTGGCACGAACGCAACTTTTCCCAGCGCTTCGTTGACCAAACCCTCGCTGTTACGGGTTATTTTTGTCATGGTCTGATCGATACCACTATCGAAGGGTAGCACCATGCAGCCACCCTCATTGAGCTTTCCGATCAGAGCTTCCGGAATCTCGCTGCAGGCTGCTGTCACAATAATCCGATCAAACCGATAACTGGGATTTGGCCAGCCCTCGGTGCCATCGCTGTAACGCAACTGCACATTGTACAACTCGAGTTCCGCGAGACGTTTTCCGGCCTGTTGATATAAGGCTTCGATGCGTTCGACGCTATAAACCTGCGGAAACACACTGGCCAGCACAGCCGTCTGATAACCACATCCCGTGCCAATTTCAAGCACCGAATTCGGCGCAGCATCTTCCAGCAGCAACTGCGTCATCTGGGCAACGATGAAGGGTTGAGAGATCGTCTGTCCGTAACCAATCGGCAGCGCGGTATCTTCATAGGCGCGGTGCGCCAGTGCCTCATCGACAAACAAATGCCGCGGTATGCGCCCCATGACTTCGAGTACCTGCTCGTTACCAATCCCCTGCTGCTGTAAACGCTTGATCAGGCGATCGCGGGTTCGCTGGGATGTCATGCCGATGCCCTGGTGGTTTCGATCGGTTGAAATCACAACTTTTCCAGCCAGATTTGCAGCGGGCCAATTCCAATGTGCCGAGTCAAATCAATCTGCATCGGCGTAACCGAGGTGATGCAGTGTTCAACAGCATGAAAATCAGTGTCCGAACCCGCGTCCTCGGCCTCACCCGGTGGGCCTACCCAGTATATCGAACGGCCATGGGGATCGCGCTGCTTAACCATCGGTTCGGACTTATGTCGAAATCCGAGCCGAGTGGCACGTGAAGCAACAATTTCATCAGCCGGTAAATCCGGTACGTTAATATTTAGCAGGGTATCGTCGGGTAACGGGTGCCGGGTGAGTTTTTCGACGATCTTGCGGGTAATGTCTGCCGCGCTTTGAAAATGAGTAGCGGGTTTTCCCGCCAGCGATACAGCAATCGCGGGTAACCCCAGGTATCGACCTTCCATGGCCGCTGCCACGGTGCCCGAATAGAGCACGTCATCGCCAAGATTGGGTCCTGCGTTTATACCCGACACCACCATGTCCGGGGGTGACTCCAACAAACCCGAAAGCGCCAGGTGTACACAATCGGTCGGTGTCCCATCGACGTAGTAGACCCCGTCGTCGGTTTGCTCCACGCGCAGGGGTCGCATCAGGGTTAGCGAATTACTGGCACCACTTCGATTACGATCAGGTGCGACCACCGAAATATCGGCAAATTGTGCCAACTCCCGGGTCAGAATCTTTATTCCAGGTGCCAGATAGCCGTCATCATTGGTTATGAGTATGTGCATCGGGAAGGGATTCTATATGATTTGAATGTGGGTCTGAGAGCATTTTCGGATATTATCGGTGAAAATTATGATTTGAACTGCAATAGCAGTACCGTTTCTATGAACAACGATGACGATTCAGAATTTGACCGGCTGATCCAGGGCGTCAAGCGCCTGCGTAACGATCGGGTCAATCTTTATCAACAGCGCAGCCCCAAAAAAAAGGTAACCGGTTCCCGGCGCCAGGATCCCGTTTCGCCGGGAGACTTTCCTTCCGCATCCACGCCTGCACTGGACAGACATTTCAACCCGGGTTTGCAAAACAAAATTCAGCGCAAAATCAAGCGTGGCGATATCCGCCCCGAATCCAGTATCGATTTACATGGCTACCGTCAAAGTGAAGCCCTGGAGGCACTCGAATTGTTCCTTGAAGACGCACTTCAACGCGGTATGCGAATGCTCCTGATTATTCACGGTCAGGGGTATCGTTCGCAAAGTGATGCGGTTTTGAAACCCCTGGTGCAACGCTGGCTTGCCGATCGTCCACAGGTGCTGGCCTGGTGTCCCGCGTTGCCGCGCGATGGTGCAGCGGGCGCGAGCTATGTCTACTTGCGTGGCTAAGAGTCTGTCGGACTTAGGATTCACCAACCGGCCAGTTGATTTCACTGGCGCTGTAGGCCCCGACTATGACTTCGGCAAGGGAATTCGGCATCCTGAAATTTTGCGCCGAAAGTGGAATTCTGCCACCCATGATTTCCGCCAGTCGTTGCGGATATAGCGGATTTCGAAAAGGTTCGGCATAGCCCTCCGGGTGCGCCGGCTGGCTATTTGCGCCATACTTGTCCGATGCACCCAGGGTATGCATCAGCTCATGTGTTATTACAACCTGGTTAGAGCCGCGGTAAGACAAATCCGCAAATGCATTGATAATACCGATCAGCCCCCCCTGTAATCCGACCGAATGGCGTAGAGATTGCGTGGTTTCGATATCGTAGTAGCTGACAAAAAGTTCGACATCCCCTGTATCGCCGTCGCTGCTCCAGCCACGATAGGTAGCCCAGGCCCTGAATTTGAGGCTCCACCAGATATTTTCCAGCACGCTATGCCCCCCGGGCGGTTGTGGCGGTCCCGACTGTAACCGCCCGTTGTATTCGACGTCGATTGCGTCGATCTCAATTCCATATCGCCTGGCTTCCCGATTTAAAAATATTTCAATTTGCCTGAAGTGTTCGCTCGTCAACGAATCGATGTACCTGTCGGTAGCCGATCTGCCATCGCCATTGACCGCGTAGATGCGCAGCCACAGCGGATTTTCCCAGCTGGTAGAGCGCAATTTGTTCAATGCCTCGTTCGCCGCAACAAACAACAGAATCAGTAACAGCACCAGGTAACGAAGGTTTTTCCGCATAGTGAATGAGTACTATTCGCCGGGCTAGCTTACCAGTCGCTCAGCCTGGTACAGGGTTTCGATACCGGCAGTTTTTCGATACGCATTTTCGCTCAGGTATCGACGCCAGTGCCTGGCATTGGGTTCTCCATGAAACAGGCCAATGATGTGGCGCACCATGCGAGTCAACGGCATTCCCTGGTCAAGCTGTTGCTCTATATAAGGATAAATCTTGTGCAAGATAGCAACCCGGCTTCGATGCGGCGACGGTTGGCGACCAAATATAAGCTGATCAACATCATGTAACAGGTAGGGGTTTTGATACGGCCCACGGCCCAGCATGACGCCATCGACATGCCGTAAATGTTGTTGGCAGGATTCGAGAGATTTAATGCCCCCATTAATGATTATTTGGCAGGCGGGTAAATCCTGTTTCAGGCGATATACCCAGTCGTATTTCAAAGGTGGAATTTCCCGGTTTTGTTTTGGGTTCAACCCCTGCAGCCAGGCGTTACGCGCGTGTATAATCAACGCATCCGCACCCGCGACGATTTGCGCAGCGGCAAAATCCACAAACATTTGGTAATCATCCTGGCGATCGATACCGGTACGATGTTTTACCGTAACCGGCAAAGTCGTGGCCGATTTCAGTGCCGCCACACAATCGGCTACCCGTGCCGGATCCTGCATCAAACAGGCTCCGAATTTACCGGACTGAACCCGGTCGCTCGGGCAACCGCAATTCAAATTGATTTCGTCATAACCATACTCACCACAGATTCGTGCTGCCTGGTAGAGTTGTTCCGGATCCGACCCACCCAGTTGTACTGCAAGTGGATGCTCTTCATCGCTGAAACCAAGCAGGGTGTCCTGATCGCCATGCAGGATAGCTGCGCTCGTAATCATTTCCGTGTATAGCCGTATATTGTCGGAAAACAGGCGCAGGAAAAATCGAGAATGCCGGTCCGAACAATCCATCATCGGTGCGATACAAAACCGCCGATTGACGGTCGACCTGTCGAAATCCTGTTGCAAATTCTGATCAAGCATCTGCATTTCAAGCGACCCTTGTTACGTCCTGGACATTAGGTAACCGCGACAGCTTGTCAATAATGATCACCAGTTCGTCAATATCCTGAATCTCCATGGTAAGCCGAGTGTAGACCAGTTGCTCAGCCTTGTTAGTGTGAGAATTAATGTTCAACAGGTTTATTTTCAGATTCGCCAGAATAGTACTGATGTCCTGCATCAGTCCGTTACGTTGATAAGCGGTCATACTCACCTCAACCGGATAAACCGAGCCGTTCCGATGCTCCCACTCAACCTCGATAAGGCGCTGGTGCTTTGCTTCCGGCAACGACAAAATATTCGGGCAGCTGCGCTTATGAATCGAGATTCCACTGTTAATGGTGATAAATCCGATAATCGAATCTCCCGGCACCGGTTTGCAGCAACCTGCAAACTGGGTCATCAGATTGCCGACTCCATGAATACTGACTTCGTCTCTGGATGCGGGCGCCCTGCTTTCTTTCCTGGTTTTTTTAAACGGGTCGGATTCAGGCTCGGTTTGCAGGAAACCCAGAATCTGGGCCGAGGTGATCAGGCCCCGACCGATATCGGCAAAAAATTGTCCGGCTTCCTTGCGTTTGAAATGTAACACCAGGTCTTTCAAATTTGCATTGTGAATCGAGAACTTGCTCAGCGTTCGATCGTATATCAATTTCCCGTCGAGTAGATTTTGTTCGAAATCCTGATGATTAAACCAGTTTCTTACCTTGGAACGGGTGCCCGCAGACTTGATAAAGCCCAGATTTTTATTCATCCAGTCACGACTGGGCCGGCTTTCCTTTGTTGTTAGAATTTCAACCTCGTCCCCCGTTCGAAGAACCGTGGTCAGGTTCACAATTCGTCCGTTAACCTTGGCGCCACGACAACGATGCCCGACCTCAGAGTGAATACTGTAAGCAAAATCCAGCGGCGTTCCACCCTCTGCAATATCCACGATCTGTCCCGTTGGGGTGAACAGGTAGACCCGGTCACTGCAAAGCTCGGTAGAAATTTCCGAAATGGCATCGGAGACCTCTTCCTCGGACCCCTGCAGCAAATCGCGCATTTGTGCAATACTGGATTCCATGCGCCGATCCAGCTTGGCGCCTTCCTTGTAACGCCAGTGGGAGGCAACTCCGAGTTCGGAATGCTCATGCATCTCGAAACTGCGAATCTGGACCTCGACAATCCTGCCGTCTTCAGCCACCACCGCGGTGTGCAGCGATTGGTATCCGTTCTCCTTGGGATTGGCGATATAGTCGTCAAATTCCTGCGGGATATGTTGCCAGGTCGTGTGTACGACACCCAACACAGCATAGCAATCGGCCACCGAATCAACCAGAATGCGCACCGCGCGAACGTCAAACAGCTCATGAAATTCCAGATTTTTACGCTGCATCTTGCGCCAGATACTAACGATATGCTTGACCCGGCCCTGGACGCTGGCGTCGAGCCCCTGCTGTTTTAGTAAATCTTTCAACTGCGTTGTATATTTTTCGATGAAGGCTTCGCGCTGGCTACGCTTTTCTTCAAGTAACCTCGCGATACGTTTATATGCCTGAGGTTCAAGTACTCGAAAAGCCAAATCCTCGAGTTCCCACTTGAGCAATCCCATTCCAAGGCGATTAGCCAGCGGTGCGAAAATATCCAGCGTTTCCTGTGCGACCCAGCGTCGTTGATCGTAGTCATCATGCTTCAGCAGGGGTAATCGTTCCACGCGGTAACACAACTTGATCAGCATCACCCGCACATCGCTGATAATAGCCATCAACAGGCGGCGCAACCTTTCGGCCTGCTCGGGGCTGTCGATACGCGCCTGCTTTTTTACATCCTTGAGGGTATTAAGCTTATTGACACCCGCGGTCAAGCGCGCAATGGTGGCTCCAAATTCAGCTTCAATTTTCCGGGTTCCAAGTACATCGAGCAATCCTGGATCACTGAGCAAGGTGGCAATCACCGCATCACGATCGCTACCCATGTCAACAACCCGATTGGCAACATCGATACTGCGAGGCCGACTTTTATCCTGATGCTCCGCGCCGAGCGCGTATTCAAATGCACTGGCAAGTTGTTCGTCCCAGCCAAATTTACGGGTAACTATGGCGACGAATTGCTTGTCGGTAACAGCTTTCATGAATCAGGTATTCAGGAACGCAATATTTTCATTGGTGAAATATTATAGACCCTGCGACTCACCAGTGTGCCTGCCACAGTCAATACCAGGCAGGCTGAAACCAGGCTGTAGATCCAAACGGTCGGTGATAGCTGAAATTCCATATCGAAAAAATAGACACTGATAGCCCAACCCGCGGCGCTTGCAAAACCGGCAGCGAAAAAACCGATCAATCCGCCCATAAGCGTATATTCGAGCACATGCACCCGATATAGCTGGCTGGTATGCGCACCCAATGCCCGCAACAGCGAGGATTCAATTTCGCGTTCGTGTTTGCCGGTCTGTATCGCAGCAAGCAACACAATTGTGGCTGCAGCCAGTGCAAACAGAAAAATAAACTGCAACGCCACACTGGCCTTTTCGACAATTACACGCACCCGCTCCATCATTTCACTGATGTCGAGCAGGGTCACAGTGGGGTAGTGTTGCAGCAGTTTTTTCAAATTCGCTTTGTCGTGATCTTCAACCAGAGCGCTTAACAACCAGGTCTGCGGATAGGTCTCGATTAGTCTGGAATTTGCGATCAGGTAAAAGTTGGGTTTGAAATTTTCCCAGACCACCGAACGAATGCTGCTCACCTCCGCCTGAAGCGTGTGACTACCCACCTTCATGGTGAGCTGATCCCCAAGTTTCAAATCGAGTTTCTCCGCCAGACCCTGTTCTACCGACAGTTGCGCATCAGCCCTGTTTTCCGTTAGCCACGCACCTGCGACTATTTTGTTTTTATCCGGAATTTCATCCGCATAAGTGATGTTATAGGTATGGGTTACCGAATGCGCTGCAGCGGGATGTGTAAACTCGATCTTGTCAATATCCACAGAATTGATTTGAGCCATTCTGGCGCGCACCAACGCGTATGGAGTCGATGCTTCGATCTGGTGTTGCCGCAAAAACGATGCGATCCCCTCAACATCCTCACTGCTGATATTGATCAGAAAGTAGTTCGGAATATTCTTCGGTAGCTGTGCTTCCCATTCACCCAGTAGTTCATCCTTTACCACCGCGATCAACAGTATAGCAATCAATACCAGGCTGAAACCCGACATGACGTACAATGCGCCTCGCGAACTCGCCTGCAATCGGCTCAAAAGGTACTGCCGTAACCAGAATTGACGCCGCGATGAAAATAAAAGAAATTTCACCATCCAGCCCAGGATTAACGGCAACAACAGGGCGCAGACCAACACCAGTCCCAGGGTGGCAATCGCCAGCAACGAGCTTTGCATCAAGATGACCAGAACCAGGAAAATTGCCAGGATTGCGCTGCTCGAAATCAGCAACCCGCGCACCCAGAAACGTCGATTGACCACCGTACGCAACACTTGCATTGGCGGGGTCGCGGTGGCATTGACCAGGTACGGCAGGGAAAAACCCGACAGCGCGAGCAATCCCACGAGTCCCGCAGTCAGGTAGGGCCGCAAGCTATAGACCTGCGGCAGGGTCTTGCCAAACCAGCCATCCAACGCCCACTGCAATGGAAATTGTGTGCACCAGCCAAACAGGATTCCGACCAGGGTTGCGGTGATCCAGAGCGCACCGAGTTGGCGCAGGTAGTACTTGAGCAGGCTAAACTGTGAAACCCCGAATGCACGCAACATCGCCACCTTGGGCGCTTCCCGGGTGGCGGTATAGCGCGCGGTTATCGCAATCGCGGCCATTGCGATGATAAGGGTCAACACGATTGCAAACGCGAAAAATTTTCGCGTTCTTTCCAGTGCCTGACGCATTTCGGGACGGGCGTTCTCCAGATCCTGGATTTCTTCCCCGGGTTTCAAATTGACCTTAAGCCAGTTTATGAAACGCCGTACATCTGCGGGATCCCCGGCGAACATCATTCGATGCCTGACCCGGCTTCCGGGAATCACGAGGCCGGTAGCGGGCAGATCTTCGAGGTTCATCAATATCCGCGGCGCCAGGTTGAAGATAGCGCCACCACGATCGGGTTCGTAAGTCAGTAGCGAACGATTGTAGAAGGATTGTTCACCGAGGTTGATTCGGGTGCCAACCAGCGCCGCCAGCTTGGAATCGACCCAAACTTCACCCGCTAACGGGATTTCCGACGTGAGGTTGCGTTTGCCGGTCAGTTCCTGTGCCCGTTCCAGCTTGCCGCGCAACGGGTAGGCCATATCGACCGCCTTCAATTCGACCAGTTGCGGATTGTCGTCGACAAAAATCGCGGTCCGCAAACTGCTGCTCTCGCTGACCAGCAGCCCCTGACTATGGGCTTCATCACGATATTCATCGGTAAATGCATTGCTCGACACGATCACCATATCGGCCGCCAGCAACTCACTAGCCTGACGATCGAGCAGTAATCCGATACGGTCAGTGATCAGTTGACTCGAAGTGACGATACCCACCGTAATCACGGTGGCAAAAAACATCAGCCAGTAGGAATGGATAGTGGCGCGTTTAATTTTCACAACTTATCCATGCACCATCAGTTTTCCGGACTCGATTAAAATTTGCCGATCCCCGCGTTGCAGCAATTCTTCCTCGTGGGTTACCAGAACCAGTGTGGTGCCGGACTGATCGCGTAGATGGAACATTAAATCTGCAATCTGGCGCCCGGTTTCGGCGTCCAGGTTACCGGTCGGTTCATCGGCAAACAACACCATCGGCCTGGTGGCAAAAGCGCGCGCAATCGCAACCCGTTGTTGCTCACCACCGGAAAGATGTTCAACCAGGGTATCAGTCTTGGGTTCGAGCCCAACCTGCTGCAGGCTCGCGAGTGCAATCCGCTGCGCGTCAGCAACACCGGTCAGTTCCAGCGGCAACATGACGTTCTGGACAGCGCTGGCTCCCTGGACCAGGTGAAAAGACTGAAACACAAAGCCTACCGAGCCGGCGCGAATCGAGGCACGCTTTGCTTCATTTTCGCGAGTCAGGTTGTGACCGAACAGAATCACGTCTCCGCTACTTGCCTGATCGAGACCTGCCATCAAACCCAGCAGTGTGGTTTTGCCGGAACCCGAAGCACCTTTTATGACCAGCGCCTCCTGGTACTTAACATTCAGCGAAATATTATTTAGGATGTCAAGCTTTCCTGCCGGAGTATCGACAGTTTTGCCAACCTGGTTTAAAGCGATGCATAAATTATCTTCAGCCATGATTCTATTCTTGTTGCTGGGGTTTTACAGCTGTGCCTATGCGAATCATTCCACAGCCCGTATCCTGATACTAGGAGACAGTTTAAGCGCTGCACACAATATTCCGATAGACAAGGGCTGGGCACAATTGTTCAGCACCAATATAAGGTCAAGTTTCCCACAAACAAGCGTTATCAATGCGAGCATAAGCGGGGAAACTACCTATGGCGGTTTACAGCGCCTGCCCGGGCTGTTGACGAAACATCAGCCTACCCACCTGGTTATCGAGTTAGGTGGTAATGATGGACTCCGCGGTTTTGCTTTTAACCAGAGTACCGACAACCTGCGCCAAATGATTCGACTCGCGCATGCACGGGGAATCGCAGTGTTGTTGATCGGGGTTCGTATGCCGCCCAATTTGGGCACCGCCTACAATACCCGCTTTCAACAGGTTTTTGAAACCGTGGTCCGCGACTCAGGAATCAATTACCTACCCATGTTTCTACAAGGTGTCGCGGCCAGCGACCCCTCGTTAATGCAGGCTGACGGTATCCACCCGACTGTTTTGGCGCAACCGATACTGGCACAAAAGGTAGAACTAAAAATGATTCAAATCCTCAAGCACTGAGTAACGCCTCCAGTTGGTGCAAATCCGCCACCTGGTGATCAGGGGTCGGATTCTAACTGTTTTACCCGAGTTTCGAAACACTGGTGGAAATAAGGCGTTACACTATTTAACCCGGACATTATTATGAACTGCCGCGATGCTTGCGCAGGGATTCCCCAGGAATACCCACCCGCGGGTATAAGGCTTTCACTGTTAGCGAATGTTCTTTAATATGACCGGCTTTCTGATCGTAAATCGTGTTTCATGAATCAAGCCAGCAGAAGACATAGGGTCAACGTTTCCGGAGTCATCATTGGCGGCGGCGCACCCGTCGTGGTGCAGTCGATGACGAATACCGATACCGCTGATATCGCGGCTACCGTGACGCAAATAAAACGCCTGCATGAATCGGGTTCGGAACTGGTCCGAATTACCGTCAACGATGACGCTGCCGCCAGCGCGGTGCCACATATTGTCGACCAACTCGAATCCCGGAACTGTCGGGTACCGATTATCGGCGACTTCCATTTCAATGGTCACAAACTGCTACGGCAACACCAGCCTTGCGCGCGCGCGCTGGCCAAATTTCGTATCAATCCCGGCAACGTCGGTCGCGGTAAAAAACGCGACCAGCAATTCAGCGAAATGATCGAAATTGCCTGTCGTTATGATAAAACGGTACGTATTGGAGTAAACTGGGGCAGCCTCGACCAGACGCTGCTGGCAAACAGGCTGAGCCGCAACGCAAACCTCGCCGATCCATTATCGCTGAACGCAATTAACCGTCAGGTGGTGATCGAGTCGGCGCTTGCCAGCGCCGCATTTGCCGAGGATATCGGGCTTGCTGCCGATCGTATTGTTATCAGCTGCAAAATGAGCCGTGTGCCGGACCTGGTCGAGGTCTATCGAAAACTGGCACAAAAATGCCAATATGCGTTGCACCTGGGATTAACCGAGGCCGGTATGGGAGACCCGGGTGTTATAGCCTCGAGCGCTGCACTGGCAATTCTGCTTAACGATGGAATCGGCGATACAATTCGAGTATCGCTGACTCCGGAACCTGGCGCGGGTCGGGAACGCGAAGTTAAGGTTGCACAACAGATTCTACAATCTCTGGATCTACGGTCTTTTTCCCCAAGCGTCACCGCATGCCCCGGATGTGGTCGCACCACCAGCGAGTATTTTCAGGCGCTCGCGAAAAAGATACAGCAGGAACTCGACCAGTCCATGCCTGGCTGGAAGCACGAATACCCGGGGGTAGAGTCGATGAAAGTTGCGGTTATGGGTTGTGTCGTCAATGGCCCCGGGGAAAGCAAGCATGCCAACATCGGGATCAGCCTGCCAGGTACCGGTGAACAACCGGTCGCACCGGTCTACGAGGATGGACGTAAAACCGTTACCCTGAAGGGAGGTAACATTGCTGATGAATTTATCGGCCTGGTGCAGGCCTATGTAAAATCCCACTATGCAGCGGTTTAGACCTTTCGGGGTTGGCCACAATATTTCTGGCGGTTAACTTTTAATCTCTTCTATTTCGCAGGCCAGTTCAAACAATACTTCATTGCTGATGACCCGGGTCACGACAACATTGGCTTCCATCGGCGGGGTTGCCGAATTACTCGGAGTTAATATGATCTCCAGCGTGCTACCTTCAGCAAATTTTTGACTTGAGGTAAACAGTATCCCCTTGCTACTCAGATTGATCACATTGCCCTGGTACCGTTTGGAGTTGCCGGCTTCCGAGAAACTCAACTCGCAGTCGATAGACATGCGCAGGAAGTCGCGTTTTTCCGAGTAATCGATCATCTCCCGACCCTGTTAAAGTTTGAACAATTTACCGAAATTCGCGACATCCAGTATTTTCCGAACTTCCGGCGAGACTTGAGTAATTTCAATATTTGACGATTCTCCACCGGCGTGTTCACGCAGCAGTAACAACATACCCAATGCTGAACTATCAAGGTACTCGGTATCCGATAAATCTATCACATACTCGATGCCATTGCCCGCAGTATCCGTATAAGATGCTCGAAACTCGTCATAGAGTTGAAAGTCGAACTTTCCGGCCACCGCGATGGTCACCTTGCTGCCTCCATCGGAAACCGTCATATTAATACTCATTCTACTACCTCGTTGCTGATTAAAACCCTTGAATGTAGCCAGGATATTGCGAGAACTGAAATCGTCTGACCCTGATTCCACGCAACTGTACACTAACTACACCCACATGCCCAAACTGTCTGCAATTCATTGCCCGGTAATCCTGTTTTATAGACCAAAAAACCTGCTTTTCCAGGGCCAGGAAACCCCGGAGCCATAGTTTGCATACGGCCAATCGGCACGGGAGGTGTTTGATGATCCGAAGTAATTTAGACCCGATTGAATGGATTCACCATCCACCCGGTATCACCTGGCTTGTTGCCGGCACTGTTTTGCTATTAACAAATAAATTTTGTGCCTGAACATTTCCAGAACTAAAACCAGCGGGGTTTGAGACTTTATTTGCCAGACTCCGCATAGCAGTCTGACCGGGGAGTATTCCGAGGTTTCGCTGCTTTCAGCCAATTTTCAAATTAACAGATGATGGTCTGATTTTTACCGTTCATCTTGGCCCGGTATAGCGCTTTATCAGCACGCTTAAATGCACTCAGAAAACTATCACCATGACGCACCAGGGTAATGCCGATACTCACCTGGACCCGTCCGGACGCACCGCAATCGCCAAGATCGAGCGCATCGATACTAATCCGAATTCGCTCACTCACATCGACAGCACCCTGGATATCGGTCTGGGCCAGACCACCGACAAACTCATCACCACCATAGCGATAAACGAGATCGGTGTTACGCACTACATGGCTGATGACCTTTGATACTTCACGCAAAACCTGGTCACCGACATCGTGCCCACAACAATCATTGATCTGTTTGAAACCATCGAGATCCATAACCAGGATCGCCATCGATTGACTATGTCGTTTGGCCAGGTCAATTTCACGTGGCAAATTCTTTTCCATCGCTGTCCGGTTGTTCAAACCGGTGAGCGGATCCCTGTAAGCAGACTTTAACGCGGTCTGATACATCAACGCGTTTTTGATCGGATGGATCAGCGCACACAATAGATCTTCGAGTTCACAAAGCTCATGACTGCTAAAACTCGAGCGCTTGTGAAAGGTCAGTTCGCCCAACAGCTGGCTTTGAATTTTGAGTCGATAGTTTGCGTTGTACGCTGCAATCACACCGTTTTCGACGCAAGAATCGATATCTTCGCAACTGAATTGATATCCGCAATAGTTCACCTCGTCGTCAATTTCAGCCATGAATGCTTCGATAATCTGTGAGATGTCCAGGCTGCGTGACAACAGGTCCGAAATTTGCAACCTGCGGACATATTTCTTGTCAGACCGAATGCGATCCCCCGGTATCGGATCCAGCGCAATCACCTGCGCCGGTACCTTTGGAATCGATTTCTCACCGCTTACTAACTGTATTGTTTGTGCCATTTTATTACTCACTTGTATCTTCGCTGCTACATGCTGAAAATACATGCTAAATGCGTGCCAAATTACAAATTCTTTTTTTATCAAAGAGTTAAAGTCCGATGATCATGCCTGAACCTGGAAATGGCATTTTTTTGTCGAATTTTGACACCTAAACTGGCATTCCAGCCGACAAATGCGCTCAACAGATCGAGCTGACGACCGGGTAATATTTCAGGTGACATTTTTTTAACGCTCTAATCAGCATTCTCGGTCCCCGAGCCGTTACCCGAACGGCAAATAATCGATCAAACGGCAGCTTGTTACCCGGGGTGGACAAAAATTGCCAGTACGGATTTTAGCCCGGAGATTGCATGAACTGCCGTGATGATTGCACAGGACTTTGTTTTCTCGGCGGATTTTCCGAACAAGTGTCGGACCAATGGATCCGGCCGACAGAGGAATATTGACTGAGGAAAACATAAATTCAAGCAAGGGCGCGAGCAGGTTTATGAAATGTTCGGGTTAGTACCTTGGCGAATCACAGACCAGGTGATGACCGCTTCATCCACGAAGTGACAATCGGAGAGCCTGGTAGTAGAGTATTTCGAATCGATTAACCCGGCGACAGACGACGATGCTCGACAGCTACGATGAAGCGCGGTTGACCCAGCTAAAACCCGATGAATTATCCGACTCGCTGGAACGCGGATCGATTATATTCTTCCCGCAATCTCCCATACCCCTGCCCTCGGTTGAGGACTTAGCCTTTATTCGCCAGGAATTGCCGAAGTTGATTAAGCTTAAAAATATCAGCTACCACCCCGAGACTGGCCGAATTCGAGGACTGGAGTGCGACGATGTCGATGTAGTCGATCGCGTGAATCGTATTCTGATCAAGGTAAGCGATGACATTGCCAGCTTTTTGCAAAAAACAAGCGCCCGGCTAACCAATAACTGGACCGTCGGAACCTGCAGTTTTCGCCCGATTCAGGAAAAGAACAGAAATCTGGACGCCCATGCCAGTAACGAACGGGTACACGTTGACGCCGGCGCTTATGGCGCCACCAACGGAGATCGGATTCTGCGTTTTTTTATCAACGTGAACCCGGAGGAAGACCGAGTCTGGGCAACTAAGGGCAATTTTCCCGAGCTATTTGCAACCCACGGCAAGCAAGCTGGACTCGAAGTTTTAAACCCGGGGGAAAATTCTCTTGCCAAATGGCCCATGGGCCATTTGAGAACCGCACTGATAAACCTGCTGGCATTGGCTGTGCCGGTGTTAAGGGTTCTGGATTCCTCCCCGTATGACCGGGCGATGCGCAAGTTTCACAATTACATGAAAGACACTCCGTCTTTTCAACAGAACCCGCTTGGCCATGAAGAATTTCATTTCCCACCCTTTTCAGCCTGGATGGTGTTTACCGACATGGTTAGCCATGCCTGTCTGTCGGGCCAGCACGCGTTCGTCCATACCAGTCTGATTCGCCTCGAAAACTGCCACCTGCCTGAACTGGCACCGATCAATATTTTACGTGGGTCCGCGAGTTTGAATTAGAGCTGCTGCAAGGCCAGATTCAGGCGCTCGATGACTGCATCGACATCGATCAATTCCATCACGCCTGGTTCCTCGATCCGGGTGCCCCAGCGCAACGCCTCGGGCGGGCCATCTCGAAAGCGCTTAGCCGCTTCGGCGAACCGGTCAACGCAAAGATTGAGTGAATTGTAAGGCCCGCTGCGACGTGACCAGGTGCTGGCATGCAAACCGATGACCGGGGTACCGAGGGCATTTGCCAGGTGGACAGGACCGGAATCAGGAGATAAAACGATATCAGCACGCCGCAGCAAGGCAATCAGTTTTGGCAGGGTATCTCTACCGATTAGATTGATCACCGGGTTTTTCAGCGAGCTTTCGATTGCCTTACCTGCCGATAATTCCCGATCGGAGTGACCGCCGCATAGCACGACTACCATACCATGTTGGTCAACCGCAAAATCGGCTACGGCCGCATATCGATCAGCATGCCAGTTTCGACTGGGATGACTGGAACAGGGCGATATCAGCAAGACTCGTTTTCCCGCGGGAATAACCGCGTCAACAAATTCGATGGCATTGCCGCTAACCGGAAAATTCCATTCGGGTTCCGCCACCTCCAGCCCCATGGTTCGGGCAAAAGACAGGTGACCCTGGACCTGGTGTTGATACCGGGTTTCAGGGATGGCATGCGTCATGAAGAGTCGGTGGAAATCGCGTGCCCGATACTTATCCCAACCCAACTTAATTTTGGCCTTGACCATTGCGCCGGTAAGGTTGGCCCGCGCCGAAGTTTGCATTTGCAGCATGATGTCGAATTTTTCGCCCGCGAGTTGGCGCCTTAAACGCCAATAACCACGCCAGCCGGCTTTCTTGTCGACAACAATGAAATTGACACCATCCAGTGCCGCCAGCAATTTGTGCTCGAGCGTTGCACAAATCCAGGTAACCCGGGTTTGCGGCCAGTATTTCTGAATAGCCCGCAGTACCGGAATTGCATGGGTAACATCACCCAGTGCCGAAAGCCTGACAATACAGATATTTTGTGGCGGTTTATCGAGTGGCAACATCAGATTCGCTGGTTTAACAAGGCCTGATTCATTATTAATGCTTTCGCTACCGGTATACCGCAAGAACCTGGCCCGCAGTTGTGCCCAACGACCCCCCGCTTTCGGCAAACGCTAGGAGTCTGTCGGACTTGGGTAATCGTAGCGAGGGAAAGGCATTTTGAGTCAG
>CAZAVY010000069.1:0-16352 GCA_964488685.1 uncultured Gammaproteobacteria bacterium
CCTTCGCCTCATTCGATAGAAAAATCTGACTCAAAATGCCTTTCCCTCGCTACGATTACCCAAGTCCGACAGACTCCTAGAGCGGATCCTGATCCGCCTGTTCCACCGGCGCGGCTGAATGATCATCAAGTGTCCTGATGTAGGTGCTTATTAACTTTGTTGTTCCTTGTTTGAAAATATTCGCCCTAGCGCAAATGCCCATTTATCAATTGATTTTTCAAGACCGCGATTCAAACTAGACGCAACGATTTTATTAAATTTAGATGTAGTCGGGTCAGTAAGGAATAATTCGTATTCTTTCAGTTTGAAATTGTCCAGGGTTAAATACATGTAGACAAAAGAGACAATAACAATCTGTTCGGTAGGCACTCTAATTTGAGGTCGCATCGCAATCATTTGAGCTTTAAATTTTTTGATTTCGGAAGTTGCACTATCGGGGCGTAAAGCCAATGTAATTGCTGAAAATATCGCCACGCTGGAGTATTCCTGAATATCCATTGTCAATTCCGTTACGCCAAGAAACTTATCAAACCTCTTTGCTCGCTCAACTCGCTCGGAATTGGAAAGAAGGGCTTGTGACTGTTGCATCATTTGGTTATATGCCTCTGGAGTAGCAGCATTCTCTTCCAGGGCCGTGATTTCTTTTCCCAAATCTGATTCATACCATAATAATAATTGTTGGATGTCCTGTTCAGTGAGTGCTTTTTTTAGTGATGACCTAACTTCTTCGATGATCTCCGACGCCAGTATGGTATCGTCGGTTCTTAATAACATAGTGCTGAATGCACTGTTTGATATTGGTGCTCCCTGCTGTCTCGCTTGCTTCATTCCCTCCTTTATTAATCCCGGGAACTGGTTTACCTGTTGCGTTAACCCCGAAAGGTCCAAAACCATATCAATTGAACTATTTGATGCCTCCCCATATGTCAATGGAGAAAAGATACAGAGAATGACTATTGAAATTTTTTTGGGCAGTCTTTTAAACATTGTTGTTTCCGGGATGGTTGGGCAAAGTTAATGTGTAGCGGCAATTTGCCCGCCTGTTTGCTCATCGCCGATTAGCTCTCCGCCGGGCTACCCAATGATTCTATCTGTTTACAGTGCAGGTGTTTGATCAGGATTTCGCGATCGGCTTCATGCAGGTTTTCGAAATCCAGTGATACCCTGTGGTCTCCCTGATCCTGGCCGGTAGTTTTCTCGACCTGCACCACCCTGGCAATAATGACAAGCCGCAGCCCGGAGGGCAACAACTTTAATTTTAACTCAACCAGTGCATTAAGCTGCAGCGGCTCTGCAGTGTAAAAAGCGATCCCCTGTGCACTGAGGCTGGTTGTTTTTCGGGTCATTGCCTGGTGGTTTTGGTCGCCGATGAGCAGCTCGGTAATTCGGTCGATCTGTTTTTCGAACACCGCCAGGTAACGCCCCAGCTCCGGCATGCTGGTTTCGATCTTGTGGCGGTCGGCGATATGCTGTTCGATTTGAAAATTGTAGTTGTTACGAATTGAAAATTCGTGTTCGTTTGCCCAGAAGTCTTCAAGGCAGGCATCGATTTCAGCCCTGTCGATTGGCTGTAGCGATAGCAATACCTTGTCCTCGATGCGATAGAAGCGTCGCCGTTCCCCGGTCATGCTTCGCCCTGGCCTTCAGTTTGGCCGAGGTAGTCGACATTTTCTGCCGGTGATCTACTCCCAATCGCGTACCGGTTTCCGTGTAGAACGCTGATTTCCACGCGCCGATTCTTGGCGCGATTTTCCCAGCTGTCGTTGGGTACGATCGGTTCATTGTCAGCCAGGGCTCTGATTTCCATGCGTTCAGGATCGACATTGCCTTGCTGGATGAGGAAGTGAACCACACTCGCTGCTCGTGCGGACGATAGATCCCAGTTGGAACGAAACCGCCGGGTTTCAATTGGAATGTCATCGGTATGCCCGGCGATGACAAAGTGACCGTCGCGTTGATTGAGCACCTCGGCGATCAACTTCAATATCGGCAGAAATTCCTGTTTTAGTTTTGCGTATCCCGATCCGAATGAGCCTCGCTCGCGAATTCGAATCAATACCCGGTCGTTATAGGCTTCAACCTCCAGTAGCCCGTCGCCAATGGCCGCCGCCAGTTCATCCTGCAATTCTTCGGCCTCTGCCTGGGCTTCACGTTGTGCCTTTTGTTGAGCAATCGCCTCTGCCTCGTTCTCACCCAGGCCACCATCATTGCGTGATTCGGAGTCGGTATATTCGAGGTTGGTCTTGGTGTCGTCAGTGGTCTGTTCGCGCATAATTTCAAGCGGAGTTACCTCGGTCGGCGTGCCCGGGCTGTATTGCTTGGCAATGACGCTGGTACCTTTCGGGATCTCGGTCGCCTTGACCAGGCGCTGCACGCCAAACGCAAGCTTCAACGCACCGGCCACCTGTTTGTACTTGAGAACATCCATTTCCGCGAATGACAACAGCAACACGAAAAAACACATCAATAGCGCCATCATGTCAGCGAAGGTTGCGAGCCAGGGGGGTAGGCCTTCCTCGCATGGCGGGCAATTACATTCTTCGCTCATCCTGCTATTCGTCTTCCTGGCGCTTGCTGGCCGGCAGGTAAGCGTTGAGCAATTGCTTCAGTACACGTGGATTGGTGCCTTCCTGGATTCCGCCAATCGATTCAAGGATCAAATCTTTGTTGAGTTTTTCATAACCGCTGATCAGGATCAGCTTTTCTGCCAGAGGGGAAGCAAACGCGTTGGCGATTATCGCGCCGTAGAGCGTGGTCAACAGCGCCACTGCCATGGCTGGGCCGATCGCGGCAGGGTCGGACATATTCGCAAGCATTTGCACCAGGCCGATCAGGGTGCCGATCATGCCCATCGCCGGGGCGTACACCGCGATAGCCTTGAACATATCGGCTCCAAGGGTGTGGCGTTCGATCGACATATTGATATCTTTGCTCAGCAGTCCCTTGACGACTTCGGGAGCGTGACCGTCGATGCACAGACCGATACCGAGTTCCAGGAAACCATTGGAAATATCACGGCCTTCGAGCGCCAGAATTCCCTCCTTGCGGGCAACATTGGCGAGTTCGACCGATTCGTCGATCAGGTTTTGTGGAGCGTCGAGTTTATAAAAGAAACCTTTTAGTCCGATCTTGAAAGAACCGAGGAAATTACCGAGCGTGACGCGCATCAACGTTACTGCGAAGGTTCCACCGACAACCACCAGTAACGAAGGCATGTTGACAAATATATTGAAGGGGCCACCCATGGCTATCGCCGCATAGAGGATGATATAAGCCAATATGAATCCAACAATTGATGCGATGTCCACCCGGTTGCTCCCGCTTGATAACCTGCGATCGATTAATTTGAGTCCAGTGCACGCTTGAACCTGGCTCGTACAGGTTTATCGGTCGAAGCGCCGATATCTTTAGCCGTATCGTGTGAAAAATCGGGTGGTTTTCGGGTCTTTTTAGCGCCCGGCTCGGCCCAGCAGTGCCGTTACCTTTGCGGTGTCGTTAACGGTAAGGCGCACAACATCGCGAACTTCACTCGGCAAAGGATTGCAGCAGTTTTTCGATCGTCTGTTGCAGGCGCCACCATTCTTCGGTTTTATGCCGTTGTGGTTGTTTACGGGTGCGAATCACGAGATAGTTGATCGATGCCCCGAAAACACCGAGCACGCCTCCAATATCGATGTTTGGCTGCTGGTAGTAAGCACGAATGCGTTTCACCAGTTCCATGCCACGTTCACCTCGGATACGTGCCAGGAACTGGGTCAGGTTGTTTTGTGCGGACATTTCCCAGGCCATGATTTCGAGTGCGAGTGGCCGGGATTCCAGCGCTTCAACATAACGACCGAGCAAACGCGGCAAGTAATCGTGAAGCGGAATGCGGGCACATTCAGCCGCTGTTTCAATTATGATCTCATCCACTTCCCACCACAGGGTAGTGGTTTCCGCAAACGCCAGCAACAATTCATCGAAGCCGCCAAAGTATCTATAAATCAATACCTTATCGCAACCAGCCTGGCGGGCAATGGCATTGATACCGACTGCTGGGAAACCCTGGTTCAGTAATATCCCGGCGACCGCATCGAGGATACGCTGTTCAGTTTTCAGCCTGTTTCTTGTCATATCCTGCCTGCTATCCGACCGCGGCCTTGGATTCCTGCCAGAATCGTTCCATCTGTTCGAGTTGCTGCTGTTCCATTTCGATACCGGCCGCCGTCATTTTTTGTTGTACGTAGGCAAACCTCCGCAGGAATTTTTGATTAGTGTTACGCAAAGACATTTCGGCATTGACCCTTGCGTGGCGTGCGAGGTTGATGCAGACGAACATCAGATCACCGATCTCGTCGCTAATCGAGTCTTTGTCCCCCGATTTGATGGCTTCTTTAAACTCTGCCAGTTCTTCTTCGAGCTTGTTGAAAACCGGATTGATATCGGGCCAGTCGAAGCCGGTACGGGCGGCATATTTCTGGATTTGACGCGCACGATAGATGGCAGAATTCGAGCCTTCGTCGCTTTCGGAAAGCGCATTGTCGCGACCTGATTTCTCCTGTTGCTTAAGCGCTTGCCATTGTTGCGACAAGGATTCACCGCTGATTTGCGGGTCGCGCGTTGCGCCGAAAACATGAGGGTGACGGCGTCGCATTTTGTCGGTTATCCCCCGCGCCACATCATCGAAATTGAACTGGCCCTGTTCCTCGGCGATGCGCGCGTGAAATACGATGTTGAACAACAGATCTCCGAGTTCTTCCTGCAGATTCTCGGTATCCTTGCGTTCGATCGCATCGAGTAGCTCGTGGGTTTCGTCGAGTGTATAACCCGCGATCGAGGCGCTGGTCTGGCGCAGATCCCAGGGACAGCCGTTCTCCGGGTGACGTAATTGCTTCATAACCTGGAGCAGGTCTTCGATTGCGCTCATTTGTCTATTGCGTTCGGGTCATTAAAAACCGGATAATACCGACCTTTTAACAGAATCGCAGCTGCTACTGCAATATGAGTGACAGATCGACACAATTAAGCCATTGGCTGGAGCATCTCGGCTACCGGGATTTCAGTCTAAGCCCAGCCTCCGAGGATGCCAGTTTTCGTTGTTACCTGCGACTGCAGACAGACAGTAAATCATGGGTTGTAATGGATGCGCCGCCGGACAAAGAGCCCTGCGATCAGTTCATCGCGGTGGCGCAGAAACTACGCGCGGCCGGTTTGAACGCACCTGAGATTATTGCGCGCAATCCCGGCGAGGGCTTCCTGATACTGACCGATTTTGGTAGCAACGATTATCTCTCGCAACTCGATCCAAAGACCGAGGGGTCGCTATATGCTGATGCACTCGCAGCTTTGTTAGTGATGCAAACCCGGATCGAGACCGATGATTTACCCACTTATGACGAGGCAATATTACACCGCGAGATGGACCTGTTCCACCACTGGTTCCTCGAAAATTTACTCGGTATTTCGCTCGATCCAACACAGCAGTCCCGGTGGCAGGCCGTTAAACAGACGTTGATTGAAAATGCGCTGGCGCAACCGCAGGTGTTCGTGCACCGGGATTATCATTCGCGTAACCTGATGAAGCTCGATGCCCACAATCCGGGGATACTGGATTTTCAGGATGCGCTCGAAGGACCGGTTACCTATGATCTGGTGTCCTTGCTACGGGATTGTTACATAGACTGGCCGCCGGAACGCGTCGATCAACTGGCACTCGATTATTACGAGCTTGCCCGGGTAAATGCCCTCGTCGACGTCAAGGCCGCGCAATTCATGCGCTGGTTCAATCTGATGGGGATACAGCGACATCTCAAGGCGATTGGGATTTTTGCGCGCCTCGATATCCGTGACGGCAAACCCGGATATCTGAATGATATTCCGCGCACACTCGAATATCTGAACCAGGTTAGCGCCGCCGAAATGTCTATGGCGGGATTGTTTTCGATCATAGAGCAGCTGGGATTGAGCCTGCGCGCCGAGGCGCTGATGACGCGGTGAAACATTAGTGAAGGCGATGATATTAGCGGCCGGACGCGGAGAACGATTGCGCCCGAAGACAGATACCACGCCGAAGCCATTGCTCGAGGTGAAAGGAAAACCATTGATTGATTATCACCTCGAGGCCCTGTCAACAGCCGGCTTCAGCGAAGTCGTCATTAACCTCAGCTGGTTGGGCGACCAGATTCGGGATCATCTTGGTGACGGCTCGAATTTTGATCTCAGTATCGAATACAGCGAGGAACCCGTGGCACTGGAAACGGCCGGCGGAATCCTGCAGGCGCTGCCATTGCTGGGAGCGCGTTTTATCGTCGTCAACGCGGACATATTTACCGACTATGATTTTGCCCGCTTGAAACCGATTGAAGGTAAGGCGTATCTGGTACTGGTTGAAAATCCACCACATCACCCGGATGGGGATTTCACCCTTGACGATTCTAAAATCGCTAGAACTGGATCGCCACGTTACACTTTTAGCGGTATATCGCAATACCATCGCAGCTTCTTCGAGGCGTTGGCGCCCGGCAGGCAGGCACTCGCGCCGTTACTGTTTGCCGCGGTAGCAAAGCGACAGGTCACGGGTGAACTGCTCCGCGGTAACTGGAGCGATATCGGCACTCTTAATCGCCTGCAGGCTTTGAACGAATAGACTGGAAGTTACTTGAACGGGGTAAAAGTCACTTTGATGTCCTTGAGCCAGACTTTACCGCCGCCTTCATCTGTGACTATCGAAGTGCTGCTTATGGTTGCCTGTGATTCATCGAAGCGCTGGATTAGTCGTGGCGGGCCGGCAGGCTCGGGCGAGCCAAACAAATTTTTCAACCAGGTAAGCATGGGTCGAATCCCCGGCTATTGAATGTTTTCGATCAAACTGATTGTAGCTTGTTGTGGTTGTCAGGCGCTAATTATCTACTGCCCCAACAATAAATGATCCTCCCTCATCGCCTGCGGATCAGGAACTGGCCGATGGTTTTGTCGAACTGCCGATTCGGGAAATGCTGGTTTTGGATTGTTTGTCGCGCCGCAAACGGCTGCGTAAATGTCCCGCTTCGTCCAGGATTGGATAGGCAACGGCGGTCAGATGCGAGTTGATACGTTTCAGATCGCGCAGCACATCGAGATGCATCGCACTCAGGCGGGAATCATAAGTCGAATCTTCCCGGATCTTCTGCAAGTGGTTCATGACCACTTTCTTTTCGCGTTTGACGAACTTGTATTTTCTTGCCAGCAATAACCGTGACATTGCAACATCACCGGAGGTGAAAACATTAAGCGACAGCTCGAATGTCGATAAAACCGGTTGATAGAGGTTATTGATATCCTCACGGTCCCGTAGCGACATTTTACTCCTGGTGACCAGTTTTTTGCGCAGGATATTATGTACCAGGTCGCCTGATATGATGTCACCCACGTGCTCGAGATCGGTCGCAAAACTGAGGATTTCAGTGCAACGCCGACTTTCTTTTTCACCGAGTGTCTCGCGTGCCAATGCTGTCAGGTATTGCTTCACGTTGTCGTAAAACTCATTTGTCAATTGATCCATTTGACGGGTTTTTTGCGCCAGCTGATAGTCGCTTTTCTTAAGCGCTACAAAGGCGTTACGTAACATGCGCTCAACTACTTCACCCATGCGTAATACTTCCCGTTCGGCATTTAACAGGGCCACCAACGGGGTTTCGAAGGCGCTGCGATTCAACGTTCTGGGTGCCATTTCGTCCCTGGGTTCCCGGTCTTCGGGAATCAGGCGCTCAGTGAGCGCGACCATGCGATCGATCAAAGGAAAGAAAAGCACCGCCAGGGCAATGTTGAACAGCATATGAAAATTTGCAATCTGTCGTGCATTGCCGACTTCGAGCGGGGACAGTAGATTTGCGATCATGCCGATGAATGGCAGTGCAATCAGCACGCCACATATCCTGAACAGCAGGTTTCCCAGGGGCGGTTGTCTCGCGCTGCGATTAGCGCCCAGCGTTGCAATAAATGGAGGAATCGCACTGCCGATGTTGGCGCCGAGTACGAAGGTAAACGCGACCGTCATATCCAGCGAGTTGGTGCTGGCGAGAGCGATGATGAGTAACACGGTGGCGAGGCTTGAATGCGCCGCCCAGGCAATAATCGCGGAGAAGACCACCGCCAGCAACAGGTCTTCACCGAGAGCGACGAAAATTTGCTGAACGATGAGCGATTCCCGCATGGGTAAAGACGCTGCAACAATCAGCTTCAGCGACAACAGCATCATGCCGATTCCGAGCACCAGGCGGCCGATATCGCGCCTGCGACCGCCAGGCGAATAGGTGAACATCACCACACCAATTGCGATCAGCAATGGCGACAGTGCGGACAGGTCGAAGGTCAAAAGCTGAACCACCAGGGTGGTACCGACATCTGCACCCAGCAGCACCGCCAGCGCCGCAGCGGTAGTCAGAATTCCCTGTCCGCTGAAGGATGAGGTCAGTAGCGCGGTGGCACTACTGCTTTGTAACAGCATGGTTACCCCAAGGCCGGACAGGAATGCTTTGAAACGATTGCCGAGACTGGCCCCGAGCGCGCTGCGAATTTCATTTCCCCAGCTTTCGGAAACCCCGATACGAACCATGCGCAGGCCCCATAGTAAGAGGGCTACGCCACCTATGAGGTTGATTAAAATAGCACTGCCGCTAATGCCAGGACTCCTGCATAATAATATAGGGGACCTCTGATTTATCCAGAGTTTCCTTAAGTAATAGTAGCTTCAAGTAATAGTTCTATGTACTTGTTAATAAAGGATAATAACAGATGATTGTCCTTCACTCTATCGAATTTCCAGAATTTGCAGGAGTTTACGTCAGCTTTAATAATACAAAAAATTGATTTCGCCAACGTCTGCCATAATTTCTACCATCAAATTGAAAATTGACCCATTCCGGAAGGGAGTTCAACTGCGATAGCGCAGTGAGAAATCGATTGCGCGCAGGTTTTTGGTCAGCGCGCCACTTGAAATAAAGTCAACCCCGGTGGTGGCGATCTGGAGCAGCTTATCCAGGTCGATATTGCCGGATGCTTCAAGCTCGATTCGACCTGCATTAAGCGCCACGGCGCGTTGCATTTCCTCGAGCGAGAAATTGTCGAGCATAGCGCGCTCGACCCCGGCATCGATAGCCTGTTGCAAATGTTCCAGGTTTTCTACTTCAAGCTCGAGAAACTTGCCCGGGTACATTTGTCTGGCACGGGCGACAGTGCTGGCAATGCCCCCACCCGCGGCCAGGTGATTTTCCTTGATCAGAAGGGCGTCGAACAGGCCGATACGATGATTCGTCCCGCCACCACACTGAACCGCATACTTTTGAGCGACCCGCAATTGTGGGATAGTTTTACGGGTATCGAGAATGCGGCAACCGGTGTGCTTGATTTGCTCGGTATAACGCCGTGTCAGGGTCGCTGTCCCGGAGAGGGTTTGCAGAAAATTCAACGCGCTGCGCTCCGCGCTAAGCAAACCTCGCGCAGGGCCCGACACCCGGCAAACAATACTATTTGCGGATATCCGGTCGCCATCGCACGCCTGCCATCGAGTGGTAATTCTGTCGTCACATTGACGAAACACTTCATCGAACCATTGGCATCCACACAGCACCGCATTTTCGCGCACCAGCAATTCGGTATCGAGCCATGCCCCCGCGTCGATTAGTTCGGCGCTGATATCGCCGCTGCCGATGTCTTCATCGAGTGCGTTGGCTGCCTGGTTAATGATCGTTTGATATAGGTCCATATTTCAAACCTCGTACTCTTCACGGCGTAACTCCTCGGCAGCATCCATGTAGGCATTGATTACCACGGCTTCAGGGATTACGCCGAGGTATTGCCCGGTGCCGGAATCGACAACCACGATAGCCTCCCCGATATACCCGCGCATGGTCTGCATCGCCTCCCAGATGCTGGTGCATTCATTGAATCCGACATCCTGCCGGCACTCGATCGATGCAATCACTGCATTCTTGTCGAGCCCCTGTAACTGGTGTTGAAACACCATGCCCTGGTAGCGATTGCAATTATCGACAACCACGGCAGAGGCTGTCGAAGTTTCGTTCATTTGTGTACACAGTACCTCGACGGTTGCGGTTTGCTGCACTATTGGCAGTGAGTCGGTGACGTGGTCTACCACCTTGTGATGCATCAGGTAAGCACGTTCACGGCCCATGGAAAGATCGATGCCACGCACTGCTAGTTGGTGATCGTACAGGGAGCGTCCGTACCAGTTGTATGCAATCATGTTTGCAAAAACAATTGCAAGCATGGCCGCAATCGTAATTTCATAGCTACGGGTGAGCTCAAACACCAGTAGCAGTGCGGTCATAGGTGCGCCGATAATCGGGCTCATCACGGCGACCATGCCGGTGACGGCGTAAGCCGAAATACCGGAATAATCATCCATAAAAAACGCAGGTACCAACTGCCCGAACAGCGCGCCAAACAGTACTCCTATCAACAATGACGGGAAGATGACACCACCGGCAAATCCAAATCCGATACACAGTACCGTGACCAGTAATTTTGCGATCAGGATAAACAGTAAAGAATCGGGGCCATAGAACCCACCCGCCGTCGCCTGGCGCAGCACTTCCTGGCCGGCGCCCAGTACTTCGGGAATCTGCATCGCTACCAGCGACAGGATAAATCCGGCAATCATTGGCTTCAGTGCCTGTGGAATATTTATACGCTGTGACAATTTCTGGGTGTAACTCAGCAGCTTCAGGAACATTACTGCGAGCACTCCGCAGGCGATGCCTTCAATTGCGAACAGAATGAATTCCGCGCCCCGGAAATTGTGTTCAAATTCAATCAACAGCAATGGCGGTTGCTTGAAGATCACGTTGGCAACCAGGTAACCGCAGGCGCTGGCAACGGTTACCGCGGTGAACATGCGTAGCGAGTAATGACGCAAAACCACTTCATGGGTAAAAATCAGGGCCGCGATCGGGGCGTTGAACGCGGTCGAGATTGCCGCCGCGACGCCGCAGGCAATGGCTATGCTACGGACATCGCTTATTCCAAATCTAAATCGGTTACCGAGTTGCCCCACCAGGGTTCCAAGGTATACCAGGGGACCGTACTGTCCGACCGAAGCACCGCAACCCAGCGACAGGATCGCGGCGATGGTCGATGACACGCCGGACACCGGGGATGGCAGAGGTTCATGCAACTGGATCGCGTAGATTGTGTCCTGGGGGCCGAGCGGTTCCTTATGTTCGACTCCGTATTGCAAGATCAGGCCCACTACCAGGCCGCCGATGGTTAACACCGCAAACGTGATTAACCACAGTTGACTCGGTTCTACTCCGGCTCGACTGGAGGCGTCTACATATAGGATATCGTTCAGATAGTGAACCAGCTCGACGAAGCCAACGGTTGCAAATGCCGTAGTCAGGCCCACTATCAGACCCAGCAACGATATCGCCATCATGCGCTGGATAGTCTGGTGAGGTCGCGATTTCACAATGATTGCCGGGATGCTTCAAAATGGCGCTGAGGATTTGCGCCGGGTAGTCGACCCGAGGCAGGGGCATATCCTGTGAAAGCATTCATCACCGGGATCTCAGTTTAGCCATGGATCGTGTTCGTTGATTTCGATTAAAGTAGGGACATCGGCCTTGAACGCCGCGTCGATGGCATCGGTTAGCGCTTGAGCGCTATCGACCTTGAGTGCATTGCATCGGCAGGCTGTTGCCAGCGCGATAAAATCCGGATTGATACCGGTAACCCCGACCGGCTCGATGCCATGCTGTATCATGCCGTCCAGGATTTGCATATAACCCTCGTTATTCCACAAAATTATGGGCAGTGCCAGTTTGAGTTCTGCAGCCGTCAGCAGCTCCTGCGCGGTGAACATGAATCCACCGTCGCCGGCAAAGGTGACCACCGGTACCTCGGGCAATGCCAGCTTGGCGCCGATCGCATCCGGTAGACCGCACCCCAGGGTGCAGAAACCGGCCGGGTAGTGCCACAGTTTTGGTTTGGGAACGTCGAAGGCAAATGCTCCGCTGTAAACCAGTTGGCAAATATCACCCATGACAACCGTTTCGGCAGGTAGTGCGGCGCGCAATACGTCCAGGGTTTTACAGTGCCGAACTTCGCGTTCACCCAGGTTGCTTCGAATTGCCTTCCTGATAGCGGCTACTTCGGCGATCGTTTCGGCTCGGGCTTTGAAATCGCCGAGTTGTTGTAAGATCGCCGTGGTGCTTGTTCTGGCATCTCCGATGATGGCAATTTCGGCCGGGTAAAGGTCGTTCATTTTAGCGGAGTCAATATCGATGCGAATTATCTTGCCGTTAATTTCCAGGGTTTCGGCAAAACAGTCGACTTCGGATAACTCGGTTCCTACCGCAAGCACGACGTCGGCCTGTTTCAGGTATTTTTGAACCTCGCCACGTACCGTACCGGCACTTAGTGACAGCGGGTGCGAGTCATCGATTATTCCCTTACCCGCAATACTGCCGATGACGGCAGCACCGAGTTTTTCGGCGATTCCGGTAATCGCCTCGCTCGCCAACCAGGCACCGCCTCCGACACAAATCATCGGTTGCTTTGCGGAACGTAAAAGATCGCAGGCGCGGTTTATTTTTTTAATCGTTGCTGCGGGACGTGAGGGTAAATCGATTGCCTGCCAGTCGTCACCCGCGGGCATCTCCAGCACATCGATCGGAATTGCGATATGCACCGGGCGAGGACGCCCGCTGGCAAACAACGAAAATGCCCTTGCAATCAGTACCGGCACTTCTGCCGGCGTCATCGCGGTCGCAGAAAATGCGGTCAACGGGGCGGTGGTATCGGTCAGGCTCGGAACTTCGTGCAGGCATCCCCAACCCTTGCCGAGCGTATAGCTGGCCGCATCGGCGGAAATCAACAAAACCGGGATGCTGTCGGCATAAGCCTGGCCGATTGCCGTCAGTGTGTTGGTTACACCCGGACCGGATATAACCAGTGCGACGCCCGGTCTGCCCGATGCGCGGGCATAGCCATCAGCCATGAATCCGGCGCCCTGTTCATTGCGCGCCTGCACGTGTCGGATGTCGCTCTGGTTGAGGCCCCGGCAAAACTCGAGCGTATGGACACCGGGAATACCGAACAGTGTATCCACGCCATATTTTTCGAGCAATTTTATAGTTGCTTCGCCAACATTCAAATCACGATCGGTGCTCATAATGCCCTTTAATATCAAACTGGGAAGAATTTGTTGGTAGATTCGACAGGTTCCGGCGTTGCCTTGAGCGTCGCTCCCTTGATGCAATATGCAGGTTTCTCCAGCGATTCAGGCGCAAGCTTATAGCCGAATTAGCGTCAGGTAAATCCGATTTTACAACTTTTTCAAACAGTCGAGATAATCAGCTTCATCCGCTGTTTGATTATTGCGCTGCGCGTTCCACAGGGCCAGTCCGAGACACTCCATCATCGCATGTTCGGCTTCGTGTTGACCTTTGTGTGAGCTCAGACTCTGGTGTATCGCCTTGATCCCTGCGGGTCTATCAACATTCGCCTGCTCGCGCAGCGCGAGATGCATTCCCATGTGCAGAAATGGATTGGTCTGACCCTGCGCCGGGGTATATTCCTGTTGCTTCGCATCATCGCCGGCGGTGAGCAGGGAGTGATACTCGGGATGATTTTCTATCACCCCGGCAATCAACGCTTCCATGGGTTCGAGCAGTTGCTGCTGTTGTAATTTGCGCCACACGTCAAGATAGACCTGGCGCATTTCATCGCGAGATTGATACATGCTGATGTCTCTACTCGATATTCTTTTGTTTGAACTCGCACAGGTCTTCGATTGTACAGCTGCCGCAACGCGGTTTGCGCGCGATGCAGGTATAACGACCGTGCAGAATCAGCCAGTGGTGGGCATGGAGCCTGAATTCATCGGGCACGAACTTGAGCAGCTTTTGTTCTACGATGAGTACGTTCTTGCCCGGCGCAATACCGGTGCGGTTGGAGACGCGGAAAATATGCGTGTCGACCGCGATTGTCGGATGTCCGAAGGCCACGTTTAAAATCACGTTTGCGGTTTTACGGCCGACTCCCGGCAAGGCTTCCAGTGCGACCCGGTCTTCGGGTACCGTTGAATTATGTTGATTGATTAAAAGCCTGCAGGTCGCGATGACGTTTTTTGCCTTGGAGTTATACAAGCCGATGGTCTTGATGTATTCGCGCACCCCGGCTTCGCCCAGTGCCAGTATCTTTTCCGGTGTGTTCGCCACCGGGTAGAGTTTTGCCGTTGCCTTGTTGACACTGACGTCGGTTGCCTGTGCCGACAGCAACACCGCAATTAATAGCTCGAAATCAGACTGGTATTCGAGATCTGAACGAGGGTCTTTAATGTGTTCGCGCAAACGCGAAAATATCTCCTGTCGCCGGTGTGGATTCATACGTTTTCGGGGACGGGTTCGACGGCTTGCGATTTTTCCTGCGGGCGTTGATCGAGCCAGTTTTTGGCAACGATCAACAGCGCCAGACCGAAGAAGGCGCCGGGTGGTAATACCGCCAGCAGGAATCCGGGATAATCGGGGTTGAATTCGATGGTCAGTGATTTCGCGGCTTCACCGAACATGAGCTCGGCGTTAGCGAGCAGCGTGCCGAAGCCGATGATTTCGCGTAAACCACCGAGCAGTGTCAGCACCGCCAGGAAACCGAGCCCCATCATCAGGCCATCGAGTGCGGCGGGCCCGACCGGGTTGCGTGATGCAAACCCTTCGGCGCGGCCGATGATTGCGCAGTTGGTGACTATGAGAGGGATAAATATACCGAGTACCAGGTAGAGGTCGTAGAACAGGGCCTGCATCGACAGTTCGATGATCGTTACCACGGACGCGATGATTAACACGAATACCGGCAGGCGTACCTCGTTACGCACAAGGCCCCGGATCGACGAAACAATCGTGTTCGATAACACCAGGGTGATGAGCGTCGCGAGGCCCAGCCCAATACCGTTGACGACAGTGCTGGTTACGGCGAGCAACGGACACAGCCCGAGTAATTGTACCAGTGCAACATTGTTGCCCCAGAGTCCGTTGTGGGTAATTTCGCCCCTGCTCGTCATGGTTGCCTATTCAGTTAAAAATCAGATCAGCGTTTTGTCGATAGTACAGCAGCGTGTTTCGTAGCGCCGCAACTATTGCGCGCGGGGTGATGGTAGCACCGGTAAGCTGGTCGAATTCGCCAGCCGTCACGTCGCATGGCCGAGAGCGCAGCTCTGCTGGTAGATGTGGTATTTCCAAATCAACCGGTGCGCCAGTGGGTACTCAGCTTCCCATTCCAGTTGCGTTTTCTCTTCGCCAGCCGTCCGGTGATCACGGGCCAGGTGCTGGGTATCGTTTACCGCGTCATTTCCATGCACCTGGTCAAGAAGGCTGGTTATTCGAAAAAGACAGCCCGCACTGGTGCGGTAGCGTTGATTCAGAGATTTGGTAGCGCACTGAATCTGAATATGCACTTTCACATGTTGTTCCTGGATGGGGGTGTATGTCGACCGCCTCGATGGGTCAGCCCGATTTCGCTGGGTCAGGTCGCCGACCATCCAAGAGCTTACTCAACTGGTGCAAACCATCGCCCGACGAGTCGGACGATATCTTGAACGCCAGGGCCTACTGGAGCGGGATGCCGAGAACAGTTACCTGGCCTCGGATGCGGTTACTGATGGGCCGATGGATCAGTTATTGGGCCATTCGATGATGTGAAAGGAATCATGAATGTCGCGGGCGCATGGATGCGCAGGAGCGACCACCTATCGTATCGCGGAGGGCCCGCAGGCAGGGCGCAAGGTGTTCGCCTAAAGCGCCTACTGTTGGCACCCTGCAGACATTACCGGTCAGTGAACCCGATGACTACGTTGATTCAGCAGGCAAAGCACCCGCTTTCTCCCTGCATGCGAGCGTGTCGGCCAGGGCGGATGAACGCAAGAAACTGGAGCGTTTGTGCCGATATATCAGCCGTTCGGCGGTTGCGGAAAAGCGGCTTTCGTTAACGTCCAACGGCAACATCCGCTTTCAGTTGAAGACGCCGTATAGAGATGGCACTACCCACGTCATCTTCGAACCATTGGATTTTATCGCACGCCTGGCAGCCCTGATACCCAGACCGAGAGCCAATCTGACACGATTCCATGGCGTGTTCGCGCCAAACAGCAAACACCGGGCCCTGGTGACACCGTCGAAACGAGGCAAGCGCGCCAAACGCCAGATAAACGGCGATGAGCGATCGCCTGTGGAGCAGCATGTCGCGATGACCTGGGCACACCAAAAGTAGGCCCCATGAGGGGACGCCCCAAGCGAGTATTCACCAAAAGTAGGCGCTTTAGGCGATATCGATATATCGACCTGTGAAACATGCGGTGGTGCCGTCAAGGTCATCGCAAG
>CAZAVY010000070.1:0-8206 GCA_964488685.1 uncultured Gammaproteobacteria bacterium
GCGCCTGACGATTGTGGTCTATACCCGGCATGCGCAAAAATTTAATTCCCTGATGAAGCGAGTTGCCGGGGATATCGACCTTGAAATCCTGCAGGTTAGCGAGGTATCGCCCGCGGCGGCGATGTTGTTTGCGGACAGAGTCAAAGCAGGTGGATACATTGTGATTGCCGGGGATCGGACCCCCGCGAGCGGTCAGGAACGGGTCTCCGCGGTCGAATTTCTGGGTGGGCTCGCGCCTTTCCCACAGGGCGCGTTTATTCTTGCGGGGCTATTGAAATGCCCGCTATACCTGATGTTCTGCCTCAAACAGCAGGCGAAGTACCATGTTTATATTGAATTACAATTCCAGTGCATGAAATTCAACGATAGAAAAACGCGGCAGCAGGCTCTACAAAATGTGGTTCAGGAATATGCCACTCGACTGGAGTACTATTGTTTGAAAGCGCCGTTGCAGTGGTTTAATTTTTTCCCATTCTGGTGTACCGATCAGCTCGCGCAATCCAAACACCGGTCTTCGCCCGAAAACGACATCGGGATTTCATGATAGAAAACTACGCGCCCGCCACGGGGCGTTTTAGTGGCAACGATACCGGAGTTCTTAGTGACTGAAGCCGAAGTAATTATTGAAGTTCCTTTTCACGATATCGATGTCATGGGAGTGGTGTGGCATGGACATTACGTGAAATACCTGGAAATAGCCCGCTGCGTACTGCTCGACAAGATTGATTACAACTATCCTCAGATGAAATCCTCCGGTTTCGCATGGCCGGTGATCGAGGTTCGAATGCGTTTTCCCCAGCCGCTGTATTTCCAGCAAAAAATTCGCATAAAAGCCCGCCTCGATGAATGGGAGAACCGCCTCAAGGTGAGTTATTTGATCGAAGATCTTGAGACCGGGCAACGATTGACAAAAGCGCATACGGTGCAGGTTGCATTGGATATGAAGACCGGTGAAATGTTGTTTGCGTCGCCGGACATACTGTTGCAGAAACTCGGAATCAAACCATGATGCGATGTTTAATCAGCATTTTAATGGTGTTGTTGCCATTGGTTGTGCAGGCGGAAATTACTTTTGCGCGGCTCGCACAAATTTCCCTGGCGCCTGAAATTCTCGAAGGGAGATTCAGTCAGGAAAAATATCTCGAATCGCTGGATGCCGTGCTGACTTCCAGCGGCGCGTTCACTTATGAACGGGGCAAATCCATCCGTTGGAAAATTCTACAGCCGATTCAAAATGAACTGGTAATGACACCCAAGGCGATTACCAGCAAGCAGGATGATCTCGAGGTGACGTTGCTCGATATGGGTAACAATCCAACGGCCGCGATCGTCGGTGAGATATTTTTTTCAGTGCTAACGGCGGATTGGGAAAAGCTGGCGAGGCATTTCGAGCTTACGGGCGAAATCGACGCAAGGCAATGGCATGCGGTTCTGGTGCCGACGGAGCAGGTTGTGATGCGGTTATTCAGGCGGATCGAAATAACAGGTAATGATCTGTTACAGGAAATTGTTCTTCATGAAGCCGGTGGGAATCGAACCACTATCCGCTTAGATAATCAGAGGTAATGAGCGTCGAGTTATTTACCTTGAAAACGGTAGCGCGGGGTTGGTTGCTGATTGTCGCCGTGGTAGTAGTGCTGGCGCTGAGGCAGGGTCTGTCATTTGATTCCAGCATACTGAGCCTGTTGCCCGAGTCGGACCAACGACCCCTGGTAGACAATGCCACCGAGCAAATGAGCCGGGATTTTTCGCAACGATTGATCCTGGTGGTTAGCGGCAAAAATGAGCAGCAACTCCGCGCAGCCGTCGGTTCCATGGCCGTTGCCCTGGCCCGGGTGCCGGATATATCACGGGTGTACTGGCAGCTTGAAGAGCAGGATATTGCCAGCTTGCCTGACCAGTTGTACCCCTACCGCTTCTCGGTGGTCGAGGCGGACGTCAGGGATGTAATGCTCGCCGGGGAGTATCGGCAATTGAGTAACCGCGCGCTTGCACGTTGGTACGGCCCCTTGTCAGTCGGTCACAGTTCAATCATTGAAGATCCGTTCGGGCTATATTTTGAATCGACCATAAACCGGGCCGGCGATTTAAATTTACAGGTTTCGGATTCGTTACTAAAAATTACCAACACCGAAATACCCAGTTACCTGCTGATGCTTACGCTCGAAGGGAGTCCTTTTTCGCCCGCGCTGCAGGGCCGGGTGCTTGGCGCCATTGCGGCGCAGCATCGCAAGCTGTCATCGTCGATCGACGGCGTTGCCATGTCGGGGATGTTGATGCATGCGGCAGCCGGGGCAAGGCAGGCAAAGAGTGAAATTTCAACGATAGGCTTTGGTTCCCTGATCGGCATCATTGTTACCATGCTGATTGTATTTCGTCGCTTCAAGCCATTGGTGTTACTGATGTTTCCGGTGGCGATCGGCTGTATTTTTGCGACCGCTACGGTATTGCTGATATTTGGCAAGGTCCACCTGGTGACCTTTGCCTTCGGGGCGGGCCTGGTGGGAGTGTCGATTGACTATGCCCTGCATTTTTTGTGCGAGCGCCGGGTTTCGCCCGCAGCGCGGGTATTGAACAAGATTCTGCCGGGTTTGTTGCTGGGTTTATTTTCCAGTGCTATTGCTTACGCGGCACTGGCCCTGACCCCGTTTCCCGGTCTACGCCAGATGGCGGTTTTTTCGGTCGTCGGATTGTGCGCCTCGTGGCTAACCGTGGTGATATGGTTTCCCCGGCTGACGCGTGATGACGCACAACAGGCACTCGGTATAGCAGCAAAGCTGGATGCGCTGCGCCGGCGATTCCCGAGGCTCGAAACAAACCCGTTGCTGATATTGTTACTGCTGGTGCCGCTGGGACTGGCCGGTCTGTCGATCTGGAACAGCAGTGCCGAGGATGATATCCGTTTGCTGCAAACTTCACCGGCGAGTCTTTTGCAACAGGAACAGGATTTGCATCGAACGCTTGGCATCGGCAGCAGTTCGCGTTTTCTTTTAATCAACGCCGATACGCTGGAGCAGTGTTTGCAAAAAGAAGAACAACTGCTAGGCGCCCTCGAAAGCTTGCAGGGCAAGGCGGTAATAGGTGATTTTCAGACCCTGTCTTCCAGCCTGCCGTCACTGCGGCGCCAGGCCGAAAACTACGCCCTGGTAAAAAACTTGTATGACCGTCAACTGGGCGATTTTTACAGTTTGATAAAGCTACCCCCCACTGCCCTGTCTGATGCGGTCGCGGTATTGGAGCAGTCTGCACAGCGACGATTAACCCCGGATATATGGGTTTCACAGCTTGGCAACGAAGCTCGTGAGCGCCTGGTAATCATGCAAACGGATTCCTCGGCTGCAACCGTAATACGATTTACCGGTCACCTCGATAGTTCAGCCGGGAATCGATTAAATGCGCTCGCAGGGTCTATGGACGGGGTGACTTTCGTCGACCAGGTGCAATACATTTCTGATCTGCTTGGCAAATTTCGGGTCCAGGTCGGCAGCTGGGTATTATACGCCTACCTGATCGTTCTGTTGGTATTGTTGCTGCGATACAAAATTCAGGTTTGGCGAATCGTGGCGCCGCCGCTATTGGCCTCGGTTTTTACGCTGGCAATTCTGCTACAGTTCGAGCAGGGGCTAAACTTGTTTCACTTGCTGGCGCTGATTTTGGTGTTGGGGATAGGACTGGATATGGGGATATTTTTAATGGAAACCGGCGAAGCGCCGCACACCTGGCTGGCGGTGTCGCTTTCGGCCCTGACCAGCATGTTGGCGTTTGGTCTGCTCGCCTTGAGCGAAACCCCGGTATTGCATCATTTCGGGCTCACGGTTGCGATTGGACTGTCGCTGGTCTGGCTGCTCGCGCCGCTGATGCGAAGCCATTGAATTGAACACTAAGCGTTTATGACGAGCCTGGCAGGACTATGTTGAGCAAGCTGAAAATTCCTCTCCTGTTGGTAATTCTGGTGCTGGCGGCTTGCAGCGCAAACCGATTACTTGCGCCCGAGCCTGAATCACTGAATTTACTGCCGCCTGCCGAATTACCGGACGCGGTTTTGATAAAACAGAAAATAACCTTGCAGGCCGGCGGCGATCAGCAACAATACCTTGCGGTGGCGCGATTTGATCGGCAACGACTGAAGATGGTTGTCTTGTTGCCGACCGGGCAACAGCTGCTTTCGCTCGAATACGATGGCAATAATTTAACTCAGGAAAAGTTTATACCCGTTGATTTGCCGGGCAGGGAAATTCTGGCGATGATCCAGTTTGCCATGTGGCCGCTGCAGTCGATTGAAACCCATTATTCGGAAAATGAAGGCTGGCGAGTGGAAACTACACCGGACAGCCGAATTTTGTTGACCGCTTCCGGAGCGGTTCTCAGGATTACCTATCAGCCTGGGGAACTGAGTGTTGACAACTATCTTCACGGGTACCGGGTTATAGTCAATACGCTCGAGAATACGGAGTTATGAAGTCTTCAGGCTGCTTTCTAAATGCACTGGGCATGCTTTGTTCAATGGGTGATTCTGTCTCTGCAGTGAAGCAGAACCTGTTATCCGGACAGGTAAACCTGAGCATGAGTGATGCCTATGGTACAGACCGCCCGATACCGCTCGGTCTATATCAGGGGGATCTGCCCCCGGTACCGCTACCCGATGAATGCTGGCATAGCCGTAACAACCAGTTTGCCCTCGCGGCGCTAGGCCAGATCGAAGCCGATGTCAGCGCGGCCATCACTCGCTTTGGCGCCCATCGGGTTGCCGTGATCGTCGGCACCAGCACTTCGGGTATTGCCGAAAGTGAATTTGCCATTCAGCAATGGGTTCGAAGCGGGGTGGCACCCCGGGGTTACGATTACAGCATTCAGGAAATGGGCGCTACCGCGCAGTTTGTGGCCCGGGTGTTGGGTGTGTCTGGCCCCGTCTATGGTATATCGACCGCATGCTCTTCGGGCGCAAAAGCGCTCGCCGCAGCACGACGTCTGATCCGAGCCGGGATATGCGATGCGGTTATCGCCGGTGGAGTCGATACCTTGTGTAAGCTGACGGTGAAGGGTTTTTCGGCGCTCGAGGCAGTCAGTGAAAGTCGTTGCAATCCATTCAGCAAAAACAGGGACGGTATCAATGTCGGTGAGGCGGCCGCATTGTTCCTGCTAAGCTCAGAGGCACGGGGCGTAGAATTATGTGGCGTCGGGGAAGGCTCGGACGCCTATCACATTTCGGCGCCGGAACCCACCGGCGCTGGTGCGACCAGATGCATGACCAGGGCTTTGAATGATGCCGGCCTGGTAGCCGAAGATGTGAATTATGTGAACCTGCACGGAACCGCTACTCCGTTGAATGACCGGATGGAGTCGCTGGCAATGCAGGAAGTTTTCGGTCTGGATACCCTATGTAGCTCTACCAAGCCATTCACAGGACATACGCTCGGCGCTGCCGGCGCAGTAGAGGCCGGCATTTGCTGGCTCACCCTCGAAGCGGACGTCGGAGAGGCCTTGCCCGTGCATGCCTGGGATGGCGTAAGGGACCCGGAATTGCCGGCGATCAACCTGGTTGCCACTGATTCCAGGTTAGAGGCGCCGTTAAATTATGTGCTTAGCAACACCTTCGCGTTTGGTGGAAACAATATCTCCCTGTTATTTGGGCGTATCCAGTGAAGTCCGAGTATTGCGTAGCCGAACTGGTTCCTCATTCAAGAACCATGAGTCTTTTGACCAACATCGTCGAATACGGTGACGACTGGCTAAATGCGGAGGTTCACGTTACCCCGGAATCCACTTTTGCCGATGATCAAGGCGTGCCTGCATGGATTGGCCTGGAATACATGGCGCAGGCAATTGCAGCCTGGGGTGGACGCAAGGAACGCCTCAAAGGAGCTGTACCCAAGATCGGTTTTTTACTGGGCACGCGAAAATATCTATGCGATGCTGACTATTTTCCCATCGGACAGAAGTTGTTGGTTAAAATACAAGTTGAAATGATTGCCGAAAATGGACTCAATGTATTCAATTGTGAATTGCAGGGTCAGGGTATATCGGCATCTGCGGTGGTTAAGGTATTTCAACCCGATGACGCCGAAAAATTTCTTCAGCAGTGGGTGTCATGAGCGAGAACGAAACAGTGCTGGTTACCGGTTCCAGCCGTGGAATAGGGAAAGCGATTGCACTGCGATTGGCGGTAGATAATTACGACCTGGTATTGCACTGTCGCAGCAATCGCAAGCAGGCGGATAGTTTGCAATCCCGCATCAACGATCTCGGGCGTAACGCGCGGGTATTGCAGTTCGATATTTCCGATCGTCGGCAGTGTCGGCGAGTTCTGTTAGCGGATGTCGAGCAGCACGGGGCTTACTATGGCGTGGTCTGCAATGCCGGGATCGCCAGGGACAATGCCTTCCCCGCGATTTCGGGGGAAGATTGGGACCAGGTTTTAACCACTAACCTGGATGGTTTTTACAACGTCCTCCACCCGCTAATTATGCCGATGATTCGCCGCCGTCGAGCCGGCCGAATCGTAACCCTTTCATCGGTTTCAGGGGTGATGGGAAATCGAGGACAGGTGAACTACAGTGCCGCCAAGGCCGGTATTATCGGTGCCAGCAAGGCCCTGGCAGTCGAACTGGGTAAACGAAATATAACTGTGAATTGTGTAGCCCCTGGACTGGTGGATACTGAAATGACGGCAGACTTGCCGCTGGAAGAGACCTTGAAACTAGTACCTTTGAGACGTCTCGGGAAGGTGGAAGAAGTGGCTGCAACCGTTAGTTTTCTGATCTCGGCAGACGCGGCCTACATAACCCGGCAGGTGATTTCCGTGAATGGCGGAATGGTTTGATGAAACGAGTAGTAGTAACCGGCAGGGCTGGAATTTCTCCAATCGGTAGTGATTGGGCTTCTATACAAAAACGTTTACAGGAGATGAAAAACGGCATTGCCCGGATGAACGACTGGGATCAGTATGATGAGTTGAATACCCGTTTGGGCGCGCCGCTGCCGGATTTTGAAATGCCGCCGCACTATCGACGTAAAGATTTACGTAGCATGGGGCGGGTGGCGCAGCTTGCGGTACGCGCCAGTGAGCTCGCGTTGGAAGACGCGGGAATGCTGGGGGATGAAGCGTTGAAAAATGGACTAACCGGCGTCGCCTTCGGGTCCTCCACCGGGGATACACCAGCCACCTTGAATTTTGCCGGCATGCTGTTGAATGGGCCTTCCGGCAATCTGAATGCAAATTCGTACCTGAGGATGATGTCGCATACCTCGCCGGTCAACATCGGCGTCTATTTTGGATTACAGGGTCGCGTTTATACCACCTCAAGTGCCTGTACTTCGGGCAGTCAGGGGATTGGTTACGCCTTTGAAGCAATCAGGAACGGGCAACAGGATATGATGATTGCCGGCGGTTGTGAGGCTTTATGTCCAACCGAGGCAGCCGTTTTTGACACGCTTTATGCCACCAGCGTACGCAATGATGAACCTCACCTCTCGCCGCGGCCTTTTGACCGCGATCGGGATGGGCTGGTAATCGGCGAAGGCGCTGGCAGCCTGATTCTTGAAGCGCTCGAACATGCACAGGCAAGAGGTGCCGGAATAGTAGCCGAACTGGTTGGTTTCGGCACCAATTCAGATGGCAGCCACGTCACCCAGCCATTGACGGAAACCATGGAAACGGTTATGCGCCTGTCACTTCAGAATGCACAACTGTCCGCGGATGCTATCGGCTATGTAAGCGCTCATGGCACCGCGACCTCGCGCGGGGATATCGCGGAAAGCCAGGCGACCGCGCGAGTCTTCGGCAACAACAAACCGATCAGTGCATTCAAAAGTTTTACCGGGCATACACTAGGCGCCTGCGGTGCGCTGGAAGCCTGGATAGCGATTGAGATGATGAACAGTGACTGGTTTCATGCGACGGTTAATCTGGATAACGTGGATCCTGATTGTGGCGACCTCGATTATATAATGCACCAGGGCAGGCATATCGAAACCGAATATGTCATGAGTAATAATTTTGCCTTCGGTGGAATTAATACCTCGCTAATTTTTAAACGCTGGGCCTAGTTATTAAGGTCGCACAAGAATTGCCAGACCAGTCCGCAAGGGATTATCTGGATAAGAGGACCCTCAACGTATATGCCTACCAGATTCGGGCACTTGGTTACAGTGGCAATGAAAAGTATCGGAGTATTCTTGAGCAGATCAAGGAGTCGACGGTTCATTC
>CAZAVY010000070.1:8216-15963 GCA_964488685.1 uncultured Gammaproteobacteria bacterium
AAAAAAGCATGCCAGAAAAGCCCTGCGGGAGTTGGAAGTATTCAACCGCTGGAACCATTTCAATGGTTATCGGATCTGTTGAACGAAGCTAAAGTGGTTAGTGCGCCCGGGGGCACGGCTGGGCAGTCTGGCAAAAACTGTGGCCGGAGGCTCTGCAGCGCAGCGGATTATGTGATCATGGATAACGATTTGCTACGATTCGTTGGCCTGGTCAACGTCTCCTGAAAATTAACAACGAGGTAGATCTTAATGAGCGTCAGGATAATGGATTCGGTTGGACGCGGCGGTAAAAACGGCAAGCGCGATACGCGTAAGATTCAAAAAGCGTTAAACGAGGTATACACCGTATGGCAGTTGGTGGTCGACGGTGACTGCGGCGCTAAAACCATCAGGCGTATCGAACGTTTTCAGCGCCGCTTTATGCGTAAACCGGATGGACGTATCGATCCGGGCGGGCGGACCTTAAAAAAACTTAATGCCGCGGCACCTGCTTTGCAAACCGAATGGAAGGGCGATAGCTCAAAATGGAGTCAGGAAAAAAAGCTTGCCAGCCTGGATGGCTGGTTGCGAACCCGAATAAAACGCATCCTGGCCAGGCTAAAATCCGAAGGTTTCAAGCCGAAGATTTTTTACGGCTGGCGTTCCGTGGCAGTGCAACGCGAACTGGTCAAGAAGGGGCGTAGCAAGGTCAGTTTCAGTTATCACAACGCACAATTCAAAAATGGTAAGCCCAGGGCCTATGCAATTGATGTGATCGACAAACGTTGGGCCTGGGGCAAGGCGGCCGAGCAAAACGGCTTTTGGGATGCGTTGGGGCGGGCAGCCAAAGACGAAGGGCTGTTCTGGGGTGGCAGCTGGCGAAAATTCAAAGACTATGCCCATCTACAGTCTTATCCGAACTGGATGTTGACGGAAATAAAAAGACAGAGTGGGCTGGCTTAAGTGGGATCCCAGCCGATACTGCAAATCTCTCGAACCCTTGTCATTCCCGAGAATGAAATTGAACTCTCGGCGATCCGAGCTCAGGGTGCCGGCGGGCAGAATGTCAACAAGGTTTCTTCGGCAATCCATTTGCGATTTGATATCAATGCGTCATCGCTCCCCGATGAATACAAGCAGCGCTTATTTCATCTACATGATCGGCGCATCAACAAGGAAGGTGTGGTTATTATCAAGGCCCGGCAATTCCGCACCCGGGAGAAAAACCGGCAGGATGCGCTGGCGCGACTTCGGGATATAATCAAATCGATTACGGTGGTGAAAAAAACCAGAAGGGCGACCAAACCCAGTAGGAACTCGCAACGTAAGCGCATCGACAGCAAGACCCGGCGCGGTAAAGTCAAAATGTTGCGTGGCAGGGTAAGCGATCAATAATATTAACAATGCGATGCCGGTTGCAACGGGGATAGGTAGCCTTTAATTGCGCCCAGCCCGCGCGGCTGCCACGGTTGAAGGATGACCGACTGCGAAGCAGTTAAAGTGAACTAGCTATCCCGATTGCAATCAAAGGCTCAGGAACAACCGGGGGTGACAGGTGATGCAGGCACAGCTTTCAGGCAGCCAGTTAGAAGATCAGAACCATGCTTTATCAGGCAGCAACAAGCGAATACTGGTGATCGAGGACGATCCCGATATCAGTCATTTGCTGGAGATTCATCTCAAGGACAACGCTTATCGTGTTGATGTGATCGACAACGGTATCGATGGTTTGGTGCAGGCTTGCAAACACCCTTACCAGTTGATTGTACTGGATTTAATGTTGCCGGGACTCGATGGTCTCGAGATATGCCGTCGTTTGCGCAGCCAGGCAATCACGGTTCCAATCCTGATGCTGACCGCGAAAACATCCGAAATCGATCGCGTGCTGGGGCTTGAACTCGGTGCCGACGATTATCTCACCAAGCCTTTTTCAATTCTCGAGTTACAGGCACGCGTCAAGGCGATTCTACGCCGTGTCGAGATTTCGGGGAATCATCAGTCCGGTAAAGATGACGAACGAATTGAAATCGGTGGCTTGTTGCTCGATGTGGCCGGACGAAATGTGTCTATCGATGATCAACCGGTTGAGCTGACCGCCCGAGAGTTTGATCTGCTGTTGTACTTCGCGCGTAATCCGGGGCGGGTCTACAGTCGTGCGCAGCTACTCGATCAGGTCTGGGGCTACAGCCATAACGGTTATGAGCATACCGTCAATTCGCATATCAATCGATTGCGTAAAAAAATCGAGGTCAACCCTGAGCAGGCGCAATACATTGAAACCGTCTGGGGGGTGGGTTATCGTTTCCGTGAATTTTGACGAGTAGTCCATGTTTCACAGCCTCTATATCAAACTGGTACTGGTTTTATTTTTCCTGTTTATTCTGATTGGCGGGGTGTTCCTGACGGTGGCGTTGTATACCGCTCCGATGTATCAGCAGGAACTGAGTCAGCAGCTCAATCGCGACCTGGCGCGATACATTGTCAATGAGCATGTGCTCATCAAGGATGGAGAAGTTCAACAGGATAACCTGTCAGAGTTGTTCCACAACGTCATGATTATCAATCCCAGCCTCGAGCTTTACCTGCTCGACCCCGAGGGCCAGGTCGTCGCGCATTCGATGGCGCCCGACAAGATCAAGCGCAACCAGGTATCGCTGGAACCGATCAACACCTTCCTAACGACCGAGAATCATGGTTTGATCATGGGCGATGACCCGGGTAACAAAACCGGTCTCAACAGCTTTACGGTGGCGCCGATTGACTACAACAGTAAGCGCCAGGGTTATATCTACGCTATTCTGGGCAGCGAAAAGGCCAGTAATATCATCGATGTCCTGCAACGCAGTCTGATCATGAAATGGAGTTCCAGCGCGGTGATCATGGCGCTGGTATTTGCCTTTATTGCCGGGTTGTTGCTGTTCTTCTTTCTGATGCGCAAGCTCCGGGTTCTGAGCCTGGCGATGCAGGAATTCAAGGACAGTGATCTGAAGCAGGTCGATGTCGTTTCCAGCAACGAAACCAAAGCCCTGGATGAGATTGATAGCATGGCGAATACCTTCCAGGTCATGGCCCAACACATACATTCGCAGATGAACCATCTGCAGGAGATGGAATCGGTGCGCCGCGAACTGGTGGCTAACGTATCGCATGATTTGCGCACTCCGCTAGCGTCGCTGAGCGGCTTTCTGGAGACGCTGCAATTAAAGTCCGACGGCCTCAGCGCAGACGAAAAACAAGCCTACCTTAATATTGCTTGTGAAAACGCGCAGCGCCTGACCACCCTGGTCGATGAGTTGTTTGAACTCGCCAAGCTCGACGCTAACGAAATTCAGCCACAGCAGGAACAATTTTCGGTGGCGGAACTGGCATTCGATATATCGCACCAATTCTCCCTGCGTGCCCGGGAGAACAATATCGAGTTCGAGGTGGTGGCTGACGAGACTGTGCCCAGGGTCTCTGCCGATGTTGGTATGATTGAACGCGTGCTCGAAAACCTGATCGATAATTCATTCAAGCATACCCCGGAGCTGGGACGCATAGGACTGCATTTAACCGAGGTGCAGGGCAATGTCGAAATCTCGGTGTCCGATACCGGCTGCGGTATACCGAATCAGGAACTGCCGCATATACTGAAACGTTTCTACCGCAAGGCGAACAATACGGACAAGACCGACAGTCAATCCGGGCTGGGTCTGGGCCTGGCGATTGCATCTCGCATCGTGGAGATGCACGGCAGCCAGTTGATCGTTCACAGCGAGGTGAATCAAGGCACGGTTTTCAGTTTCTCACTACCCACATGCTCCTGATGGGATAGAACCCGTTGTGATGGAAAAGTTACAATTTGGTGAAGGCTGCGTGATATGGATATCGCATAGTCATTCTTCATAATCAGGAGGAAAGACAATGTTTATATTCTTGCGAAGGTCGATTTTGGCCATCTTTGTTAGCGGTTTTATATTTTCGTCATCGTCGTCACTGGCCAGTGGCAAAGCGACTTATCATGTCACCATCACAAATATAACCAATGCGATTGTTTTCACCCCGATCCTGGTGGCCAGCCACCGCAAGCCGATTTCACTCTTTGAACTGGGATCTCCAGCCAGTGAGGATTTGAGCACGGTTGCCGAAAGCGGCGATACCGGGCCAATGATGGCGACGCTGGATAACGACCCTGAGATTGTCGATGTGCAAAGTTCGGGCGCGGCTTTAGCTCCGGGTGAGTCAGTCACCGTGATCGTCAGGGCAGGGCATGGCGCCAAACGGATCAGCGTTGTCTCGATGTTGTTGCCGACCAACGATGGATTCTTTGCACTCGACAGTGTGCGGGTACCGAGGCATCGTAGTGCGACTTACTTTTCTCCGGGTTATGACTCGGGTAGTGAATTCAATGATGAATCATGCGCCAATAGTATTCCGGGACCACCGGGGCTTTGTGGTGGTGAAGGAGTATCTGCAGAGGCGGACACTGACGAAGGTTATGTGCATATTCATCGTGGCATGCATGGCATTGCTGACCTTGAAGCAAGTACTTATGACTGGCGTAATCCGGTTGCAAAGATAACGGTAGTCCGTGTCCGCAATCATTAGTCCGGAGTATATCGGGCAATAGTAAACCCCTTGTTATTGTAAGCAGGACCGACTGTGCCGGCCCTGCTTACTGCTTTTTACCCTCCAAAATAAAATCCTGCCGTTATTCGTTCAGGTATTGCAGGCTCGTCATTTTCCGATTGGGCGATTAGAATAAATAGTCTGTTCAGACGAGCCTATTCTGATGTCATCGATTTCCAAACCCCTGGTTTGTTACCAGCTTGACCAGTTGCCGCCGTCAAACCTGGCCCTGTACCAGCAGGCGCGCGAGACCATGACCCAGGTTGACGAGGTTACCGTGCCGCCGCGAGACGGTCGGTGCTTCGAAGTTCCGGCAGGGTCATTTTTCCGTATTGTCAGCATCGAGGGTCCGCAGGTGGGTGACCTGAATTTATGGAATGCAGGTGATCTTTCAGAACGATTTTTCAGTGGTAAGACGCGGCAACTCCATGCGACCCACGTCAGTACCGGGGATCGCCTGTGGAGCACGCTACCCGGCTTGCGACCCATGGCCACGATAACCCGGGATACGCTCGACTGGTATGGTTGGGATGAGGACGGTGGTGGTGTACATGATGTGATCGGTACCCGCTGCGACCCTTACACCAACCATATGTTGAAGGGCGTCGATTACCATCATTGCTGCCATTCAAACCTGACGCGATCGCTCGCTGCGACTCGCAATATACCGCTCGGCGAAGCCGAGTTACAGGTGCACGATGTGATGAATGTATTCATGTGCACCGGTTTCACCCTGGATACCCATCAGTACTTTATGAAAGCAAGCCCGGTGCGCCCCGGCGATTTTATCGAGTTCTTTGCCGAAATCGATCTGCTTGGAGGTCTATCAGCCTGTCCCGGTGGCGATTGCGGCAGCAGTCATTCCGATGACAGCACAGCCTGTTATCCGCTCAAGGTCGAAATATATGAGCCCGCTGCCGGGTCGCTGCAAGGCTGGACTTCGCCCCGGCGCAGTGGCTATTCGGGCTCGCACGGTACCTGTTAACCCGGCGGCCCCGCTCAGCGAGCGGCGAGAAAAATAAACAGCATGGTCAGCACCAAAAACAAAGTGGTACCGATTGCCCAGCGTCCTAATCGGTTTTCAGCGCTACCCATAACGGACCATAGACAGGAAAGGTCTTGCAACCGCTTGCAACCGGTCAGAATCGACAATCGCCATTTTGGCAGCGTTTCGAGGCCGAATCTCCTGCCGGACCCGACCAAAGAGCCAAGCCGGTGCTCCACCAGTACCAGAACATCACCGGCAGGAATACTGTACCCCCAAATCACCGGTTGACGCCGGCCATACAGCCACACCCAGACCGCGAGACCTCCACCCACAGCGACGGGCCACAATGCGCTGATCATCGACTTTAGCGTGCATGGGTTCTGTGAATCAGCAAGTGAGAAAAACAATGGCGCCAGGGCTACGACTACCAATAACGATAACCACGACAGCCACATGGATTTAGGCGTTGCCGGCGGCCGGGTTGAAATTTTGCGTTGCAGCCATAACAGGGTCAAAAAACGAGCCATCAGCAGTGTGGTCGCCACAGCGCCCAACGTCAGCAGAATTTGCAACCAGCCATCCCAGGGCGTTGCCGCTGACATCACTTGCGCCTGCAATAGGTTCTTCGCAATCATGCCGCTGGTCAGCGGGGCGCCGGCCAGCGATAGCGCCGGAAGCAGCAGACCCGCAATCAGTAGAGCGCGTAGACCCTTCGAGGCTGGAGGGTTTGCCGCCATCCCCACGCCGAGGAATAATGCCCCTTTTGCCAGACCATGATGCAGCGCATAAATCAGGATGGCGCTTAAAATGAGCGGCCAACTGTCCGCTTCGAGCAGACCCAGTCCGACGCCGATGGTCATGATGCCCATCTTGCTGATACTGGAATAAGCCAACACCGTTTTGGGGTTACTCTGCATCAACCCGACCAGTACCGCGTAGAAAACAGCCACCACCCCGGCAACAATCACCACCACCCCCCAGCCTGATAACGCCGTTTCCCCCAGCGGCAGGATGCGCAACCAGCCCAGCAGGCCTGCCGCTATCATGGCGCCCGACAGCACTGCGCTGGCGGGCGTGGGCGCCACCGGATGCGCCAACGGCAACCAGACATGCAGGCCGATTACGCCGGCCTTGATACCGAATCCGAGCAGCGCCAGCCCCACGATCAAGTCGCGCAGGTCTGATCCCGCTACCGCCGGCCGCACGACTTCGAATTCAATACCGCCGGCCGCCACCGCAGCATTTGCGAATGCAGTGAACAACAACACCTCTCCCACGACCACAAGGATGATATAAACCCGACCCGCTCGCAACGCTTCGGGCGTGCGCTCATATATCACCAGGCCAAATGAGGCGAAACTCATCAAACCGAAAAAGGCATAAAAAATAACCATGTCCAGGGACAGGATAAGCCCGAGATTGCCGGCCATCGCCAACAGGAACCAGGTAAAAAATCCTGTTTTTGAGGAGCGACTGGTCAAGTAACCCACAGCATAGATCCCTGCCACCAGCCACAACAATGCGCTAAAGAACAGAAACATCCTGGCCGTCTCATCAATCCCAAGATGAGTGCCCAACAACAGCCACGGCAGATCCAGCGTGGTGCCTGATGGCGCTGACACAGACACCACAAGCGCGGGCAGCGCGGCCCACGGCGCAAGCATCAATACGGCTCGGCGCAACGCGTGAATCATCAGACCCATCGCCAACAACAGCGGCAATCCCGGCACCGATAGCAGCAGCAAAGCACTCGGGGAATCACTCACGGCGCGTACTCCAGCGTAGTGATAAATTTCGCCCATTGCAGCGGGCTGAACGGTGTCGATGCCAGTAGTCCCACGCTCAGTGTCAGCAGGGCAGTCACCACCGGGGGCGCCAGTAGTGTCCAGGCCGTTTCTCTGCGTCCAAAGGCGCGCTCGGCGGGCCAGGCATCAGCGGCCGTCTTGAACCAGGCAGCGTACAAAATTGGCAGGAAATAACCCGCGTTGAGCAGACTGCTACCGGCCAGGATAAAAATCACCCAGCCCTGTCCTGCTTCCAGTGCGCCGAATCCCAGGTACCATTTGCTGATAAAGCCCGCCATCGGCGGCACACCGATCATCCCGAGGGCGCCGATAGTGAAGGCCGCCATGGTCCAGGGCATGCGCCGTCCGACGCCGTTCATTTCGCTGA
>CAZAVY010000071.1:0-15850 GCA_964488685.1 uncultured Gammaproteobacteria bacterium
ATCGGGTTTTAAATGCCGGCAGAGATCCTGCAAGGATTGAATTGGATCGGGTAGATGCTCGAAAACCTGATTTGCATGTATACAGTCGAATCCACCTTGTAACTGCGCCAGGTTATCGATAACCGTTATCCCCATTTGGCACGCATATTCCCGGCGCTGATGCGACAATTCGCAACCGACAACATCAAAACCATGCGCCTGCGCCATGCGACTCCAGTAACCCCATCCCATGCCGAAATCAAGGATTCGTGTCTGATGCGGGGGAATATCGAACAGGTGCGTTAAGTTGTTGACCTGTCCTGCGTATTGCCGATAAAGCCCTGCGCCCGCGTGTTTTTTCTTGTGCAAACTTTGCGTTTGATCAATCCAGTCCTGATAAAGCAACTGCATGCCAAGATGATCCAGTATCGAATCCTGGTAAATGAAATGACAATGACTGCAGGCCACAACACGATAGATCCCGGCCTGCAATGCTTCCAACGGTACCCTGCCCAGGTAAAAGCTTTCGATAAATGTCGCCAGGCGCCGATCGTCGTAACACATTTCACACAGAACTTTTTTATCCTCTGATGTGCAAACCGGGCAAGACTCGCGTTCTCGGAAACCGAATTGCATTGATTACTTGTAGGGATCGGCCGCATCGCGCAAACCGTCGCCAAAGAAATTAAATGTCATGATAACGAGGATTACCGGTACTACCGGAAACAGTAGCCAGGGATATAGCGCGACTACGTTTATGTTCTGTGCTTCATTCAGCAACACACCCCAGCTGGTTACCGGCGGCCTCAAGCCAAGTCCGAGAAAACTGAGCGCAGTTTCACCCAAAATCATTGCAGGTACCGATAAGGTCGCCGAGGCAATCAAATGACTCATGAACCCGGGCAGCAGATGGCGACCGATAATGCGCCCGGGTTTAGCGCCCATCAATTCGGCTGCGGAGCAATAGTCTTCCTCGCGTAACGAGAGTAATTTCGAGCGCACCGCTCGCGCCAGTCCGGTCCAGTCGAGCATCGCCAGAATTACGGTAATGCCGAAGAAAATCAATATCGGGCTCCAGTTCACTGGCAACACCGCTGACAGTGCCATCCACAGAGGCAATTCCGGAAATGATCGGATGACTTCGATCATTCGCTGTACCGTGGCATCGACCCAGCCCCCGTAATACCCTGCCAGACCGCCGATTACGATTCCCAGTGTAAAACTGATCAGAATACCGATCAGACCTATCGTCAAAGATATACGGGCGCCATAGGTGATGCGCGAAAACATATCGCGCCCCAGGCGATCAGTTCCAAGCAGAAAGAATGTCCCGTTCTCGGGAGGACATACCAGGTGAAATCGGGCTTCAAACAAACCCCAGAACCGGTAGTCATCGCCCTGGCAAAAGAAACGCAACGGTTGGACATCGTTGTTACGCTCGGGGTAGTTACGTTTCAGATTTTCCATATCCAGTTGGTAATCCCGGCCATAAACAAAAGGGCCGACGAAGGCACCGTCATGAAACAAATGCACGCTTTGTGGCGGGGAGTATATGAAATTGGTATTTCGGGTATGAAGATTATAGGGTGATATCACTTCGCTGAACATTATCGCGGCATAGTTCAATGCCAGGATAACGCCGCAAATGACGGCCAGTCGGTGGCGACGAAGCTTCCACCACATCAACTTCCATTGGGAAGCCAGATAATACTTTTCCTGGGCCGGTGACAACGCCTCGATTGAATGCGGGTCGAAGGGGTCGCGCGAAACAAAATGATCGCTATTCATTTTGAGACGCCGCCACCGAGACGAATTCGCGGATCCAGCATGGCTAGCGCGATATCGGAAACCAGCACCCCGAACACGGTAAGTACCGCGAGAAACATCAGGAACGACCCGGCCAGGTACATATCCTGGCTCTGCAAAGCGCTCAGCAAAATCGGCCCGGTGGTTGGCAGTGACATAACTATCGCCACGATTTCAGCACCAGAGATGACCGTCGGTAACAGGGTGCCGATGTCGGCCACGAAAAAGTTAAGCGCCACGCGCAACGGGTACTTGGTTAATAGCTTTACCGGAGGTAGGCCCTTGGCCTTTCCGGTAATGACATACTGCTTTTGCAACTCATCCAGCAGGTTGGCGCGCAAGCGACGTATCATGCCTGCGGTTCCCGAAGTACCAATGACAATTACCGGAATCCACAGATGTTCGAGAATCGAAATCAATTTGTCGATGCTCCATTCCTGGTCTATGTATTCCGGGTCCATCAAACCACCAATACTGGTACCAAAATAAACATTGGCCAAATAGAGCATCACCAGTGCCAGCAGGAAATTTGGTGTGGCGAGGCCCAGAAATCCCAGAGTCGAAAGACCGTAATCACCCCAGCTATACTGGTGCGTGGCGGAGTAAATACCGATCGGGAAAGCTACTATCCAGGTAAATAGTATGGTCGCGATCGAAATCAGCACGGTCAGGAACAAGCGATCACCAACCACTTCGGTAACCGGTAGATCGTATTCGAAAGAATAACCGAAATCTGCCTGCAACATACCGGTAACCCAATACCAATATTGGTGCAACAGCGGTTTATCCAGTCCGTATTGCTCCCTTAGAAACTGAATCTTTTGTTCGTCGACCGATTCACCCTGGCTTTGCAGTTCAGCGATATGACTTTCGAGATAATCGCCCGGCGGCAACTGGATAATGACAAACACCAGCATGCTGATAACCAGCAGTGTGGGAATCATGGTCAGGATACGGCGGAATATATAGGCAAGCATCAGTGCCTGGCCTCGTCGAACCAGAAACTGTCCGGTTTATAGATTCCGAAATACGCACCAGGCGAGATATCATAGAAACCCTTTTGCGGCACATTGTTCAGGAATTTGCTGACGACTACCGGGTGCGGCACTCGGTTGACGATGCCGATGGTGAACATCTGTTCACGATTAATATCGAGCATTCGGTGCCAGATCGAAACGCGTTGTTCGCGCTTTAAGGCACGACCCCATCGATCGTTCAATCTGACCAGTTCCCGTGCCGCCGATATTTCGGGTGCCTCCCCACTATTGCCGCTCGATTCGTAGTACGACCCCCACTTCGGCCATTGATACTGGTACTTCGAGGTCGGTGCCAGTTCTTTGGGGCTGTTCTCCGGATTCGGAATTCCGTTGGCCAGACCAGACCAGATGGACATGATCGCATCACCTGAAAAAATCCGGTTTCGAAAAACCTCGCGCGTAGACGGTATGCTGTATAACTTGATCCCGGCCTCTAACCAACTGTCGTGTATTAGCTCGAGCACGTCGGTCTGCTCGGTACTTTCACCGGCCGTTTGAATCAAAATTTCGAGCGCTCTTCCATCCGGCAACAAGCGTACACCGCGATCGTCGCGGCGGGTCAATCCCAACTCGTCGAGCAACGCATTGGCTTGCGTCAAATCGTATTCGATTCCATCGGTCCGGTATTCGGGTTTGAATAGCGAACACTCCTGTAACACCGTATTGTTACTTTCCTGGACAAGTCCGAAATACACCACCTGGTTGATTTCGAATCGATGTATGGCGAGAGACAGGGCACGCCGAAATCGCACATCACGCATTAGATCTCGATACTGTTTATCGTTGGTATTCAAATTTGGATAGAGCGCCAGGTGCGCTCCCTTTGCGGTTTGCCACAGACGTACATCGAAATCATTTCGTTTTGCAGCTAATTTTAAAAAGGTGTAGTGATCCATGCGCAGGTAGCGCGCCTGCAGATCCGATTCGTTGGCGCCGGTTTTCGCCGGAACCAGTTTACTCGAAGCAATATTGATCGCGATAGTATCGATGTAGGGCAATTGGCGACCGTTCTGATCCACGCGGTGGTAAAAAGGGTTACGCTTGAACATAAAACGTTCCGAGGGTGGGTAGGTCGTATTTACCCAGGGTTGCAAACTGGGTAGATCGGGGTTGGTAGCCTTGTAGGGTCGATCGCGATTTACATGTACTCCTATCCAGTTGCGCTTGCCCGACTCTTTCATCAGGCGATTCAGGGTTGCCTCACTTTGATAACGCGCGTGAAACTGACGTAGATAATGCGCAGGCTTGTAGATATACAATGGCCGCGCGTCGGCCAGGGCAGGCAGGAAATAAGGATTCGGACTAGACCAGCTGTAGCGCACGGTATACTCATCGGGAAAATCTACCTGCGGCAATTCGCCGTCAATAATGAGCAGCTTGTCTGGCCCTCCTTTCGACAACTGAGGGTTGTTAGCGATATCTTCCCAATAGTATCGGAAGTCTTCGCTGGTAAACGGATGACCATCCGACCATTTATGGCCTTTACGCAAATGCAGTGTGAAAATCCGGTTCTCAAAGACTTCGTAATGCTCGAGAATATCTGCCTTGAGGCTTAGTTCGGGGGTATAGCCGACCAGCCGCGCGTAACCATAAATTACAATTTGTCTGATATCCTTCTGTTTACCCATCAACAGCCGAAGTTCCCCACCATGCAGGCCGGCAAGCTGTCCCGGTTGCAACTGAACCTGCTGTGAATTTTGCGGAAGCCGTTGCTGCACGGGTGGCAAGGCTCCGGACAGAACCTGATCTGCCAGCGATGGTGTTTCGATCAAGTGACCGGATGCCGCCGTCATCGAAATCTGCGGCAGGATTGCGCACAGTACAATGGCCTGGCTCAAAAATCTCATGCGGCTAGATCGGAGGGTTTGCAACCAACCGCCACCCTGACGAAATGACCGCCGCCGAGCGCCATGAACTCGGTCTCAAGACACCCGTCGATCGTGAATGGAGATGACCACTGGGAAGGATCGGAAGCGCTGCTCTCGGTAATAGCCTCGAAACTCAATGGCTGCGAGAACTGCGGATGCGGCACTGCCGACAGCAACGCGCGGGTATAAGGGTGCATCGGACTTTGGAACAGCTGGTCGCGCGTTGCGAGCTCGACCATGCGACCTTTACACATCACCGCAATCCGGTTGGCGATGTAGTGGATGACCGCAAGATTATGCGAAATGAAAACCAGGGTAAGCCCGAGCTCCTGTTGCAAATCCTTTAACAGGTTCAACACCTGGGCCTGGATAGAAACATCCAGCGCGGACACCGGTTCGTCACAAATAATTAAATCGGGTTGCAATGCAAGTGCGCGGGCTATGCCTATGCGCTGGCGCTGGCCGCCGGAAAAACTGTGCGGATACCGACTTAAAAAACGTGGATCCAATCCTACCAGACGCATCAATTCAGTTGTCATTTGACGTTGATAATCAATGCCACCCATCGCATGCACTATCAGCGGCTCACGCAGGATATCGAATACGGTCATACGTGGATTTAAAGCGCTGTAAGGGTCCTGAAATATAAACTGCATCTTGCGTCTAAAAGCGAGCAAATTATTGCCATCGAGCGCACGTACATCGATAGCCCGAGTACCGTCGTGGTAAATGATCTCACCGTTATCCGGCGTAATTGCCCGCATGATGATCTTGCTCAGGGTCGTCTTTCCACAGCCACTCTCACCCACCAGGCCAAAACACTCACCGCGCTCGACTTCGAACGACACCCTGTCAACCGCAAGCAATTCTCTCGATTCCGATTTTACCCAGCCCCCGCCACGCAAATGATAAGTCTTGGAAAGCCCGCGAACCAGCAAATGAGGTGCTTTCGAATCGGTGATCTGTACCCCGGGTTGTTTTTTCAACAATCCCCCGGTTTCAGAGTGAATCTCCCGTACCGGAACCAGCCTCTCACCCGGTTTTAGATCGAATCTCGGTACTGCATGCATCAGGGCTTTGAGATAATCATGCTGCGGGTTCTCGAACAAATCCCGCAATGGGCCGGCCTCCATAACGCGACCGTGATACATCACCACCAGGTCATCGGCCATGTTGGCGACCACCCCCAGGTCGTGCGTAATCAACAGCAAGGCCATACCCAGTTCAGACTGCAATTCCCTGATCAGTTTCAGAATACGCGCCTGAATCGTAACATCGAGCGCCGTGGTAGGCTCATCCGCAATCATCAACGAGGGATGACAGATCATCGCCATTGCAATCATCGCACGTTGGCGCAATCCACCCGATAGCTCAAACGAATACATGCGTAACGCACGGGCAGGATCCGGAAATCCGACCTGCTGTAACATGGCCTCGGTGAGCTTGATCCCTTCCTGGTAACTCACATCTCGATGCAGAAATAACGCCTCGCTAATTTGATCGCCGATGGTATGCACCGGAGATAGCGAGGCCATCGGTTCCTGAAAAATGATGGAGATACTGCCGCCGCGAATCTGACGCATTTGCAGACTTTCGGGATCGAGTTTGGCAATATCGACACGCTGCCCGGTTTGAGGGTTATTAAACAGTATCTCTCCAGCGCAGATACGGGCGTTGCCCGGCAATATCCCCATGATCGCCTGTGAAGTGACCGACTTTCCAGAACCGGACTCCCCGACCAGGGCAACAGTTTCACCGGAATGTACCTTGAATGAAACCTCGCTAAGCGCAGACACGGGGCTGCCTTGTAAATAAAAGTCTACCGCAAGCTTATTCACCTCCAGTAAGACTGATTGTTGAGTACTGTCAACGATATGCCGCCCTCCTCGGCCATGCCCTTGCCAGGCTATTGGGTTTGATTATAGGTTATTCTTTGACGTAATAACTCAGGTACCAGTCAGCAAATTGCCGTAAACCCTGTTTAATCGAGGTCTGCGGGTTATAACCGGTGTCGGAAACGAGTGCCTCGATATCCGCAAAAGTATTTTCGACGTCCCCGGGTTGGGCCGGCAGCAATTCCTTACTGGTGGTTGTACCCAGTGCCTGCTCCAGCATTTTGATGTAATCCAGTAGCTCAACCGGTTCACCACGTCCGATATTGTAAATGCGCCATGGCGCATTGCTGCTCGCCGGATCGGGTTCGAGCCCCGACCAATCCGGATTCCCTTCGGGCACGCGGTCGAGGCATCGAATCACCCCATCGACAATATCATCGATGTAGGTGAAATCACGTTTGTGTCGGCCCTGGTTGAATACTTTTATCGGCTCACCCCGGCAAATTGCATCAGCGAACAGAATCGGCGACATATCCGGCCTGCCCCAGGGGCCGTATACGGTAAAAAACCGCAGGCCAGTGGTCGGCAACCGGTAGAGGTGGCTATAGCTATGCGCCATTGATTCATTCGCTTTCTTGGTCGCCGCGTAGAGTGAAATTGGATGATCGACATTGTCCGCGGTACTGAAAGGCATGCTTTGATTAGCGCCATAGACCGAACTGGAAGATGCGTAAACCAGATGCTCGACCGTATGCAACCGGCAGCACTCAAGCAGATTGGCAAATCCGACCAGGTTACTATCGATGTAGGCACGGGGATTGGTCAGCGAATAGCGAACGCCGGCCTGTGCCGCTAAATTCAGTACGCGCTCGAATTTGTGGTGTTTGAAAATCTTTTCCAACGCAGCCGCGTCGGCAATATCCATTTTCAAAAAGCGAAAATCCGTCTGCGCTTGAAGGCGCTTCAAGCGGGCCTGTTTCAGGCCTGTATCGTAATAGCTATTGAGATTATCGATACCAAGGACTTCGTCCCCACGCTGACACAGATGCTCGGTAAGCGCGTGACCGATGAAACCGGCAACACCGGTTACCAGTATTTTCATTTCCTTCTATTCGTTCCGATTTAAACGGCCCGGTTAGTTTTACGTGCAACCAGGAATGATTTAAGACTGAAACGTTTCATCGGGCCAACCCGATGCAGCAACAGAATAATCGCGATAATCGCATAGATGACCGGTTCGCGGTAGTCGGCTTTGACCAGCCACAGGAAATGCAACACGCCCAGCAGTATGACCAGGTACACCAGTTGATGCAGGGATTTCCATTTTTTACCGAGGCGCCGAATCATCGCCTGGTTTGAAGTAATCGCCAACGGCAACATCAGCAGCAATGCGCTGAAACCGAAGCTTATGTAGGGGCGTTCGATGACATCTTCGATCATGCTAGCTGGATCGAACGAGTGATCGGCGATAAACCAGATCGTGAAATGACAGCTAGCGTAGAAAAAAGTATAGAGGCCGAAGATACGACGAAACCGGACAAATGATGCCTGACCGGTCCACTGCCGTAACGGACTCAGACAAAGTGTGATCAACAGGAATCGTAGCGTCCAGCCTCCGGTTTCATGGGTCAGTTTCTCGACCGGATTGGCACCGAGATCATCATTGTAGATCGACCACAACAACACACTGAACGGTACCAGACATAACAGATGTACTGTTGGTTTAGCGTAAGCGGACTTTAACGCCGCTGCGAACTGCATCTTAAAAATTGACTACCAGGTCAAGATCATCGTAGAGCCCGGCGACTTCCTCGCCATAACCATTGAACATGAGCGTGTCACGTTTAAAAATATCACCGATGCGACGCTCACGGCTCTGCGACCAGCGCGGGTGGTTGACTTGCGGATTGACATTCGAATAAAAGCCATACTCTCGCGCAGACGCCATATTCCACGACGTCAACGGCTGTACCTCGCTGAACTCGATGCTGACAATTGACTTGATGCTTTTGAAACCGTATTTCCACGGCACCACCAGGCGAATCGGCGCGCCGTTCTGGTTCGGCATGGTTTTGCCGTACATACCGACCGACAGTAGTGTCAGTGGATGCATCGCCTCGGCGATGGTCAGACCTTCTCGGTAAGGCCAATTCAGCACCGAACGATTTTGTCCGGGCATGCGCACCGGATCATGCAGTGTTTTAAAACCGACATATTTTGCTTTAGAGGTCGGTTGAAAACCGTTTAATATCGACGCTAACGGGATACCCAGCCAGGGAATAACCATCGACCAGGCTTCGACACATCGCAAGCGGTAAATACGTTCTTCGATCGGAAACGGCTTAACCAGTTCCTCGAGACCATAGGTGCCGGGTTTTTCGCATTCGCCGCTGACTTCTATTGCCCAGCCGTCGGTTTTAAAGCGCTGTGAATTCTGCTTCGGGTCTTCCTTACCGGTGCCAAATTCGTAAAAGTTATTGTAACTGGTAGCATCGTCCTCATCGGTGATCTCCTCATCCAGCGTGACTACTTTTTTCCGGTAATCACCAATCTCCAGCGAAGCCTGGGCGGCTGCCCAGGGGTTCATCAATAAGGCACCGCCGATAGTGCCTGCCGCTTTCATGAATTCACGGCGGCGCAGGTACAAAGACTCCGGCGTTACTTCGGATTCCGAAATTTCCCAGCGTTTTTTAGTTTTAATCATTATCAGCCCTTTAATATCTATTAGTACCTAGACCCGATCGCGCGTGACTAGTTCCAGCCGGGAAACCGTTACCTCCCGCCCCGGTTTCATTCATAGCAATCTCGAGCCACTATAGGCAAGCATACATCATGACCGATAGCAGTTGTTAGTTTAACCAGCGACGCGCATTACGGAAAATCCGCATCCAGGGACTGTATTCACCCCATTCGGGCGCACGCCACGAATTCTGGATGCTGCGAAAAATACGTTCCGGATGCGGCATCATGATTGTAAAACGCCCATCCTCGTTGCTGAATCCGTTCAAACCCAGGGCCGATCCATTCGGGTTGAGTGGATAAACCTCGCTAGCGACGCCACCGGCGTCGACGTAACGAAGACAGGCTAGTTTACGCTCGAACAGTTCAGCAGCGGAGCTCCCCCTGGTTTCAATACGTCCTTCGCCATGCGCGACCACCACCGGCATCATCGACCCTTGCATTGCATCGAGAAAAATCGAAGCCGATTCAAGAATCTCTGCCATTACGAATCGCGCTTCGAACTGCTCCGATTTGTTACCGACGAAACGCGGCCAATGCACGGCCCCGGGAATCATTTGATAGAGGTTTGACATCATCTGGCAGCCGTTGCAAATACCGAGCCCGAAACTGTCGTGACGATCAAAAAATGCGGAGAACTCGTCATAGGCTCGCGGATTGAAGAGGATCGATTTCGACCAGCCCTCACCCGCGCCCAGCACATCCCCATAAGAAAAACCGCCGCAGGCGGCGATGCCCTTAAAATCAGCCAGACTCACCCGGCCGGAAATTATATCGCTCATATGCACATCGATTGCGTGGAAGTCAGCGCGATCAAATGCAGCCGCCATTTCAACCTGCCCGTTGACGCCCTGTTCGCGCAGAATCGCGATGCGGGGTTTCACAGCGCCGACGATGGCGGCACAAATATCGTCATCCGGATCGAAGCTTAACGATGAAAACAATTTTGCCGGCTGATTCGATTGGATCAAATCGAACTCCTGCCGCGCACACCCCGGATTGTCGCGTAGCGACTGCATCCGAAACGTGGTTTCCGACCAGGCGCTGCGCAAATCGACAATTGATTCATCGACGACCACTTCACCGATATGGCTGATCCTGAGATTCGCATCACGGGTCGGCTCACCTATTCGATGGCAAAGGTGAAACAGGCCGGCATCACGCAGGATTGCTTCGACTCTGTGCAGATTTGATTCCGACACCTGTACTACCACACCGAGCTCTTCCGCAAACAATACCGCCAGTGCATCGGCACCGAGACGCGTGATATCGCAGTTCAAACCACTGTGGCCGGCGAATGCCATTTCACAAAGGGTGACTACCAGCCCGCCGTCGGAACGATCGTGATAAGCGAGCAATAATTCCTGTTCAAGCATCGCCTGCAAACTAACGAAGGCGGATTTAAAGACTGAAGCATTTTCAAGATCGGGTCCGACGGCGCCAATCTGGCCAAAAACCTGGGTTAACGCCGAAGCACCCAATCGGTGCTTGCCGGCACCGAGGTCAAGCAGCAATAAACAGGAAGCTCCGGTACCAGCCTTGATATCCGGGGTCACTGTTTTACGCACGTCGGCTACCGGGGCAAAGGCAGAGATTATCAGAGACAGGGGTGCGGTCACCGATTTATCGGCCTCACCATCGCTCCACCGGGTTTGCATCGACAGCGAATCCTTGCCCACCGGAATTGCAATTCCGAGCTCGGGGCAGAGTTCCATTCCAACCGCTTTAACGGTATCAAACAAGCGTGCATCTTCTCCACTATGGCCTGCCGCAGCCATCCAGTTTGCAGATAATACGGTGCGAGACAAATCCCCTACCCAGGCCGAACCCAGGTTGGTCAATGCTTCACCGATCGCGATGCGCCCGGCTGCCGGTGCATCCAGCAATGCCAGCGGAGTGCGTTCACCCATGCTCATAACTTCACCGCTATAGCCCCTGTAATCGCTGAGAGTGACCGACGCGTTGGCTACCGGCACCTGCCACGGACCAATCATTTGATCGCGTGCTACCAGTCCACTCACCGAGCGATCACCAATACTGATCAGAAACGTCTTATCGGCAACCGCCGGTAAACGCAACACTCGATAAAGCGCCTGCTTCAACTCGATTCCAGCACGATCGAATTCAGGTTGTAGCGTTTCGATACGCACAACATCACGATGCATTTTGGGTGGTTTACCGAGTAAAACATCCAGTGGAATATTCACCGGGGTATTATTAAACTGCGGATCCTTGACCCGTAAATTTCGTCGCTCACAAGCCTTGCCGAGAACCGCGTAAATACAACGCTCCCGATCACAGAGCGTGATAAAGTCGGCGAGGCGTTGGTCTGATACCGCGAGCACGTACCGCTCCTGGCTTTCATTACACCAGATTTCCATTGGCGACATTCCCGGTTCGTCATTGGGCACAAGGCGTAAATCCAGTTCGGCGCCACGTCCGGCGTCGTGCACCAGTTCGGGTAACGCGTTCGAAAGTCCACCCGCGCCTACATCGTGAATCGACAGAATCGGAGTAGACCCGGCTTGCGCTAAACAACGATCGATAACCTCCTGCACGCGACGCTGCATTTCTGGGTTGCCACGTTGTACCGAAGCAAAATCCAGCTGTTCGCTGCTACGCCCGCTGGTCATCGACGAGGCGGCCCCGCCACCGAGGCCAATTAACATCGCCGGACCACCCAGTACGATTATGTTGGCGCCGGGCGGGATATCCTGCTTGTCGACATGCTCGCGCTGAATCGTGCCGACACCGCCGGCGACCATAATCGGTTTGTGATATCCGCGCAGCTCGGAACCGGAATCGGTAATCATCGTTTGTTCATAAGTCCGAAAGTAACCGCAGGTGTTCGGACGACCGAACTCGTTATTGAACGATGCCGCCCCGACCGGGCCTTCGAGCATGATGTCAAGCGCCGAGGCAATGCGCCGCGGTTTGCCGTTATCCTGCTCCCAGGGCTGTTCAAAACCGGGGATCTTCAGGTTAGATACCGAAAATCCACACAGGCCTGCCTTCGGTTTGGAACCGGTTCCGGTAGCACCTTCATCCCTTATCTCACCCCCTGAACCGGTAGCGGCACCCGCGTAAGGTGAAATTGCGGTCGGGTGGTTATGCGTTTCAACCTTCATCAGAATATCGAGCTGGGCATCCCGGTACTGATAGTCGTCAGTAGTCGGGACCGGTGCAAACTTGGCGGACCTGAAACCTTCGATCACCGCTGAATTATCATGATAGGCCGAAAGTACGCCATCGCCGTGGCGAGCGTGGGTATTCCTGATCATTTCGAATAACGACATGTCCTGCTCGACACCATCGATGCTCCAGCTCGCATTAAAGATCTTGTGGCGGCAATGTTCGGAGTTTGCCTGCGCAAACATCATCAGTTCGACGTCGACGGGATTGCGGCCCATCTCATCATAGGCGGTGTTCAGGTAGTCGATCTCATCGGGTGAAAGTGCAAGTCCAAGAACGGTGTTCGCCTGCACCAGTGCAGCGCGACCCCTGTTAATGGTATCGATCTCCTTCAGTGGCCGCGGATCCTGGGTTTGAAACAGCGCGCCGCAGGCGTTGAGATCGGTAAATACAGCCTCGATCATTCGATCATGCAGAAGATCGACTGCCACTTTACCGGGCGTATCGAGGGTGTAGAGAATGCCACGTTCGATGCGTTTGATCTGATTCAAGCCACAGTTGTGAGCGATATCGGTCGCCTTGCTGGCCCAGGGGGAAATGGTGCCGGGACGAGGCACCACGTAATATTCTTTACCTTCGAAGTTCGCAGTTTGTGACGTAGGCCCATAGCTTAAAAGGCTATTTAATACCTCCAGCGCTGATTCATCCAGGTCTCGATCACCGATATCGACAAGATGAATATAACGGCTACCGAGCCGGTTTAGTGTCATCCCGGTTTCGGTAAGTTGCTGCTCTAGTTTTCTAAGTCTGAATTCGGAGTGTGCCGGGCTACCGGTGAGGCATAGCATGTTCGATCGGGTCACTTTACAGGGGAGTAGAGGTGCGCAGATAATAGCGGAAAAGCCACATTGCTCCAACACAAACTCATCACCGGGCCGGTTAATTTTCAGCAAACGAGGTGGTCTGATACCGATGCAATCGAATGGTGTTCGACCAGTGTGTTTCGGGAAGTCCGGCTTTCTGCATCAATTGTTCCAGAAATATGGCGGGCGATTCAATTTTTTCCCAGACTTTGGGCAGGAAAGTTGAGCGGCAACCCTGGTCTTCCAACAGTAAACCATCGATACCGGGTTGCAGGGCTTCGAGCAACGCCTGTCTGGAGTCAACCGACAAAGCTTCCATGTCGGACAGCACCGAGATCTCGATCTGCAGAGCTTCGAGTTCCGCTACTTGCAAAGCTTCAAAACGTTTGTCTTTAAATGCCGCATTGAAGGCCGAATTAGCGATCGCCTGTGCCAGCGGTTCGGTTGGCTCCAAAGATCCGACACAACCGCGCAGTTTACCAAAACGAGTCAGAGTGATGAATACAGCAGACTTGATACCCAGTTTCTCACCGAGTTGCTTGTCATCGATCTGCAGCGCATTTCCCGATGCAAATCCGTTTTGAATTGACCGGCGAGCGATATCAAGCAGGCTAAGCTGCTCGTTGTCGGAGAACTCAGCGCAAGGCAAAGGCGGCATATCCGACAACCCGATTCGGTGTCCCGGCAGTGTCGCCGGAGTTACAGGCGTGCAACAATGACACCTCCAGCGCCTCGAAATTACCGCAAGCCATCAACCCGTTGATTGCGCGAGCACCACAGGCCTCGCTACTCTTGAGTGAGGTTGAGTGGCCCAGGATCTGCGCGCAGGTACTGGCATCAATTCTCTGTGCATCCCGGTAATTTAAAAAATGTGATAAATCCGTACTGATCACAACAAGGGTATGCGCTTGACCGCTGACCAGGTCGATAACAGCCGCAACCTCAGTCGAGTCAGCAGCTCCCACCACGACGGGTAGCAGGCTGAAATCATTCAGCACCGTTTGCAGGAATGGTAACTGCACCTCGAGACTGTGCTCCTCTCTATGCGCCTCGTCGAAGACTTGCACACCGGGCATTCGGCTGATCTGCTCGAGCACCGTTCGGTCCAGCGCAACCTCCCCCAGGGGTGTGGTAAAACTATCCACCGATGGGATCGCCATGCCCTTGACGCTTACCCGGTGTGCGGGTCCAATCAGTAGCACCCGCTTTACCTTGTCCGGATCAGGTAAAAGGCGACGAAAAGCGAATGCCGCGGTCGACCCCGAGTAGATATAACCCGCATGTGGTACTATCAATGCCTTAGGCATGGCCTCGGAGTAAGCAGGTTCAGCGTTTAACAGCTCATTGACATGGCGTTGCAAACGGTTTGCATTTGCCTCGTAAAAATATCCGGCTACGGCCGCTACGCGCGTACTCATGATCTGCCCTCGACCCACTGCAACCCGGCCAGTATAACCCGAACGCGTTACCGGTGATTTGCGATATATCAAGCGATGGAAGATACGATAGTCAAAACCAGGTACTGGCACCGACTGGAAGATGGACGCCTGCAATGCGATCTGTGTCCGCGCCATTGTCGCTTGCGCGAGGGGCAGCGCGGACTATGCTACCTGCGGCAGCGTCTCGACGATGAAGTCAAGCTTGTCGGTTACGGTCGCTCCAGTGGATTTTGCATCGATCCGATCGAGAAAAAACCGCTCAATCACTACTTTCCCGGCAGCTCGGTACTGTCGTTCGGAACCGCCGGTTGTAACCTGGCGTGCAAGTTTTGCCAGAACTGGGATATGTCCAAGTCTCGCGAAATGGATACCCTGGCCGATGCTGCGTCCCCGCAAAAGCTCGCCGAAGTCGCCGTCGAACTGTCCTGCCTGAGCGTGGCCTTCACCTACAACGACCCGGTTATTTTCCACGAATATGCCATCGATGTCGCCGCCGCCTGCCGTGAGCACAACATCAATACCGTCGCGGTTACCGCCGGCTATATCGACCCTGAACCGAGGATTGAATTCTTTGCCGCAATGGATGCGACCAACGTCGATCTGAAGGCATTTACCGATCGTTTTTACCGCAAGATATGCGGCGGCCAATTGTCCCCCGTACTCGAAACGCTCGAATACATCAAACACGAAACCGATGCCTGGCTCGAAATCACCACGCTGCTGATTCCGGGCGAAAACGATTCCGATGAAGAATTGCAGCAGATGACGGCCTGGGTGGTCGACAGGCTCGGACCCGATGTACCGATGCATTTTAGCGCTTTTCATCCGGACTGGAAGATGCGCGATATCGAACGTACGCCGGCCGCCACCTTGACCCGCGCTCGCAGCATCGCCGTCGAAAATGGGGTGCGCTACGCCTTTACCGGCAATGTGCATGACAACCAGGGTTCGAGTACCTGGTGTCATTGCTGCGGGGAATTACTGATCGAAAGGGATTGGTATGTACTGGGGCGATGGGGTCTGGATACAAACGGTTGTTGTGCCAGATGCGGCGAACCGTTACCCGGGCATTTCACCGACAAGCCTGGCCGGTTTGGCGCACAGCGCATCCCGGTTTACCTCAATCGCTACTAGTAACGATTCATCAAGAAA
>CAZAVY010000072.1:0-15738 GCA_964488685.1 uncultured Gammaproteobacteria bacterium
GAATCAAACCATTGCCCGACAGGCCAATCTGGAGGACAAATGCACCGGCAAATTCAGTGTGTGTCCTTATTATTCTTTTATTCTCTACATTTACCCAGACATTGCCCGGTCAAATCGCTGTTGGGCAACCTCACGGAAATTCTCTTCCTGGTCCGCCCGCCGGCACGTGGCGCTCCCTGACAGACCCCCCGATTGCTCGCTCAAGAACGCTGATTCTCGCAAGGGTAAGGTACTGGCCTGCCCGCAAGGTCAACAGGGCGCTATTTTTATGGGCCAGGACGGCAAAAAATTGATCTTGTCCGATTGAACCCGCTTGATTCATATAACAGGCAATCATCGAGATGAACAGAAACCTTACGAAACAAACGGATAATCGCGATGCTGAGCAGGTTTTTGAATCATTCGGGGTAGGACAATTCCTACAAATACCATCAGCCTTCACGGATTGTCATTGCCACTTCTCTCAGGCATGGTTATCCTGAACCAGGGAGCGTCAAACGCGCGGCAGGGTAGTCCAGGCTGCCCCCAACTAGCAGCACAACCCGGACCAGGAAATTATGATTCAGTTACTTTTTCAACAGCAATACCTGTTGTTCGTGTTGATAGCGTTTGCACTGGTATTCTCGTTGACATTTCACGAGTATGGCCATGGCAAGGTCGCGTCGCTGATCGGTGACGACACCGCGAGGCGTGCCGGCAGGGTGACTTTAAACCCGATTCCTCACATCGACCCGCTCGGATTTTTGATGGTGCTGATTATCGGCATCGGCTATGCCAGGCCTGTTCCGACCGACCCGCGCAATTTTCGCACCCGCTGGGGAATGCTGCTGGTCGCTGCGGCCGGACCGGGAATGAACCTTTTACTGGCAATCGTGACCATAAATCTTTATGCAATCGGCCTGAAAATGGGCATCGGTCTGTTTCAAACCGAGGTCGCCTATTTCTTTTTTACCTACCTCGCATTGATTAACATGCTGTTGATGTTGTTCAACCTATTGCCGATTGGGCCACTGGATGGCAGCTACATCCTGCCCTACGCATTGCCGCGGAAAATGGCGCTCAAGTATCTGACACTCAATCAGCGCTACGGGACTTATGCCCTTTTAGGGCTGATTGCGCTTAATTTTACCGGCTTACCGGTTTTTGAGACGATCTGGAATATCGGCGAGTTCATGCTTGGCCTCATCCTGCTGTTTTAACGCTGCATATTGCCAGATATTAACCCGTAACCAATGTCAAAACGGGGTGCAGCCATTAAATTATATGCAGGCTGATATGTTTTAACTTGCAACGAATTGTTATAGAACGCTTTTTTCTGGAACCATTCTTGTCGAAAACATCAGACTTCATGTTTTCGACAGGGAAGTTAAAACATGATGTCTAGTGAAAGGCCCGGGGTTTGATTAGCTCGATCGATGCATCGGGCGCTGTCGGGTCATCCTCTCGACGTAGCGGCAGCAAGCTCGCGACTGAATGGTAATCAAACACGCGTTTTACCAGTATCGAATGCGACTCATTGACCCTTTGCAGCTTGCCTACCACGCTCAGAAAGGGCTGTTGATCAACCTGGCGGTAGAAGCGTGTATATACCTGCGGTGTAAAGGCCAGGTTGATAAATCCAGATTCATCTTCGAGCGTGACGAACACCATTCCCTTTGCAGAACCGGGTGACTGTTTCACCAGTACCATACCAAAGGTAAAAACATCGATATCGGGTGGCAATTCATTCAATCGTCGGGCAATGGTGAATTTCTCAACCGCCACCGGATATGGCCATTGTTGCAATCTCATGACTTCGGCCGGATGCTTTTTTAAACTGGTTTTAAATGCCCTGAAGTCTTTTTGAATCGCCTCCAGGGTTGCTTCGGGCTTCCAGTCGATACGGTCATCGATGTGATCGAGCATTGGTTTATAGGGCGCCGCTTCAGATTTCCACAATGCATCCGAACGCGAATCGCCGAAGTGGCTGAATAGATCGGTTGCCGCCAGGGCGGTGATTTCGTCGCGCGACAATCCACAGCCATGCGTGAAATGTTCGAAATTTTGCCAGCCTTCGGATCGACTCCGATGCCGGATGATTTTTTCGACCGCCGATTCAGCGAGACCTTTTACCAGGCGAAATCCAAGGCGGATGGCATAGTCTTTGCGGGGGCCTGTTTTTTCAAGCTGATGATCCCAGAGCGAATGGTTTATGGAAATCGGCAGCAGTTTGATACCTTCACGCCGGGCGGATTGAAGCAGCGCATGTGGAGAATAAAACCCCATTGGTTGTGAGTTTAAAACCGAAATATAAAACGCTGCCGGGAAATGGCATTTCAGGTAACAGGATGCATAGGCGATCAGCGAAAAAGAAACCGCATGCGATTCAGGAAATCCATACTCGGCAAATCCTTTCATCTGTCCGAGGATCTGTTCGGCAAATTCGGGTTTGACATTGTTTTCGTGCATGCCTTTTTCAAGCTTTTCCAACAGTGGGTTCAAGTCCCGGTTAAAGTCCTTGATGCCCCAGGAACCGATCTTCTTACGCAACTCATTCGCCTCCCCGGCGGTGAAATTACCCACCGCAATCGCGATTCGCATCGCCTGTTCCTGAAATATGGCAATTCCCAGGGTTCGCTTGAGTATCGGGCGTAAACGCTCATCCGGGTAGGTGACCGGTTCCAGTCCATCACGGCGCGCGAGGTAAGGGTGGATTACCTTGCCCTGGATCGGGCCGGGTCGAATGATTGCAACTTCTATGACGAGGTCGTAAAAACAGGCGGGCTTCAGGCGCGGCAACATCGACATTTGCGCACGCGATTCGATCTGAAAGGTACCGACGGTTTCAGCCTTCTGAATCATCGCGTAGGTCGGCGGGTCGTCATCCGGAATCGAGTCGAGCCTGAGTGTTTTTCCATAATAATATTCGATAGTGTCGAAGCATTTCCGAATCGCGGAAAGCATCCCCAGGCTCAGGATATCGATCTTGAAAAACCCAAGCGCCTCGATATCCTCTTTACTCCACTGAATCACGCTACGCCCTTCCATCGTTGCCGGTTCCTGCGGCAACAGACAATTCAGTGGCTTATCGGCGAGCATGAATCCTCCGGAGTGAATCCCGAGATGGCGCGGGAATCCGTGTAGCATTTCACTCAACTGCATCCACAGCTTCCAGCTTATTTTATGTGCCTGTTGATTTTCATTTTCGTAATCGTTCTTCAGCGCCATCACGATATTCTCTGTTCCGGTTCCACGAAAATACCGGCTCGATGCGATCTTCGACATTTGATGCAGCAGCTTGTCGTCTACCCCCAAGGCCTTGCCGACAGCGCGCAATGACCCTTTCCCCCTGAAAGTGACGACATTTGCCACCATTGCCGCGCGTTCCCGACCGTAACGCTGATAAATATACTGGATCACTTCTTCGCGACGCTCATGTTCGAAATCGACATCGATATCGGGAGGGTCGCCGCGTTCCATGCTGACAAAACGTTCGAACAGTAATTCAAACTGGTCGGGGTTGACCGATGTGATACCCAGCACGAAACAGACGCTGGAATTAGCCGCGGAACCTCTACCCTGACAAAGAATCTGTTGTTTCCTGGCCCAGCTGACAATATCCCAGACCGTCAGAAAATAATCGGCAAAATCGAGTTTTTCGATCAACGCCAGTTCATGCTCGAGTTGTTGCAGAATCTTGTCAGGCGCCAGCTGATTAAATTTCTCATTCACACCCTGTCTCACCAGAACCCGCAGGTACGACAGTGCGTCATGCCCCTGCGGGATCATTTCCTTCGGATAGTGATAACCCAGCTGGCTGAGATCGAATTGACAGGACTGGTTTAAATCTTCTGATAAACCCAGCGCATGACGATAACCGGGGATCACTTCGAATAACCGTCTCAGTTCATCGGCACGATGCAGGCAGCGTTCTGCGTTCGGGAAAAAATGCTCCCGGCATTGATCGAATACCCGGTTGGTACGAATTGCCTGCAGCAGGTCACTCAGGCTTTTCTGTTGCCTGTTATGAAAAAAAACATCCTGGCTGAGAATGTATTCGAGTCCGTGAAGCCTGGCGCTTGCCAGCGCTGATTTTATCCAGCGGTCTTCGGCTGAATGCAGGTGGCGACTGATCGCCAGGAAATATCGCCCGTTAAAGTGTCGTTTGAATTCGGCGTGGCGATTTTCAGCGTTGTGCAGGCGGATGCCGCCACGCATGGGTTGGATCGCAAACAGGCCATCAACATCGCTATTCAATAAATGTTCAAATGGAATAGTTGCGTAATCCTTACCCCCGCGATGAGCAAAGCTGAGCAGGCAATTGAGATTGAAATAACCGCGCTGATCCATCGCTACCAGCACCAGTGTATCCTGCAATAAAACCGGCAAATCATGGTCAGCCTGTAGATGTATCTCGGCGCCATAGTTCAGCTTGAGGCGAGAGTGAAGGCGCTGTTGTTTAAGATATTCGAGTTCGCGATAACTTCGCGCCAGGCCATAAGCACCATCGAAATCGTTAATGCACAGTGACTGGTACTCGAGCGTGTTGGCGGTTTCGATCAGGTCCCGGGGATGCGATGCTCCGTGCAGAAAACTGAAATTGGTCTTGCAGAGCCATTCGTTGAAGTGACTGAACATCCCGGTGATTCAATACCTAGCCTACGTTTTGCATGTAGGGAAAGAAGCACAGGGCAAATTTAACAATATAAAATCCAACCGGGGTGCGGCCATGAGAAACGCTTTGCGGGAATGACAATGTGATAAAAATTGCCAGTCATGTTTCATATCATCAAATATTAATAAGCTCTGGTAATGTAATCAATTTTATCGATTCAATGAAAGTTAACGGGACAGTAGTGAATAGCCAACTAGCAATATTCGCCCTGCTTGAACCAGTCGCCATCCCGGGTCCGGTAAACCCAACTGGATCTGCCGTTGGAATCTTTGAGGATAAAATAATCGCGTACCGACTGCAGCGCGTCTTCGCCGAGCCACCATTGACTGGAATTTCGTTCCAGGAATATCTTCTGCACCCGGCTGGGCGCTTCGATCGGTTGCGCGGATTGGTAATAAAACAACGGCTTGTCTGTCGCGCTGCATGACCATGGATAATGCTCAAATGCGTCTTCCCGGGACTGCCCGATAGCGATTCGAGTAAAGGATTGTTCAGGGTAGAAACTGTTATCGGGCTGGAAACATTCAAAGGCAAACGGCAACTTGTTCTGCAATGCCATTATCTGCCGGTAGTCTATTTGATCAAATTCGCGCGCGAATAAATCCCATAATAACGGCGCCAGCATGACACGTTCGCAAACTTCAACCTGCCAGCAGATAAAAGGCATGTTCTCGGGCAGATCGAGGTCATTATCACGCGCTTGCAGGTTCCGCATTAAATCATCGTAAAGGTATCTGGCCTGGTAGAGCGCGGTTTTGAAGTCCGGACAGTCGCGATGTAATGAATAGGGATGTCGAAATGAAAGATCGACCGATATCTTCTGATAGTTGAACAGGGTAATTTCCCACTGCATGCGGTTGATATGCTCACAATCATCCTGATAAAACTGATCGCAGAGACGGGCTAAATCCTCACGCAAAAGGACTTCGATATGGGCCCACTGATTGATCGGATATTCGAGATCCCGCTTTACACCGGGCAACTTCTCCCGCCCCAGGCTGATCCATGGAAAACCTTGCAGTTGCGTCGTTTCATTGAAACTCCAGCGCCAAATCAAACCCAACCACTTGCCAAAGCGCCGTGTAATCGAATTGGCATCGGCCGCAGCCATATCATGCGGGGACGACACTCCGATACGCCGGATGAAGCGCTGCATACTGGCCCGTTCGGATCGAAACGAATCTTCACCAAAGCCGCCGGCCTTGATTTCAATCAAATGTGCCGACAGATTTTCCTGGGTCGCAAACCAGCACTCCCAATCCAGTGTTTTATAGATATTTTGATTGAGTCGGCTTTGCAGCAGGTAAAGTCCCCGGGCCTGATGGTTTAGTTGATAGTGAAGATACAACAGGCATTGCCATGGGTGATGGCCGAATACCGCAACATAATCATCGCCATAGTGATATCGCAACAACGGATCGAACAGGTCGGTCAGTTTGCAACGCAGTTTTTTTTTCTGATCAAGCCAGAAATTTTCACAATCAGCCAGACTGGACAAATAGATTTGGTCGGTCCATTGCATCGCGCCTGGCGATAATGCAAATGGATTGACCGATTCACAGCTGTAGATCGCTGCGTATGCCGGGAAATCATCCCGCCCGCGCAATTCAGCCAGATCGATGACCCTAGTTGTAACGTCCATGTTCCTCGGCAACGGCATTATAGGGCAATGAGATTCTGCCGGTGTTGGAACCCTTGATAGTCTGGAGAGAAAAAGATCGCCTGCCACTTTGCCAGGTATTGATGCGCAGGCTCGCATAGGGGTTACCGCGTTTTTCAGTCAGAAAGTAATGGCGAATCAGGAATACAATCTGCCCCTGCTTGCGCGCCTGCTGACTGACGAAGGCCATGTCACCCGCGCTAAACCTGCGCGGTGAGTCGATGATGATACGCTTGAAGGTATCCTCGAGAAACAACGGTCGTAACTCCCTGACCGGGTTCTCCGAACAAATGAAAAACAACCGCTGCAAATCAACGCCGTGACTGATCCAGCTCGATGCAAATACACCGAGTCCATGATGATGATAGATCCACACGCTCGGAGGAATATCCAGCTTGAGCAACTGTAACGGAATCAAACGACCATTTAACCCCGGCGGTATCCCCCATTCGATCAGGTCACCGGGTTTGATCCGGGTAAAACATTCATCGAGCGCGTCGATGCCCGAGCGCAGTTCCTGCGATTGGTGTAACCGCTTATTTTCAAGCGATCGTGCGGATTGCAGTTGTTGCTGTAACGAAGTTTCGGTAAATTGCGCCGGGAGTGATGCCATGATGAGTCTCGCGTCAATTAACCTGGCCGGTTTAAACCCTGCGAATGATGCCAACCAGCTTGCCGAGTATCTCCAGCTGCCGGGCGGGCACCACGCGAATCGAATGCTCAGGATTCGACGGCAGCAGGTGGGCCCTGTCGCCTTCCAGTCTGATTCGTTTCAGGGTGATTTCATCTTCGATACGCAACGCCAGGATATCGCCCTTGTTAGCCTCCTGCTGGCGCTTGATCATGGCGATATCACCCTCGGCGATCGAATCGCCCGACATGCTGTCACCGACCACGCGAATACCGAGGATATCGCCGCCGCCAAAGAATTCATGGGTTACCGAAAACGATTCGCGGGTTTCATCGAACACCGGCAAAGGCGCACCGGCCGGGATCCTCGCGACCAGATCAAACGCCTCGGTAACGCCATTATTGTCATCGGGCAGCATATAATCCGAAACCCGCTGCGAGCGTTGCCGGATAAAGCCCTTTTTTTCCAGTGCCTTCAGGTGGAAGCGCGCCGTGGTGTGCTGAAACCCGAAATGAGAGGCAATTTCACGCAACGACGGGAATGGTTGACCCCGTTTCAGTGCCTGCCGGGTATAGTCATAAACTGCCTGCTGGAGATCGGTGAGTGTTTCCATTGCGGCAATATAATATATAACACCGTTATATGCAACACTGTTATATTATCGTGTAAAATACCACACCCAGATGCGCCCGGATTTACCTGAAACCTACTACCTCGACAACGGGCCGCACACCCGAATTGCGCATACCTAAGCTAGTTATTGCGAGCGTAGCGAAGCAACGACCGTGAAAAGTTCTTGCCTGTTTAGTGACCGCGCGACAGGATGAGGTGATCGCAATGACAGCAGTCTTGGGCTTATGTAAGCGCTATCCTCAGCCCGCCCCAATTAAATGCAGGATTCGATGTAAATTCAGGGTTCTTGCATACGACTGCGTAAAGACTGTCGAACGAATTGCACTGATGAACTTTCATTTGATTCGACGAGTTGCCGAATCCGGCCTTTAACAGCATCAACATTATTCAACCTGGATGCAGCGTCCAGCGCCCGCTCATAAGCCTCCACCACGTCGGCGCTGGTCACCTCGTAACCCCAGCCCTGGCTCAACCAGTGCAGTGCGGCCATCGCGGCGCCGAGCGCAAATGCCGGTTCCGTGTCGTGGTAGTCCCTGGCCGCCCTGGTCAGCGTCTTCGGGTCACAGTGAGTCCGCTTTGCCAACTCCAATGCCAGATCAAAAAGCTCGAGTTCCTTGGCCGTGGCAAACCACTTGCCCTCTTCACCCGGTGTCGCGGCAATGAGGTCGGTGAGAATCTGTGACTTGTCTTTCGCGGGATAGCGTTTCGCGACCGCGCGAAACCGCGCGATATAGGAATTACCCACCGCGGCGTTCAATCCATAACGCTGGTAGGCCTTCTCATGCATACCGGACGAGATCAGGATTTCCTCGCAGGCCCGGTCGATCACGGAATCGGGCTGATTCAATCCCCGTGAGGCCTCGGCATAGCGGACGGCGTCCGCCTTCCTGCCCAGGGCCAGCAGCGCCTCGACCCCATAACGCCGATAATGCCACATCGAATACCGATGCAATTCCAGCAAATCGAGCAACACCTGATACCTTTCCGCCACCAGCAGGCAGGACAAACACGCGGTCGCACCGTGGAAATAGTGACCCGGATTCTGATCGGTCCAACAGGATCGAAGCGTGGAAACCAGATCGTCGGCCCACTGCCCGGCGACCTCTGCCAAGCCACAGATCTCGCCCCAGCGGTCACCGACCGGGCCGAGGTAATCGACACCATCATCCGCCATGGCCTGCCACAGCCGGTCGAGCCATTGGTTACGCGTCTTGTCATCGGCGGGCGCATCGATGATGATAGGTATCAACGCATCGAGCGTCTTGTTGACCGCCGATCCGAGGGCGCCGCTGGAACTGTCCACATGCGCCAGCGCCGGCCAGATCTTTTCCATCAGCCGGACCGCGCCCTCTGCACCGAGAACCGGGTCTTTCCTTGCAACCTTTTTAATCTCGGAGACGGCCTCGCGCAGGCGCCGGCAGGCCAGCCTGGACGCCTTCCAGCTATAAACGCCACTACGGAAGCGAGCGGGAAAAGTCCATTTGTGTTTTTCGGGTTTAGTCATCAAGTTGTCGATAATACATCACTCCATATCCGGCCGGCGACACGCAGTTCCATGAAAATCGGTTATCGTGAACTCGATTTTTATGGTGAAGGCTGTGGCATTGATTTACTGACCGGTTGCAGATCGAAACAAGCTGTATTAATATTTAATACAATTAGCGTGGAGAAATACTGATGCCCCGAAACACCTCGGTCACACTTGGCGATCACTTTGATCAATTCGTTGCTGAAATCTTGCAACAGGGCCGCTTCCAGTCAGTCAGTGAAATTGTTCGGGCAGGCCTGCGCAAACTTGAAGCTGACGAAGCAAAGCTCCGGGCATTACGGGCAAGACTCCAGGCAGGTGAAGACAGCCCGGTCGTCGAAGGTTTTGACGCCGAGCAATTTATTAATCGCATGCACAAAAATCATACCCCGTGATTGCGAGCTATTCGCTCCGCCAACAGGCGCAAGACGATCTCGAATCAATCTGGATATACAGTTACCGGGAATGGGGCGATGAACAGGCCGACCAATATATCCGCTCTCTGCTCTGTCGTTTTACCTGGTTATCAGAAAATCCGCGGCTCGGGAAACAGCGTGCAGAGATAAAACCCGGCTATTATTGCTTCCCGGAAGGCATGCACCTGATCTTCTATAAAATCACTCAGGATGGAATCGATATCATCGGCGTCCCACATCAGAACATGGACGTAGTGAGCTTTTTTGATGTTTAGGTCTGGACGCCCTCCAGCTATAGACGCCTCTTCGGAAGCGAGCAGGGAAAGATCCATAGCTTCAGTTTTTTTCGCATTCGCCGTGAATTGTTATTCCAGTTCGTGCACTTGAGCGGGACAACTCAGTCCACTCGCCTGCTCGACGACACGTGAGTGATGTGTAAACAGGATCTACCCTAGAGCTGTAATGCGCCTTGCTGGGTGGTTATCCACTGATAGCGAAAAGGTTTCGATAGTTTCTTCAGCTTCTTGTCGGCGACAGCCCGCTTGAGCCAGGTATCGAGCTGGGTCTTGTTCAGATCCAACGCGTCAACCAACTCATGCGGGGTCCTGGGCGAATCACTGCACATCGCCCTGATCTTAACGAGAAACAGGTCATAAAGCGCAATATCCTCAACTGGCGCCGGTGTTGCCGCATCCTCACGGTCGGAAATTGGCTCATCTTTCATCACGAAATCAGATTTTAGTTCAAGTGGTGCCGACTGCGCATACTCACCCTCTTCCTCTTTTACTTCGCTTGCCATCAAACTGAATAAATCCGCACCAGTCCCTATATCCGATGTCCTGGTTGAAAATAACATTGTGAAATCGATTTCCCCGATATTCTCGGGCGCCCATGCTGCACCCGCCTTCACAATATCCGAATTTCCGGCCAACTTATCAGCAGTTTGTTTCACCCACAGCGGCACCCATTGCTTTTTAAGGTTTTCCATCGCCCCGCTCCAGGTTCCGCCCTTCATCCCGGATTGAACCACCATCGCGGCATCGGAAAGGCAATAGATATACTTGTTCCGCTGCATGGCATTGCCGGCGTTGAACCCCGCCTCAGGATAAAACGTGGATATCAAAACGAGATTGTTTGTCATCAGATATTTGCGGTACTTAGCGCTTGAGCAGACCCGCAGAAGGCTGTCGGCAAGTACGCCAATCACAGTTCCCTCGGCTTCGAGCGCTCCGAGCATGGATGCCTCATCAACCCCCCTCGCACCACCGGAAACAATGGAAAACCCATTGCCCGCCGCCATAGCGCCCAGATCGCGGCTATAAGCCAAATCCTGGTCATTCACATTACGGGAACCAATCACCGCCAGCCCACCGCCATTGAGCAAGGCCCGGTTGCCGCAGCCAAACAATATGGCAGGCGAGTCTGTTCTGAGGTGTTGTTTCAACCGCATCGGGTAATCCGGATCAGACCTGGTCACAACCCAAAGACCCGCCCGGAGCCACTTCTCCATCGCCAGCGCAAGAGCAGAGCCACGCTCCATCAGGCCCTCAACACGATCCAGCGTAATTGTCTTGTCCGACCAGCCATTAAGCCGCTCATCCAGTCGGCCGGTCATCAACTGTTCCGGTGTCAATGACTTGTGTTTCAGCCATAATGCGAAGCGCTCCCATTCCTTCGGCGTCAATGGTTTGATCGCCCCCGCTTTCACCTTGGAAAAATGAGAGGTCAGCAAAAAAATCGCCTGGGTATTAGGTGATATCGACATTTAGGCTCCAGTACTTGTCGAGGCCAGCGCAACCGGATAGACCGGGCCGCTTCCTGCCCGCCGCAACAAGGCTGCCAGCACGGTCACCGTCCATCCGGAATCAATTATATCGTCCACAAGTAGGACGGGTGTCTCGAAAATATTCTCCGATATTTCAAAAACCCCGTCCAGATTCCGGCATTGATGGAAACGGTTCTGCTGGTTCTTTTGCGGTTCGTTGTCAACTATCTTATGAACGGCATCCACAAAGGGCAGTCCAAGTCGCGCTGCAAGCTGTTGGGCAAAATCAGGTACCAGCCGCGGATGATTTATCGACGGAACGCAGGTCATCCACCGTGGAGCGGGATCAGGCTGCCATCGTTGCTCGATCATCTCTGCCACGGCTTCAACCAACTCACCCCGAAAGTGTCCGGCATGTTTATCATCAGCCACCAGACCACCCCACCCGGCGTCGCCCCAACGCGAAAGGATGCGGCCCTCTGACGCCTGCAGCTCAAGCGGCAGGTTATACGGGAAGCCATACTCCTGAAATGCCCCTGCAGCCCCCTGTTTTCTCGGCTTGAAGGGCATCTCGGCATGTCTCAGGAACCGGGCTGCGGCAATTGTCAGGGACCGCTCAATGTCAACACTGACTACCGGCTCACCCAGGCATACCGCACACCGCCCGCAATCATCAGTTTCCGGATCATCCAGGGCATTTCGCAGATAGGCCATCAGGCAACCATCGCTGTCGATGTAATCCTGAAGCTCTTGCCATTCGAGCTCTCTTTGCTGCGTCAAATGTTCAATTCGATCATGATCCATCTGGAATGGAACAGGGGTACGACGCCACTTGCTGCCCTGCTTGATGACCGGGGCCGGGTTTTCGACACTGAGAATTTTGAGGACCTTGTCGATCTGTCCCTGCCTGAGATTGAGGTGCTGCTCCAGCTGGGGGATTGATAGCTCATCATGATCGGCCAGCACACCCAGAATCGCATTCACGTCTCGCTCGTCGGGAAAAGCGCTGCGGCGGAAATACTCGTGGATATCTTCGTCCTCCGTGCCTGACAGCAGTACCCCGTAAGCGGTATCTATCGCCCTCCCGGCCCGACCGACCTGCTGGTAATAGGCCACCACGGAACCGGCCGCCTGGTAATGAATCACATATCCGAGGTCGGGCTTGTCGTAACCCATACCCAACGCGGTAGTCGCTACCAGGGCCTTGATCTGGTTACCTAACAGCAAGTCTTCAAGATGTTGCCGGTACTGATTGCCGTTCTCGAAGTCGTTATGGTCGACACTGCCATAGTAGGCGCGCGCCGCTATCCCCTGCTGGTTCAACCAGGTCGCCACCTGTTCGGCATCCCGGATGGTCAGCACATAGACAATCCCGGTACCCGGCAGCTCTGGAATATGCTGCGCGAGCCACGCCAGCCGCGACGCCTGGTCGGGCAGTCGCAGTGTTTGCAGCGCCAGACTGTCCCGAACCAGCGGTCCACGCTGAATCCCGATATCGCCGAGTTGCGTCTGCACATCCTTAATCACGCGGTTGTTGGCGGTGGCGGTGGTGCCGAGCACCGGCATATTCGGCGGCATCTGGCGCAGGACATTGACCAGCCTTCGATAGTCGGGGCGGAAGTCGTGCCCCCAGTCCGAAACGCAGTGGACTTCATCCACAACGAGCAGGCCCATGCGATCGGCGACCGGTAACAGAACCTCTTCGACGAATGCCTCGTTCGACAGGCGCTCCGGCGAAATCAGGATGGCGTCCACCTGGTCGTCTAACATGGCCTGGCTGATTTCCGGCCAGTTTTCCTGGTTCGTGGAGTTGATGGTCTCCGCACGGATACCGAGCCGGTTGGCCGCCTCGATCTGGTTACGCATCAGCGCCAGCAAGGGTGACACAATGACGGTCAGGCCCGCCCCGCGATCCCGCAGTATGCGCGTGCTGATGAAATAAACCGAACTCTTGCCCCAGCCTGTACGCTGTACCACCATGAGCTTGCGGCGGTGGTTGACCAGCGCGTCGATCGCCTCCCATTGGCCGTCGCGGAATCCAGCCTCCGGGTCTCCGACGGCAGTTCGCAAAAGGGTTACTGCTTCGTGCTTATCCATTATGGTATTGCACTGTCCATTTCACCCTCATTGGCTCCATGAGAATGTCCAAAATAATTGATGGGTCTACTCCCAAACCGTAGCAACCGGTCCGAAAGTGTGCCGGGAAGGTCCATATATATGATTTCTGATTACCCATTTTAGAATTCGCATTACCCCGTTCTACAACTCATGCACCTGCACCGACCCTTGCAATTTCTTCGACTGCTCGACCACCTGCGAGTGATGAGTGAATAGGATAACTTGTGTCTTTTCGGCTAATTTCTCCAGTGCCTTCAATGCTGCCTGTGAGCGATCATCATCAAAGTCCACAAGTATGTCATCTACGATGAAAGGCATCGGTTCTGTACTTTCCATGTATTTTTCCAGAGAGGCCAGGCGCAACGCCAGATATAGCTGATCCCGGGTCCCGGCGCTCATACCTTCCACATACACTCGTTCCCCACCTGTACGAATGCCTGCCAGGACAGGCTCATCCTTTTCATTAAAGTCGGTCATGAGCCCGTCAAATGACCCAAGTGTCAGCCTGGAGAAATGTTCGCTGGCGCGTTTAACCAGCGGGCCCTGATTCTCTTTGCGGTAATGCTCAATCTGGTCATGCAATATCTTCCCAGCCAATTTTACATGAACATAGCGTTCGGCATCTGAGCGAATACTGGCCAATATCGCGTGGGCTTGATCAGCGAGCACCGCTGCATGATCACTACCGTCCATGAGTTCCAGTTCCTTTTTTTCACGCCCCTTTGTCTCTGCAAGTTCTGTTCGTCTTGGCTCGAGTTCATCCTCTATCCTATTGTTCACCTCCTTGATTCTCCCGGGCAGTACATCTGATTCTATCCCCTCTACTTCAGCCTCCAACTCTGCGGCCGTGGCGCCTTCTCCTGTTTCCAGGATCTCGAGCTCAATCGAGTCTATTGCCTCCTTAATTCGAAGGTAACTAGCCGATCTTCGCTCCACCTCTTCCAGTTCGTTTTGTTTATCGCAATTTGCTTCAACGCATAATGCATCCAGCCGATCAGTCATGGTCTTGATTGATGCATTCGAATCCTGTATTTCCTGCTTCTCTTGTTCGACCTGCTCTTCAATCTGTTGTCGCTTTGTCTGTCTTGAGCGGTTTTCCGATAACATCGCATTAAAGCGCATCACTGCATCATCTGCCGGCAATTCGATAAGCTCCGGGACAATAGTAGCAACCATGTGCGCCACCTCGCTGCGGAAAGTCTCTGCATCCTCGTCGATGGCTTTGATGCGTATCTGCAGTTTTTCTACATCCCCCTGTTTTGTAAATAGCGCTCTGACTTTTTCAATGTAATCGCCCACCTCGGTCGGCAACAAGTCATCTCGCAGACCAAAGCTTTGAATTAACTCATCCCATTGCATCTTCCATGCTTCGAGTGCTTCTGTTGCCAATCGATACTCTTCAGTCAGCGACTCCACATTAGCCGCTCGATCTTTGATCTCCTTGCTCAATGAGTTGCGTTTGTGTCTGGATTCATCAAGAAAGTCCACAAGCTCTTCGCATTCCTGGAGTACGGCTTCTATCTCCTCAGATGCTGCGCCCTTTCTTTCCAGTTCCACCAACTCCTGATTGAGCAGCTGAATATGCGTCTTGCGATTCTGCTCAAGCTCACTCGCTTTCTGGCGAAGCATATTCAATTGTCCTACCTGATCAAGAAGGGATTCAAAATCATCCAGCCAGACTCGCATCTCACGAGGAGTTCGCGGAACAATCTGGCAAGAAGCCCACAACCCCTGCCAGTCGGCATTCAATTGGGCCTTCTCAGCGATAGCTGCCTCAAGATGCTCAGTTGTCTCCTGTGTTTGCCGTTGCCCAGATTCCTGATTGGCCTGAAGGTTTGCCAGTGCATGGACCCGGTCTGCCTCACGGCGCAAGCGATCTGACAGTTCATCAGCATCAGCCAGCCGATTTTCGAATGCATCGGGCAATGTTCCTTCGTCCTGGTAGTGACTCGCCTTGGCTGCTACATCCTCACCGTCCATCCACTGCCGACGCAGCAACTGCCAGACCTGATCACGCTCAGCCCTGACATCGGTAAGGTCTGCCTCCGTTGGTACTGTCCCTACCCGCTGGATCTCATCAAGTCTCAGCGAGGTGTTTTGCAATGAATCGGCTGTCTCTTCTTTTTTCTCTTCGAGTCGCTGGAAGCGTTTCTTGAGTTCGTCATACTTGTCTTCAAATTGATTGATACTTTCCCGGTTTGGCAATCCCAATCCGACGACATCATCCAATGCACCATCCCAGAGCGTGAGTCGCGAATGACTAGCAGCGCACTCTTTTTGTAGACTTGTGAGTTGGCTCTGGATGGATTGGATCGAAGCATCCATATCCCCTT
>CAZAVY010000073.1:0-15488 GCA_964488685.1 uncultured Gammaproteobacteria bacterium
CTCATATCCCCTATAAAAAAATTCTGCCTTGCTGGGAGTGGTTTAATTAATTCGCTTGCAGCGATTTAAGTATTGTGTCCCCGTTATTCGCCTATCCACCGCCTTTTACAATTGCATCAGCAATATTCCGAGGCGCTTCATCGTACTTCTCGAATTCCATCGAGAAGGTTGCACGGCCCTGTGTCGCTGATCGTAAATCGGTTGCGTAGCCAAACATTTCAGCCAGGGGTACCGAGGCACGGATAACCTTGCCCGACACCGAGTCTTCCATTCCCGCAACGATTCCACGACGACGATTCAAGTCGCCTATGACGTCACCCATGTAGTTTTCGGGGGTAACGACTTCTACTTTCATCAACGGCTCCAGCAGCACCGGGCGGGCTTCCCGCACACCTTCGCGCAATGCCAGCGAGCCTGCCAGCTTGAACGCCATCTCGTTGGAATCGACATCGTGGTAAGAACCGTCATATAGCGTTACCTTGATATCGACCAGCGGATAACCGGCGATGACGCCGTTTTCCAACTGCTCCTGCACACCCTTGTCGACCGCGGTGATGTATTCACGTGGCACCACGCCGCCAACGATGGCATTTTCAAATTCGTAGCCCGAACCGCTCGCTAGCGGTTCCAGCTTCAACCAAACGTGGCCGTACATGCCGCGTCCACCGGTTTGCCGCACAAACCTGCCTTCCTGTTCGACCGTGTCGCGAATCGTTTCCCTGAACGCAACCTGTGGCTTGCCAATATTGGCTTCCACGCTGAATTCCCGCTTCATGCGATCGACGATGATGTCGAGATGCAATTCACCCATCCCGGAGATAATCGTCTGCCCCGACTCTTCATCGGTACGCACTCGAAACGACGGATCTTCCCTGGCCAGCTTGCCCAGCGCGATACCCATTTTTTCCTGATCGGATATCGTCTTCGGTTCGACTGCCACCGAAATTACCGGGTCTGGAAAATCCATGCGCTCCAGCGTTATGCGGTGGTTAATGTCGCACAGTGTATCGCCCGTACCGACATCTTTGAGGCCCACTGCCGCTGCTATTTCACCGGCCCGCACCTCTTTCAGTTCCTCACGCGAGTTCGCGTGCATCTGCAATACCCGGCCGATACGTTCCTTCTTGCCCCGCACCGTATTGTACACCGCATCCCCGGCATTCAACACGCCCGAGTAAACCCGAAAAAAAGTCAGGTTGCCGACATACGGGTCGGTTGCGATCTTGAACGCCAGCGCCGCGAACGGTTCGTCATCATCGGCCGCGCGTTCACCCTCAAACTCACCCACGCTGTTAATGCCTTTAATCGCAGGCACATCCAGCGGTGACGGCAGGTAGCGAATCACTGCGTCAAGCATGGCCTGTACGCCTTTGTTCTTGAAGGCCGAACCGCACAATGCCGGTACAATCTCCCCGTTCAGCGTTCTGATGCGAAGGCCCTGGTGGATTTCGTCTTCGCTGAGAACTCCCTGTTCGAGGTATTTATCCATCAAATCGTCATTGGCTTCGGCCGCAGCCTCTACCATCTTCTCCCGCCAGACCTCGCAATCCGCGAGCATTTCCGCAGGAATCCCCTGTTCCTGGTAGCTTGTGCCCATATTGGACTCATCCCAGATGATCGCTTTCATCTTCACCAGGTCAACCACGCCGCGGAAGTTTTCCTCAGCACCGATACTCATTTGTACCGGTACCGGATTACTCCCCAGCCGTTCGCGGATCTGATCGACCACGCGTAAAAAAACTGCGCCCGCACGATCCATCTTGTTGACAAAGACCAGGCGCGGAACCTGGTACCTGTTGGCCTGGCGCCAAACCGTTTCGGACTGGGGTTCAACACCCCCGACCGCGTCAAACACCGCGCAGGCACCATCGAGTACCCGTAACGAACGTTCCACTTCGATCGTGAAATCGACATGACCCGGCGTATCGATAATGTTGATACGATGCTGGTCGAACTGCTTATCCATGCCGCTCCAGAAGCAGGTGGTTGCAGCCGAGGTGATGGTTATCCCCCTTTCCTGTTCCTGCTCCATCCAGTCCATTACGGCTGCGCCGTCATGGACCTCGCCAATCTTGTACGAGACACCCGTGTAAAATAAAATCCGTTCCGTGGTGGTGGTCTTGCCGGCATCGATATGGGCGATAATCCCAATGTTTCGATACCGCGTTATCGGGGTCGTACGAGCCACCGTCTTTCCTTAATCAATTCAGTTTGCCAGGCTCCTGTTACCGTTACCAGCGAAAGTGGGCAAATGCCTTGTTGGCTTCAGCCATGCGATGCGTATCTTCACGCTTCTTAACAGCCGTCCCCTTGTTTTCAGACGCGTCGAGTAATTCGCCCGCAAGCTTTTTCGCCATGGTTTTTTCACCGCGTTTCTGCGCCGCTTCAATCAACCAGCGCATTGCCAGGGTATTGCGTCGCGAAGCGCGAACTTCCACCGGTACCTGGTAAGTTGCACCCCCGACACGGCGTGATTTAACTTCGACCATCGGACGCACGTTTTCGAGCGCTTTTTCCATCAGTTCGACCGAATCCATGATGCTTTTATCGGATACATTTTCGAGTGCGAAGTACATGATCTTTTCGGCAGTGGACTTTTTTCCATTGCGCATGATCATGTTAATAAATTTAGCAATCTGCAGATCATGAAACTTCGGATCCGGCAGAATTACTCTTTTCGGGACTTCTCTACGTCTTGGCATTAATCGACAACCCTGGACTTATGACTTGGGGCGCTTGGCGCCATATTTAGAACGACCTTGGCGACGATCCGGTACCCCCTGGGTATCGAGACTGCCGCGTATCACGTGATAACGCACACCCGGCAGATCTTTAACACGACCGCCACGCACCAGCACCACCGAGTGCTCCTGCAGATTGTGGCCTTCGCCACCGATGTATGAGGCCACTTCGTAACCCGTCGTCAAACGCACACGCGCTACTTTCCGCAGCGCTGAATTCGGTTTTTTCGGCGTGGTCGTATAGACACGGGTACAAACACCACGCTTTTGTGGTGACGCCTCTAACGCGGGCACGTTGCTCTTGCTCCGCTTTGACCGGCGCGGTTTACGTACCAGCTGATTAACTGTTGCCATCTATTCGACTCTCCTGCGAGCAAACTAAAAAACCCCGGACGATTGACGATGAATTTTGCAGAGGTTTTACAGATTCCTGGTTCCGAACCAATAGCAGGCTATACATTACGTATAGCCTGCTATTATGGGAGGCGGAATTCTAGGTGCGAAACAGCCGCCTGTCAACCGCTTATTAAGTGCCTATTCCGATACGCTTGCTTGTTCCTGCTTGGCTTCGGCCACCTCTTCCAGGGCCGCCTCAAGCTCATCCATTTCCGGCATCACCGGCATTGTCGGTTTCATCCGCTTGCGACGACGCTCCTCATGGTAGGTTTGTCCGGTTCCCGCAGGTATCAAACGCCCGACTATGACGTTCTCCTTGAGACCACGCAGGTCATCCTTGGCGCCTTTAACTGCCGCTTCAGTAAGTACGCGCGTGGTTTCCTGGAAGGATGCCGCCGAAATAAACGATTCGGTAACCAGCGATGCCTTGGTAATACCCAGTAGATCCTGGATATAAGTGGCCGGTTTCTTGTTTAGCGCGACCGCCTTATCGTTGGTATCGAGTACGCGCGCCTTGTCAACCTGATCGCCCCGTAACAGCCGGGTATCACCGCCATTGACTATAGTTACCTTGCGCAGCATCTGGCGCACGATCACTTCGATATGCTTGTCGTTGATTTGGACACCCTGCAGGCGATAAACATCCTGGACCTCGTTAACCATGTAATGGGTCAATTCACGAACACCCTTGATGCGTACGATATCGTGCGAGTCCAGCTCTCCGTCGACCAGAGTTTCTCCCTTCTCGACATGCTCACCTTCGAATACGTTGATATGGCGAAATTTCGGAATCAGGGTCTCGATCGACTCGCCCTCGCCGTCGGTAATCACCAGGCGTTTCTTGCCCTTGGTTTCCTTACCAAAGGAAATTGTACCGGTCATTTCGCTTAAAATTGCCGGCTCTTTCGGCTTACGCGCTTCAAACAGGTCGGCGACCCTCGGCAAACCACCGGTGATATCACGATTTTTGGATGATTCCTGCGGTATCTTGGCCAGTACATCACCGACTTTGATTTTGGCGCCGTCTTTGACGTTGACAAAAGCGCCGCCGGGCAGCATGTAATGCACCGGGATACTGGTGCCGGCATAACACAACACCTTACCTTTGGCATCGACCAGTTCAATTGTCGGGCGTAATTCCTTACCGGCGTTTGAGCGAATTGCATCATCCATAACTTCAATCGTAGTCAGCCCGGTCATGTCATCGACACGATGCTGAACCGTAACCGCCTCGACAAAATCGGTGAACTTTACCTTTCCGGCAACCTCGGTTATTACCGGATGCATATGCGGATCCCAGTTAGCCAGGACCGTTCCGGCAGTCACTTTGGCGCCGTCGGCGACCGAGAACTCTGCACCATAAGGCACTTTATAGCGCTCTTTCTCTCGGCCTGTGACCTTGTCTATGACTCCAATTTCGCCAGAACGCGACACCGCGATCAGGCGTTTGTTCGGGTTTTTTACGGTCTTGACGTTGTGAAAGCGCACGCTACCGCTGTTTTTAACTTCGATGCTGTTTACCGAAGCCGAACTGCTGGCGGCACCACCAATGTGGAAGGTACGCATGGTGAGCTGGGTTCCCGGTTCACCGATAGATTGGGCGGCGATAACGCCAACCGCTTCACCCTTTCCTACCTTGTGTCCACGGGCCAGTTCGCGTCCATAACACTGCACGCAGAGCCCGTGGCGCGCTTCGCAGGTTACCGCCGAACGCACCTTAAGCTGATCGACGCCAATTTCATTGATCAGCTCGACTTCGCGTTCTTCCAGCAGGGTTCCATTTGCGATCAGGATATGGCCCTTCTCATCTTCCAGGTCCTGTTGTAGAACGCGGCCCAGAACACGTTCACCGAGATCAACGACGATGTCGCCGCCCTCGATAACGGGACGCAGTTCGATGCCTTTTTCGGTGCCGCAATCGTCCATGTTGACGACCAGATCCTGTGACACATCGACCAGGCGTCGAGTCAGGTAGCCAGAGTTCGCGGTCTTGAGCGCAGTATCGGCGAGACCCTTGCGGGCACCGTGGGTAGAGATGAAGTACTGCAGTACATCCAGTCCTTCTCGGAAATTCGCGGTAATCGCGTTTTCGATAATCGACCCATCCGGCTTGGCCATCAAACCGCGCATCCCGGCGAGCTGACGAATCTGCGCCGTGGAGCCTCGCGCTCCGGAGTCCGCCATTACGAATATCGAATTAAACGAATCCTGAATGACTTCATTACCCTCGGCATCGATCACCGTCTCCTTACCGATTTCATTCATCATCGCACGCGCCACCTTATCGTTGGCATGCGACCATATATCGACAACCTTGTTGTAGCGCTCTCCCGAAGTAACCAGTCCGGTAGCCCATTGCTTTTCGATATCCTTGATCTCCGCTTCCGCAGCCTTGATCAGGTCATCCTTGTTTTCCGGTATGATCATATCGTTGACACCGATTGATATGCCGGATCGGGTAGCATAGTGGTAACCGGCATACATCAGCTGGTCTGCGAGTATTACCGTCTCTTTAAGCCCAACTTCGCGATAACAGGAATCGATCAGCCTGGAAACGGCTTTTTTATCGAGCGTCTGGTTGATCAGCGAAAAAGGCAGGCCATCGGGCAGCAATTCGCTTAAAATAGCGCGCCCGACCGTGGTATCAACCAGTGACCTTTTTTCTATCCGGTTGCCTTGTTCATCACGGTGGTATTCCGAGACGCGACACTTGATGCGCGCCTGCAATTCGATCACCTTGTTTTGATAAGCGCGTAGCACTTCCTTGGCATCGGCGAACACCATTCCTTCGCCCTGGACGTTGATCTTGTCTCGAGTCATGTAATAAAGACCGAGGATGATATCCTGGGTCGGCACGATAATAGGTTTGCCGTTCGCCGGTGACAGGATGTTATTGGTCGACATCATCAACGCGCGTACTTCCAGTTGTGCTTCGATCGACAAAGGTACGTGTACCGCCATCTGGTCGCCGTCGAAATCCGCGTTGAACGCGGTACAGACCAGCGGATGTAACTGGATAGCCTTACCCTCGATCAGGATCGGTTCGAATGCCTGGATACCCAGTCGATGCAGGGTCGGTGCGCGGTTGAGCATGATCGGGTGTTCACGGATGACTTCTTCGAGTATATCCCAGACTTCTGCGACTTCGCGTTCGACCAGTTTCTTTGCCGCCTTGATGGTGGTGGCGAGTCCTCGCATCTGTAGCTTGCTGAAGATAAAAGGCTTGAATAATTCCAACGCCATTTTCTTCGGCAGGCCACATTGATGGAGCTTAAGGGTCGGGCCGACAACGATAACCGAACGACCCGAGTAATCGACGCGTTTGCCGAGCAGATTTTGACGGAAACGACCCTGTTTACCCTTGATCATATCGGATAATGATTTCAACGGGCGTTTGTTGGTGCCGGTAATGGCACGACCACGACGACCGTTGTCGAGCAATGCGTCCACCGATTCCTGCAACATTCGCTTTTCATTGCGTACGATGATATCGGGCGCATTTAACTCCAGCAGGCGTTTAAGGCGATTGTTGCGGTTGATCACGCGACGGTAAAGGTCGTTTAGATCCGAAGTTGCGAAGCGACCGCCATCGAGTGGCACCAGCGGACGCAGATCCGGCGGCAGTACCGGCAATACGGTCATCACCATCCATTCGGGATGATTACCCGAATCGATAAAAGCTTCGACCAGCTTCAGACGTTTGGACAGGCGCTTGAATTTGGTTTCCGACTTGGTGCTTTCGATTTCGTCACGCAAGTCCTGCGCTTCACGATTCAAATCGACTTCGCGCAACAATTCATAAATTGCTTCCGCACCCATTTTGGCATTGAAGTCATCACCGAATTCCTCGATTGATTCGAGGTAGGCTTCGTCGGTCAACAGCTGGCCTTTCTCCAGCGTTGTCATACCGGGGTCTATTACGACGAAACCTTCGAAGTAAAGTACGCGCTCGATATCGCGCAAGGTCATATCGAGCAGTAAACCGATACGCGAAGGCAGTGATTTCAAAAACCAGATATGCGCGATCGGGCAAGCCAGTTCAATATGCCCCATGCGTTCACGGCGAACCTTGGTCTGGGTGACTTCGACACCACATTTCTCACAGACCACGCCACGATGCTTGAGCCGCTTGTACTTGCCGCACAGACATTCGAAATCCTTGACCGGCCCGAAAACCTTGGCACAGAACAGGCCGTCGCGTTCGGGTTTGAAGGTACGGTAATTAATCGTTTCCGGTTTCTTTACTTCACCGTATGACCAGGAACGCACCATGTCCGGCGATGCCAGTCCGACCCGGATGTGGTCAAAATCTTCGCCCGCACCCTGCTTCTTTAATAAATTCAGTAAGTCTTTCATAGTTATTCCTGCTCAAGTTCAATGTTCAGGCTCAAGGAACGAATTTCCTTGAGTAGTACGTTAAACGATTCAGGCATTCCCGCTTCCATGCTAAAATCGCCATCCACAATATTCTTGTACATTTTGTTACGACCGTTCACGTCGTCCGACTTGACCGTCAACATTTCCTGCAAGGTGTACGCGGCGCCATATGATTCGAGTGCCCAGACTTCCATCTCACCGAAACGCTGGCCGCCAAACTGTGCCTTACCACCCAGCGGCTGCTGAGTAACCAGGCTATAGGGACCGGTTGAGCGCGCGTGCATCTTGTCATCCACGAGGTGGTTGAGTTTAAGCATATACATGTAACCGACGGTAACCGGTCGATCAAAGGCTTCACCGCTGCGGCCATCGATGAGCGTGGTCTGGCCCGTTTCAGGCAACTCTGCAAGCGACAACATGTTCTTGATTTCTTCTTCCTCGGCACCGTCGAATACCGGGGTTGCCATCGGTACGCCCTTACGCAGGTTCTCGCCCAGCTGCCAGATGTCATCGTCGGTGAGTTCCTTCAACCTCAATTTTTCGGAATTGTTGTTGTAAATCTTGTGCAGGAAGGTTCTTAACTCCTCTACCTTTCGCTGTGCGTCGATCATTTCACCGATCTTCAGTCCGAGACCCGCTGCTGCCCAACCGAGATGCGCTTCGAGAATCTGCCCTACGTTCATGCGTGAAGGCACACCCAACGGGTTCAAAACCACGTCCACCGGGGTACCGTCCTCTCGATAAGGCATGTCTTCTTCGGGTACGATCATCGAAACCACGCCCTTGTTGCCATGGCGACCGGCCATTTTATCGCCCGGTTGCATGCGACGCTTGACCGCAACATAGACCTTGACCATTTTCAACACGCCTGGTTTCAGATCATCTCCCGCGGTTACCTTGCGTTTCTTTTCCACAAACAAGTTGTCGAATTCAGCGCGTTGAGCGTCAAGCTGCTGGTTCAACGATTCCAGTTTTTTGGCGAGCTTGTCGTCTACAAGCCGTATCTTGGCCCACTGATCGCGGCCGATAATTTCGAGGTATTCGGCGGTAATCAGGCCGTTTTTCTTCATCTCGCCCGGGCCGCCACTGGCTTTCTTGCCGGTAATCAGGCGACCGACGCGATGGTAGATATTCTCTTCGATGATACGAAACTGATCGTCGAGATCTTTCTTCAGCGCATCAATTTCGATACGTTCATTGTCGAGTGCACGAGCGTCCTTTTCGACACCATCACGGGTGAATACACGCACATCCACGACCGTACCGGTCACACCCGATTTCATCCGCAGCGAGGTGTCCTTCACATCCGACGCTTTTTCGCCGAAGATGGCACGCAGCAGTTTTTCCTCAGGGGTTAACTGGGTTTCGCCCTTCGGCGTGACCTTACCCACCAGAATATCACCGGGTTTGACCTCGGCACCGACGTACACCACACCGGATTCGTCCAGCTTGGAAAGCAGACCTTCACTGACATTCGGAATATCCGCGGTTACTTCTTCGACGCCAAGCTTGGTATCGCGCGCCAGACAGCTCAATTCTTCGATATGGATAGTGGTGAAACGATCTTCCTTAACCACGCGTTCGGACAACAGGATCGAGTCTTCAAAGTTGTAACCATTCCAGGGCATAAACGCGACCTGCATATTCTGCCCCAGCGCCAGTTCACCGAGATCAGTCGAAGCGCCGTCGGCGAGTATATCGCCGCTCTCGATTTTATCACCCGGCTTGACCAGCGGCTTCTGATTGATACAGGTGTTCTGGTTGGAACGCGTGTACTTGGTGAAATTATAAATATCGACGCCCGGCTCACCTTCGTCGGTTTCAGAGTCATTAACCCTTACCACGACACGACTGGCATCGACCGAATCGACCACACCACCGCGCAGCGCCTTGACCGTTGTTCCGGAATCAACCGCAACGGCACGCTCCATACCGGTACCAACCAGGGGTTTTTCCGCGCGCAGGCATGGAACCGCCTGACGTTGCATGTTTGAACCCATCAGAGCGCGGTTGGCGTCATCGTGCTCGAGAAAAGGGATCAAGGAAGCGGCCACTGATACGATCTGCTTCGGCGACACATCCATGTAGTCGATCTTGTCGGCAGTCGACAGTGTCGATTCATTCTGATGCCGACACGGAATCAATTCATCCTTCATAACGCCCTTTTTATCGAGCGTGACATTCGCCTGCGCGATTTGATACTGGCTTTCTTCGATCGCCGACAGGTATTCGACGACATTGGTCACCTTGCCGTTAACGACTTTACGATACGGGGTTTCCAGAAAACCGTAGTGGTTGGTGCGGGCATAAACCGAGAGTGAATTGATCAGGCCGATGTTCGGCCCTTCAGGGGTTTCGATCGGGCATACACGACCATAGTGCGTCGGGTGCACGTCACGTACTTCAAAACCGGCACGCTCGCGTGTCAAACCACCTGGCCCCAACGCCGAAACACGACGCTTGTGGGTAACCTCGGACAACGGGTTGTTCTGATCCATGAACTGTGACAACTGGCTCGAGCCAAAGAATTCCTTGACCGCCGCGGCAACCGGTTTCGCGTTGATGATGTCCTGTGGCATCAAACCTTCGGATTCTACCAATCCAAGACGGTCACGCACCGCCCGCTCGACGCGCACGATGCCGGTGCGAAAAGCGTTTTCAGCCATTTCACCGACACTTCGAATACGGCGATTGCCGAGATGGTCGATATCGTCAACGTTACCGTTACCATTACGAATGTCGATCAGAACCTTCATCACCTCGACGATATCTTCGGTCGACAATATACCTTCGCCTTCGATGCTTTCGCGACCCAGGCGACGATTGAACTTCATGCGGCCGACTTCAGACAGGTCGTAGCGCTCGTCGTTGAAGAACAGATTCTGAAACAGGTTCTCCGCCGATTCACGAGTCGGCGGCTCACCCGGTCGCATCATACGATAAATTTCCACCTTGGCTTCCAGATCGTTGGTGGTTGGATCGAGGGCCAGCGAATTTGAAATGTAAGGACCGCGATCAATTTCATTGGTAAAGATCGTGCGGATTTGCTTGAGGCCCTTATCACGGACTACGGCCAACAACTCTTCCGTAATTTCGTCGTTAGCATTGGCAAATATCTCACCCGTTTCGGTGTCGACCAGATTTACAGACAGAATCTTCCCGATCAGGTAATCGTCGGGTACGGCAAGTTGCTTGATCTTGGATGCTTTGAGTTGCTTGATATGCAGCGCGGTAATACGGCGCCCCTGCTGTATCAGCACCTTATTCTTGACCTTGATATCAAAAGTAGCGGTGTCACCCTTGAACCAGTCGGCATGAAGCACCATGTCGATCCCGGTTTTCTTGATCTTGAACAGGTTGTGGTCGAAAAAAGTTTCAAGCATCTTCACGTTATCGAAACCGAGTGCACGCAGCAGGATGCTGGCGGGGAGCTTGCGCCGGCGATCGATACGCACAAACAGCGAATCCTTGGGGTCGAACTCAAAGTCGAGCCAGGAGCCACGGTAAGGAATAACGCGCGCTGAAAACAATAATTTACCGGAGGAATGAGACTTGCCACGATCGTGATCGAAGAAGACACCCGGTGAGCGGTGCAACTGGGAAACGATGACGCGCTCGGTGCCGTTGATTACAAAGGTGCCGTTTTCAGTCATCAGGGGCATTTCGCCCATGTAAACTTCCTGTTCCTTGATATCCTTGACCGAGCGATTTTTGGCCGAAGCTTCCTTGTCGTAAATCACCAGGCGCACCAGTACGCGCAATGGCGCGGCATAAGTCAAACCACGGATCTGACATTCCTTGACATCGAATACAGGATCGCTGATACGGTAACTGACGTACTCTAGTTCAACATTACCACTGAAACTCACAATCGGAAAAATAGATTCGAATGCACGCTGTAAACCGGTTCCTTTCTGATCCCCGGCCGGGTTTAGAAAACGCTTGTATGAATCGGTTTGAATTGCGAGCAGGTACGGTTCATCGATCACCGCTGGCCGCTTGCCGAAATCCCTGCGAATACGTTTTTTCTCAGTAAAAGAGTATGCCATTTATAGTCACCACTAATAACGTTTTCATCTCGCCTCCTCGTTGCACCAGGCACAGGAAACGCGCGCGGGCCGATGACCTTTCAGTCATCAGCCCTCACATCAAATACAGGTACAAAGACCCAACAACCGCTAGCTACTTCAGCTCTACAGTTGCACCAGCTTCTTCAAGCTGTTTTTTCAATTCCTCGGACTCGTCTTTGGAAACCCCTTCTTTAACCGTGGTCGGTGCACTTTCCACCATGTCCTTGGCTTCTTTCAATCCCAGACCGGTTATGGTGCGAACTGCCTTGATAACGCCAACTTTCTTGTCGCCAAAACTGGTCAGAACGAGGTCGAACTCGTCCTTTTCAACAGCGGCATCACCACCGGCATCACCACCGGTGGCGGCTACCGGTGCAGCCGCAACAGCAGCCGCGGCAGATACGCCGAATTTCTCTTCCATGGCGGCGATTAAATCGACGACTTCCATGACTGACATGTTAGATAAAGTTTCCAGAATATTTTCTTTTGAAACTGCCATTAGGTTTTCTCCTGATACAGAAATTAAATGTAATTACTTTTGATCGCGAATAGCAGCAACGGTTCGAGTCAACTTGCCTGGCACCTCGTTCATGGTGCGGGCCAGTTTCTCTAGCGGCGCTTTCATCACTGATATCAATATGCTGATAGCTTGATCGTAGGTTGGCAACGCGGCCAGTCGCTTGAGCTCCGAAGGATCGAGTAGCTCACCGCCCAGGGCGATCAGTTTCACGACCAGTTTCGCGTTGTCTTTCGAATAGTCTTTCAGAACCCTGGCGGCACCGCCCGGTTCTTCCATCGAAAACGCGTAAATCATCTGGCCTTGTAACACTTCGCTCATACAACCGTAGTCGGTACCTTCAAAGGCACGTTTGGCAAGGCTATTCTTCACCACTCGCATTTGAACATTCGACTCACGAGCCTTGACGCGTAACTCGGTCATCTCGCCGACAGTCAAGCCCTGGTACTCGGCCGCAATGACAGAATGGGCCTGTGCCGCAACCTCGGCTACTTCACTGACAACGCTCTGCTTTTGCTGGAGAGTTAAAGGCATTATGACTTCTCCTGATTAAGTTAAATAACCGGGCTTTCACCCGGACCTCTGTCCCTGTCCGGCATTGCCGCCGATTCCGTCACGACTTCTTAACCAGGTAACTCCTGTCTCAGAAGGTCGTCTACGCAGGAAATTAAGACCAGCCAAAGCAAGCCACCCACGGTCTTTGACGAGTAACCCGCAAGCCTGCGGATTGCCTCAAAGATTCCTACTATCCGTCACTCCTGCACTGCAGGGGTGACTCTTCAAACCGTCATCCCAACGCGTCGAGATGACATCGGCTCAGGCCGATGTCACTTAAAGTGTTAACGACGCCTGATCGACCGAGAAACCCGTTCCCATCGTGGTCGAAATCGAAATTTTCTGAAGGTAGATGCCTTTTGACGAGTTCGGCTTGGCCTTTGTCAGGTCAGTCAGTAAAAACTCGAGATTCTCGCGCAATTGCGCGACTTCGAAGCTCGCCTTGCCAATCGTGCAGTGAATGATGCCGCCCTTGTCAGTGCGGTAACGTACCTGACCGGCCTTGGCATTCCTGACTGCAGTGGCAACATCGGCCGAAACCGTGCCGACCTTCGGGTTTGGCATCAAACCACGCGGCCCAAGATTTTGGCCCAACTGACCGACTATACCCATCGCATCCGGGCTCGCAATCACGACATCGTAATTCAGGTCGCCCGCTTTCATGGTATCTGCCAGTTCCTGCATACCCACGGTATCAGCACCCGCATCATTGGCTTTGCCGACATTTTCACCCTGGGTAAAGACCGCAACCCGAACCTGCTTGCCGGTACCATTGGGTAACACGCTGGAGCCACGTACGTTTTGATCCGATTTACGCGGGTCAACACCGAGGTTTATCGATGCATCGACGGACTCATCGAATTTAACCGTGCTGCATTCTTTCAGGAGAGTTAAACCCTCGTCGATCGCGTACTGCCGGCTGCTGTCGATTCTGGTCCGAATTTCCTTCATGCGTTTTGACATTTTGGCCATGCTACACACCTTCCACATCGAGACCCATGCTACGGGCGCTACCAGCGATGATGCGAACCGCCGCATCCATATCATTGGCGTTCAAATCTTTCATCTTGGTGGTCGCTATTTCCTCGAGTTGCGCCCGCGTAACCTTGCCGACTTTTTCGGTGTTTGGAGTTCCGCTGCCCCTGGCTACGCCGGCCGCTTTTCTCAGCAATACTGCCGCCGGAGGTGTTTTGATTTCAAAGGTAAAACTCTTGTCGGAATACACCGTGATGACCACCGGCAACGGCATGCCATTTTCGACATCCTGGGTCTGGGCGTTGAACGTCTTGCAGAATTCCATGATGTTGAGGCCGTGCTGACCGAGCGCGGGTCCAACCGGTGGGCTCGGGTTTGCGGCGCCCGCGGGCACCTGCAACTTTATATAGTTCTCTATCGTTTTAGCCATATCGCTATCTCCCGGGTGCCAGCGGATTAGTCGAGCTAACCCTCCCCATCGCGAGACCCGTAGCCGATAGCAGGTTGTCGCCATGCCAATGCGTTGGTATGACGATCAATATTACTATCGGGTCAAAGTCCCACATTCAAAAATAATCCGATTACCCGGAAATCTACTAGCCTTTCTCCACCTGACCGAATGTCAATTCGACCGGGGTAGAACGACCAAAAATCTGTACCGAAACCAGCATTTTGCTCTTTTCGTAATTGACCTCTTCAACCACACCGTTGAAGTCATTAAAGGGGCCATCATTGACCCGTACCACTTCACCCACTTCGAACAACACCTTGGGACGCGGACGATCGACTCCTTCTTCAACTCGACTCAGGATCGCAACCGCTTCCGCCTCGGTAATCGGGGCGGGCTTGTCGCTGGTACCGCCAATAAATCCGAGAACCTTCGGCACCTGCTTGACCAGGTGCCAGGTATCGTTATTCATTTCCATTTGCACCAGCACGTAGCCGGGGAAAAATTTGCGTTCGCTTTTGCGACGGTTACCATCGCGCATTTCGACAACTTCTTCAGTCGGCACCATTATTTCACCGAAATTATCCGAATGTTCGGACATATCGATGCGACTTTGCAGCACCTTTTTTACATAGGACTCGAATCCCGAATAAGCATGTATTACATACCAGCGCCACTTCGGGTTCCGACTGTCATCCGACGACTCGACCAGGTCGTCGGCGGCGGAACCCTCGATCGATTCGTCCGTTACGGGAGCTTCAACTTTATCTTGTTCCGACATTACTTCACTCAGCACTAGCCAAACAGCTTGCTCACGCCCCATCCCAGGAGCATGTCAAACAGCCATAGCATGATCGCAACCAGAATAACCATGAACATCACCGCTATCGTGGTTTGCAGCGTTTCCTGGCGTGTCGGCCAAACGACCTTGCGTACTTCGACGCGAGCATCCTTGACGAATCCCAGGCTGCGCCGCCCCGGCTCACTCATCGACGCGATGAAGAAAGCGAATACCGCAACCACCAGCATGCCCAGCACGCGGAGCAGTTGCGACTCTTCTTCAAAGTAATAGAATCCGACCACACCGCCAATAAGGATCAGTACCGCAGCCGTTAACTTAAACGTATCGATCGCCGATGTTGATTGTTCGGTCTTGGTGACCACTATTTACCTCGAATTTCCACAATAATGGCAGGACAGGAGGGAATCGAACCCCCAACCTGCGGTTTTGGAGACCGCTGCTCTGCCAATTGAGCTACTGTCCTAATCTGTTGACAGGACAACGCCCCCGCCATCAAGCAAAGGGCGGGGATGGTAGCCCATCTCCCGCCCCGATGCAATGTAAATGTAAAGCTTACTCGATAATCCTGGATACGACGCCGGCACCCACGGTACGACCGCCTTCACGG
>CAZAVY010000074.1:0-15471 GCA_964488685.1 uncultured Gammaproteobacteria bacterium
GTCGTCGTCATGTAAAATGGCTTGTGCAAACCCATCATCAACCGTTTTTAGATACCCGTTCTCATCCAGGTCTAGCGTGGCGTCCTCGTAGGAGGATCCCCAGGGTCTGAACCAGCCTGAAGATATTTTTGCAAGATCGTTAAACGGCATTCCGGTTAAATAGTAGTTAATACCTTCCAGGTTAATGCCGATGGCAGGCACGCAATCTTTACCTTGTGCAAAGCTGCTTGATGCATATAAAGTAATGGCGATCAGGAATGCTCGAAGTGGATTCGTCATAGCCATGTTTTGAGTCTAATTCTGAACATACGGATAGAAAAAATTTCAACAACCCGATGGTAAGCGAAACTTTCGTATAAAACTAATTGCAAAGCCGGATTTAAAGCGGAATCCTGGTAATTATTTCAGTTATTTGAACTGTGGCACATTTCTATACCGGGCCATGAATTTATAGTCGACACAAAAGCAAAAACTCTTTATACCGCTATATTTGAAATCAAAATCAGCGACCAGGGGCTTTTGCAGGGTAAACATGACCCATCCAATCCACTCAGTAAAGAATACAATGGAAAATAATTCCACAGCAATTTCACCTAGAGTAACCGCGGTAATTGTCAGCTATCAGTCAGAAGGCACGATTGCCGGTACCATGGACACCCTGCAGCGGGCAAATATGGCAGGGCTGGTAGAGTGCATCGTGGTAGACAATAATAGCAACGACAACACGTTAAAGATATTAGACATCTATGCCTCCTGGGCAAAGGTGATTGCCCATTCAGATAATGTCGGTTTCGGGCGTGGGTGCAATATCGGACTTGAAAAAGTAACAACAGAGTACGTGCTTTTTTTAAACCCCGACGCAGCGATAGATCCTGGTGCAATCACACAACTCGTTGACTTCATGCATGAAAATCCAAACGCCGGTCTGATCGCGCCTGCCATCACCGAACCGGACGGCCTGGTACAAGGCGTGGGAAATTTGTCATCACCCCGGGTAATCTTGCTCAACGCAGCTCCCCTGATAAACGCACCACAACACCAACCGGTGTATCCGGGAGATGATCCATTTAGAACTGACTGGCTTTGCGGCGCTGTTTTGATGGGTCGCACAAAGCTACTAAAGAAGCTAAACGGATTCGATCCAAGGTTTTTCCTGTATTACGAAGAAACCGACCTTTGTCGCCGAGTATTGGATACGGGGGCGGAAATATGGTCTGTTGGTACGGCGGTCGCACATCACACCGGTGCGGTCAGCACGGATACGCAGAACAATCAAAAATTTAAAGATTGTATTGCAGAACACTTTTTTCAGAGTCGTTACTATTACCTGCAAAAACACCATGGGTATTTACTCGCGGCCCTTACTGAAATTGTAGAAATATTTTTACTGGGGATTACAAATGTCATCTCGCTGGCTTTACTCAGGGGGGGGTCAGAATTATTTAAAGAGCGGATACGCGGACCCTTTCTGAAATCCACACCCACGGTAAAAAACTAAATGCGTACTACCGTTGTCCCTGCATCCGAACTGGACCTTGATCACATTAAACAATGGCGTAGTATCCAGCTTGGTAATTCAACATTGTCAAGCCCCTATTTTTGTCCAGAGTTCACCCAGCTCACTGCTTCCGCGCGCAATGACGTATACGTCGGAATAATTGAGGAAAACGAGAAAATTATTGGGTTTTTCCCACACCAGAAACATTCAAACAAACGGGCCGGACCTGTCAGCGGTCCACTTTCAGATTATCATGGACTCATCATAGAATCGGATCGACGCATCGAAATCAAGGACTTGATGAAACAGTGCGGTCTAGTAGAATGGGCATTTAATCATCTTCTCGCCTCACAATCGGAATTTGCAGATTTCCATGAGAACCTGGATATATCTTATGTGATCGATCTATCCGAAGGTGTTGATCAGTATATGCAAATCCAATCCAGTTCCGGTTCGAATCTTTTTAGTACGATTGCGCGCAAGCGCCGAAAGCTGGAGCGCGAAATAGGACCGATAAGGTTTGAGTCAGAGGTGACCAGTGCTGTGGTGCTGCAAAAGGTGCTGGAGTGGAAATCCCAGCAGTATCTTGGCGCAGACATAACCGATATTTTTAGTTACCCATGGACCCGTGAGCTCGTTACCAGTATTCATAAAACCCAGTCTCAAAATTTCGCCGGAGTTCTGTCAGCGCTTTATGCCGGCAACGAGTTGATAGCGGGCCATATCGGGATGCGATCTCACCAGGTCTGGCACTGGTGGTTTCCATCGTATAGTCGTGGTTTTTCTAAATATTCACCCGGTTCAATTCTTTTGTTCGAGATGATTCAAAACACCCGGAACGGGACCATGAAATCAATAGACCTGGGCAAGGATTGGGACCGATACAAGGAGCAGTTTAGTAATACCTCGGTAAAACTTGCTGAAGGTAGTGTTACCCTTTTCACGCGCAGCAAACGACTAGCTCAATTTGGGAATAACATTGCCAATTTCATACGAAGGACCCCATTGGTGGTTCCTGCCCGAATTCCTTCAAAACTACTCAGAAGATATCGCGCATGGAAGCGGTTTTCATGAAGTTCGGGTAACTTTTGCCCCTTTGGAAATACATTGAATCGGATTTTCCCGAATATGGGCTTCCCGGAAAAAACAGTATTGTTAGAAATTAAATGGGATCATCTAATTTCACCCATTTGGGTGATGAAATTTACCATCACTTGTAGTAGCGTATTCTCCCTTGAAATCAGGCAATTAAAGGGATTTTCTAATGTATTGCTACAAAAGCGTAGTAACCCTGCTGATATATTTACTGTTCACATCGATGGCAATCGCCTCTGACCAGGTACTGCTGTCAGTAAACTACTGTGTAGATACAGAACTTAGCCAATTGGAAACGGTCAACTGTCAGACAGAGGTAGCTCTTGTTATCGCGGTTTCGCCACAAATAGATCAATCTACTGAACTGGTAAACGATCCGTTAGAGTCTCCCGATCTGAGCAATTCCCCGGTTTCTTCAATTGTCTGGTTTTTAGTGGCAGCTTTGGTCGTATATGTAGGTACGGCCCGGGGAAGAAATTTCTAGCACTCGGGTTCGGCAAGCTTGCTATAGAAAAATAATTATCATGTTTTTTTTACCGTGTTTTATTAAACCGGATTAGATGGATCGCCAATATTAGCGACTACTGGTCAAACCCTATTTCGTCAATTACAAACTTCAATTCCTGCTCCCAAAGCGGGATTTGCATTTGCAGAATTTCCAGCAATTTTGCACAATCCAGCTCGGAATTGGCAGGGCGTTGCGCGGTTGTCGGGAATTCGACCGATGTTATCGAATTTAAACTAGTCGGCGATTGTTCTCCCAGCAAAGAAACCATACTAAATATTTTTTTGGCAAATCCATACCAGGTCGTACCTGGCTGGTTGCAGAAGTGATAGGTATCCCATTTTACAGCCTCATCCCTGATGTACCTTTCTGCAAACCGATATAGCACATTGGCGATACTACGGGCAGAGGTTGGACAGCCATACTGATCGTCCACGACAGCGATTTCAGATCGCTCACCGCCCAGGCGTAGCATGGTTTTCACAAAATTATTGCCTGTCGCCGAGAATACCCAGCTAGTGCGTAATATGATATGTTCGTCCAATACCTCTCGAAGAGCGGTTTCCCCGGCTTCTTTGCTTTTTCCATAGATTCCAAGTGGAGCAATCGGATCGTCCTCCACATAGGCACCATTCTTGGTGCCATCGAATACGTAATCTGTAGATATATGCATCAGTGGTATTGCGAAAGATTTACATGATTGCGCAAGATTTCGGACGCCATCGCAATTAATTGCATAGGCTCGCTCGGTTTCCTCCTCTGCTTTGTCCACATTAGTATAGGCGGCGGCATTGATAACGATATCCGGCTGAAACTCCCGCATCGCATTCTGCACCTGATCCCGATTGGTTATATCCAGCGCTTGTCGATTGAATCCGATAACTTCATAGGGGCTGGATAGCTGGCAAAGTTCCCTGCCTACCTGACCATCCGCCCCGGTTACCAGTATCTTTTCCAGCATTTACGAAAAATGCTCAGCCAGTACAAAACTTGAACCACTACTGTCTTTCTCCGAGAGGCTTACCTCCATCCCATCGAGCGGCCAGTTAATTGCGAGGTGCGAATCGTCCCAAAGTATGGTTCTTTCATTTTCAGGCGAATAAAAATCGGTTGCCTTGTATAGAATTTCAGCTTCATCCGAGAGCACCAAGAAACCATGTGCAAAACCCTCGGGGACCCACAGTTGCCTAAAGTTATCGGACGAAAGCACGACACCAACCCATTGCCCGAAATGAGACGAAGACTTACGTACATCTACTGCGACATCAAAAATTTGACCCTGAATAACACGAAGCAACTTTCCCTGGGTATGCTGTATTTGATAATGCAGCCCGCGTAAAACGCCACGCCGAGATTTCGAATGATTGTCCTGGACAAATTCAATCTTCTGCTCCAGCGCCTGGTTTAGCCGCATCTGATTGTAACTTTCCAGAAAGAAACCCCGATCATCGTGATACAATTTTGGTTCAAGAATTTTTACATCCGGGATTGAAGTATCGATAGCGTTCACTAAAAAATTTTCTCATGCGCTATTTGTAATAGATACTCTCCGTAACCGCTTTTTTGGAGCGGCCCAGCCAGATCTTTTAATTGATCGGTACTGATCAACCCACGCCGCCAGGCAATTTCTTCGGGGCAAGCAATCTTCAGCCCCTGCCTCTTTTCAAGGGTTTGGATAAAGCTAGACGCATCAAGCAGGGATTCGTGAGTTCCGGTATCAAGCCAGGCAGTGCCCCTACCCATGTTGATGACGTTGAGTACGCCTTGCTCCAGGTAATGTTTATTAATATCGGTTATCTCCAACTCCCCTCGAGCCGAGGGCTCGATCGACCTGGCTATATCGACAATGTTCTTGTCATAGAAATAAAGCCCGGTCACCGCGTAACGCGACTTGGGGTTTTCAGGCTTTTCTTCGAGGCTGATCGCATTCCCGTCATTGTCAAATTCGATTACGCCATAGCGTTCAGGATCAGTCACCGGATAGGCAAATATTGTCGCGCCTTCAGCATTTCTGGAACCTTGTTGCAATAATTTTGCAAGATCATGACCGAAGAATATATTATCCCCCAATACCAACGCACAAGCGTCGCCATTGATAAATTTCTCACCGATCAAAAAAGCCTGTGCCAGCCCATCAGGACTCTGTTGCACCTCGTAGCAAATCTTAATCCCCCATTGACTGCCATTTCCAAGTAGCTGTTCGAAACGGGGAGTATCTTGTGGTGTCGATATCAAAAGGAACTCAGTAATTTCCGCAAGCATTAAAGTGCTCAACGGGTAATACACCATCGGTTTGTCATATATTGGAATCAACTGTTTCGAGATGCAAAGAGTAATCGGATGCAATCGCGTACCAGACCCTCCAGCCAGGATAATTCCTTTCACTTCATTCTCCTGACACCAACCCTAAGCGCTGGCCCAGGTAGCTACCTTCTGCCAGCTGGTAACACCAGTTCTTGTTATTCAAATACCACTCTATCGTTTTCGCAAGACCGGTTTCAAAAGATTCTTGCGGAATCCATCCCAGGGTGTTTTGAATTTTACTGGCATCAATAGCATAGCGTTGATCGTGACCGGGTCGATCGGTGACAAAACTAATCAGGTCTTCAAACTTTGATACGCCTTTCGGATACCTGTCTACAATTTCATCGAGCAGCTGACAAATTGTTACTACCACATCAATGTTTCTCTTTTCGTTGTGTCCACCGATGTTGTAGGTATCACCTAACTTACCCTGCTCCATCACCAGGCAAAGCGCTCGCGCATGATCGTCAACATAAAGCCAATCGCGAACTTGCTCCCCTTTTCCATAAATCGGTAACGATTTACCTTCAAGCGCATTTAGAATTACCAGGGGAATGAGTTTCTCCGGGAATTGATATGGACCGTAATTATTCGAACAATTTGTGACGATTATCGGCATGCCATAAGTTTCGTGCCAGGCGCGCACCAGATGATCGGAAGCAGCCTTGCTCGCCGAGTAGGGAGAGCTTGGTTTATATGCGCTTTGCTCGTGAAACAGATCCGTCGACCCTAGCGAACCGAATACTTCGTCAGTCGAAACGTGGTGGAAGCGAAACCCAAAATTATCTTTCAGCTGCTCCCAATAGTTGCGCCCGGCTTCCAGTAGTATGCTGGTACCGACAATATTGGTGTTGATAAAATCGGACGGCCCGGTAATTGATCGATCAACATGTGATTCGGCTGCCAAATGCATAATCGCATTGGGTTTGTATTGATCAAATAGAGCCCCGACAGCCGCAGGATCGCAAATATCGCCATTTACAAACCGATACCGAGGATTATCTGATACTGACTTAAGTGATTCGAGATTGCCCGCATAAGTAAGCTTGTCATAATTCACGACGCGATAGTCGCTATTGTTAATGAGGTGGCGGACTACGGCTGAACCAATAAAGCCTGCTCCACCTGTAACAATAATTGTTTTCAACCCGGCACCTTTATTCTGTTGTCAGTTTCCGCTAATAGCACGCATGCCATTTATATACTTCGAATGCCTGCTTACGCGAAGCGGAATGCCTTGAATAATGTCTACTGCCAAATCACGATCAGGTCGACCAAATTTTATTTCAACAACCAAAGAGCGCGGCAAATTTGCCGCCCGATTGTAGTTGGGTACGGATTTCATCCGTTGATCCCACACCGACTGTCTCGTGTCCACGGTGATCCTCACCTTTTCATCGGCGGAAACAAAATATTTTCGATGATAACGGTTGATCAATACTGGAACCGGATGGTAATCCAGCCAAATTCTTCCGGCCAATGGAACCTGTTGTTTCAGGGATCTTCGGATATCAAGCCAGTCATCGTTTGGCCCGGCTTCGAATTGCGGGCATGCAAACCGCAGCTTCCAGCCGAAATAATTACGCTTGCATTTGACTTCAAGTGTTCCAGCCGATGGTTCGATTGATTGCCCGTACCAGCGGTACCGGAGCTTTATACGTGAACTTGCTCCCGACAGATTTTGCACATATCCATCGGTCCCATAGGTATCAAAATACACATTATTAACGTCCCGATCGGGATAAGGGCGTTTGAATCCCGCCGAATGAAAATTCAACCAGTGCAACAGGTCCTGCTGGTGAACTTCGTAAGAAGCAAATTTGATTTCCAGGCGGGCATCGTCCGGGATCAGAGCTTTCATCAGCGCTGCGCCTTTTTCATAAATGAATCATAAAGCGCATCGACATCCAGTTCAGTCGGTGAAATTGATTCCCCATCAATTTGAATTTTACTTCCAGTTTGAACCAGGGCATTTGCCGAAGTTCCTTCAAATTGAATGTCTACTGCATTTATCGTCGCCGACCCGTATTCGGGCTTCTTCACATAGGCCATCAAACCCGCAATCCGGGCATTGGAGATTGTCGACGAAGTTATGTTCAGCCGGGATGCATCTTTGCTCGCCGCACCCGTCAGGGCACCGTCTATATGAACTCCGTTTGCGTTCATCTGACTACCCTCCCCTACCGAAAGGGCTTTATCGTTAATTTTGTGAAATTCTGTATCGCTAACGGACACCGTACTTCCACTGATATCAATAGCATCGCCCCCGCCTGCAGTACCAATATTTTCAAACAATCCACCTTCGACTATACCCCGGGAATAATCGGAATCAAACCCATCTGAAACAGTGTCCATGATTAGCAGGTCCTTTAATACGAAATCGGAACGGATAATATTAAGCGCATCCTCGGCCCGGCTCGATACCAGTGATACCTGTTCGAATCGCACATTGCTTTGATAAAATGTGACACCGCCGGTTAGTTGCCAGGCGCCATATCGAACGCCGGTGGTATTGCGAATTTGAGCATATTTCCACAATGACTGTTTATCGGCATTCATCACTACTATTCCCTGCCACCCCATATGACCGTCCGAACTTACTTGTTCATCCAGGATAACAGGCTGCTCGGGTGTTCCATTTATATTCAATGGGCCCCAAACCACCAGGCTCGCATCGGGTTTGAATGACAGGGTTGTGCCGGCAGGAATTCGTAATTCGTAACCCGGTGGTATGCTGATTGTATCGGAAACAAGATGATAACCGGGGACTACGCTTAGCACGGATTCACTACTAAGGCGAAGAAAATGGTGATGATCTAGCAATTCAGACAGTGTTTCAGTGGGAATGGGCCTGGTCTTCACGGTATCGAAACTTCTTACTGCTTCTATGTGGTAAGTCCTATCGGTTCCCTTGATCCGCGCAACAATCTCGATACGTGATCCTTCAACAAGATCGGGAGGGTAGGAAAACAGTAGTTGGGTAACTTCAGGTATGACATCACTTCCGGTAGCAATTAGCTCGATTGGAAATTGGAACGGCGAGTAAGTACTAATCGGAACCAGTGCATCTCCCGATTCTCCTCGCCAGCCAATGCTGATCACTTCCACCGGTGCGCCGACGATATTGGTAAGCTCGAGTTTTCCTTTTTGCCCGTCTTTCATCACTTCTGCGTTTAGTAAAAATGCGTGTCCATCGGCGCTCAAATGGTTGAAGTAATCGAGGTTCTCAAGCGTGACTTTTGACAAGTGCGCCGCGCGACTCCTCAATCGATCGAAATCAAATATCGTCAGTAACGGGAGATCACGATGTAGCATCGTTCGAAACTTCTGTTCAAACGGTTTCAGAAAGGCTTCAGTCGATCCGTCTTCCACATCGCTGGTTAGGCGTCTTAACTCCCGGACGAATACTCTCCGAATATCCGGATCGGCAAGAATCTCACGAGTTTCCCGCAGATCCATTGAATGTAAATTGTATAATTCACCAGCGCTAGTCATCCTGTATTCCGACATCAAATCTGAACTAACCGGTTCGAGTCTTGCGGATATAGGGTTGTAATAAAAGCGCCAATTACCCCACCATATTCCATTACGCACTCCCAGCACTTCCAATGCAGCCAGAAAACGACCATATTCCTCGACGTCAAATACCTGGGATGCAGGAAGTACCCCGCGAATGTAACTTTTGAGCAGACCCGTCGCAATTTCCATATCCCTGGACAAACTTTCCGATTTACGAACTTTTCCTTCCTGCGCTACCCTGATTGGCACCGTCATATAATTGTTGAAGTCGTCGTCAAAATAGCCTTTGTACGCATAGTCATCCCAGACTTGCGATTCATCGAACCTGACTATGACACTTTCTCGACGACCCTGTGATTCCAAAAGCTCCTTGGCCGGATACTCCTCCAGGGCCATGATGCCGATACGTTTTCCATTGATGGTCAGATCGACGAACATATATTTTGGTGCGAGGAGGCCTAAATCGCGCATATAAACGAATGCCAAAGGCTCGTATTGATCTTCGCGCACCCGGGGATTCATCAGTGAAAATCGTCGCATGCCGAACAATTGATCCCCACCCTTGACCTTGACCAGAAACGACCATTTGTCTCCTTGCAGATGATCGGTATTGTCCCCTTTCAAGCGAAGGGCGACACGGATACTTCGATCCAGGTAACGAATGGTAGCCGGAACGAAATCCTGACCTGTGGAATTCAAAACATCGAGCTCAAGTGCCTCGTCACGGGTAGCCCGTAGTTTCTTCATGTGATTGAATTTGATATCGATTAAAAGCTTCTCTGGTTGCTCTGCACTGAACAAGGAACTCATATAGTTCCCGGGACCCGCCAGTATGGCTTTGCGCCGACCTTCGTCAGGCATGCCGAGATTTTTAGCCGCTTCGTTAATTTTAGGCAACATAGCGGTACCAACCAGAAAACTGACAGTCACGATTCCGGTCAACGCCAAGATCGATACGGCAAGAATAGTGATTCGTTTTCTGCGCGCTCTTGTCCGAGAGACTCCCGGCAACGAGGGATTAATTCGATAACTCTTCATGATTGATCACTGATACATTTCGAACAGGATTCAAAGGGAATCTTTACATTCCAACAAATTTAGATACTTGGTAACTGGTTTTGATCAAGAAAGGTAACTCCGAGGTCCGGGAAGGTTGCCCTGAGCTCATCGGTCAGTTCGGATAACATCTTCGTATTCGGCACGTCGAGAAAATAAGTCGCATCCAGGGAACCGTCGCGAAGATCAAATCGTCGTAGATCACTGGCCTGGGTATGCTTGGCAATAATCGATTCCAATCGCGCCAGGTAATTCGATTCATCGCCCTCGGTTTCGCCCCGCCAGTCCAGTGATAGATACAAGTTACGACTTGCTCTATCAGTTTTATTTCGGCTAAATACGACCATGGCCCCAAGAATAAATGGCCCAGCTATAACGGTAACGAGGGTTTGATTTGCGCCTAGTCCCAAACCCATGGCAATTGCTATAAACAGGTAGGCCAGCTCTTCCGGTTCTTTTATTGGAGTACGAAATCTGACGATTGAAAGTGCTCCAACAAGGCCAAGGGACAATGCTAGTGATGACTTTACAACCGTTATAATGAGAGTGGTTGTAAGTAGTATAAATGGAAATACCTGCGCAAATTCCTCACGATTCGAGAGGGTCGACCCATAGACCCGAAAATGCCACCGAAGCAATATCGCCAATGCGACGCCAACAATCAAATTCATGATCAAAACCAGTAGTGAAAGTGGCTCGTTGGCCTGATTTGCAAATTGTTCAATCATATAAGTCTTACTCCAGGGGTTCGAGATTGGAAATTAATCCCTAGTCCTTGCTGCAAACACCAAATTTCATGCGCATGGCCGCAAAACAGGGGAGAATTGCCATGCCGACAGCATTATTGGGATTGTTAATGCCCGGCCAATTCTTCGACCGTTTTCATTTCGAAGCTGATTATAATGCAATCATGGCGGCTCACATTGTGACGAACTTCAAAGCCTCATGCGATGAAGACACTATTAAAATAAGGCAGTTGACAAGCCGGAGCAAAACCATTTCGCGGCTCCAAGCCCAACCAGTAATTGCATTGAATTGAGAGGCTTTTGACTCAGATTAATCGCAGGGGAGTTATTACACCGGATCGTAGGCAAGGTTGCATTTTTGCACCTCATCGACGACTAACAAGATGCCGTGATCATCCAACCACCATGCTGGTGATTAAATCCCGATTAAAAACAATACCGAAAGGCAGCCTCTACAGGCTCGCTTTCGCGCATTATTTACGCGCCGCAATCCGTTAATATTAATCATCGCGAGAATCGCGACCCAGGAATATGGAGGCTGAGGGCGGAATCGAACCGCCGTACACGGCTTTGCAGGCCGCTGCATGACCACTCTGCCACCCAGCCATGGGTAGATTTCTGCCAATCGAAGAACCCGGACATCTTACTTTATTTGATCGTGATGGCCAAAAAAAGCCCCGATCGAATCGAGGCATGGAAACTGGAGCGGGAAACGAGATTCGAACTCGCGACCCCAACCTTGGCAAGGTTGTGCTCTACCAGCTGAGCTATTCCCGCAAAAGAGCCGCTATTTTATAGATTCGCCCTGACCTGTCAAGCCAGGTCGGAGTCGATGGTTTTAACTGTGGCGGGTAATAATCGGCCATGCCGCCCGCAGGTAAATCACCATTGACACAATAGTCAGAATTGCCGCGATATAGTAAATCGAAAGCCCAATTTGAAAAATCGGTAACCCCATGAAAGGTTCGGCAAATATCATGAAACCGAGGGCGAACATTTGGGAAACCGTCTTTGCCTTGCCAATAAAAGATACCTTGACGATGGTACTACTGCCGAGTTGTGCCATCCATTCGCGCAAAGCTGAAATCGATATTTCTCTGGCGATTATGACCACAGACGGCACTGTCAGATAAATGCTTGGATTGGCTTCGACCAGTAAAACGATAATGACCACTACCATCAATTTATCTGCAACCGGGTCGAGAAAGGCACCGAAAGAAGACTCTTGCTTCATCGACCGAGCCAGGTGTCCGTCTACCCAATCGCTCACACTGGCAAACGCGAATATTGAAGTTGCCGCCAGGTTTGCCCATTCGTAAGGCAAATAAAATACCACCACGAGCAGGGGGATTAAGCCGATTCTAAATAGCGTTATAGCGGTTGGCAGAGTTACTTTCATTGCAGATTCGTAGAGTAATTCATGCGTGAAAGCTATTATAGATCACCTGTGCGGTTTCACGGTTGATGCCTTTAATTTGCATCAATTCTTCAACTCCTGCCGCCTGGACACCTTGCAAGCCCCCGAAGGTATTTAACAATAGTTGCCGTTTCTTTACGCCAACGCCCGGAATTTCTTCAAGGCGAGATTTGCGCCGGGTTTTGGCCCGTGCTTTTCGATGACCGGTTATCGCAAATCGATGCGCTTCGTCGCGAATCTGCTGAATCAAAAGTAGCCCGGGCGAGTCCATCGGTAAATTTAACGCCGTCATTTCTTCATCGATTATTGCCTCATAACCGGCACGCCGTTCGACTCCCTTGGCAACAGCAAACACGCGTAGGTTTTCCTTCACTGTTAGAATATTGAGTGATTCTAACACCTCCATTGCGACTCCAATCTGTCCTTTCCCGCCATCGATCAGTATCAGGTCCGGGAGTTGTTGCGGTAAGCTCTGACGTTTGCGGTAACGCCGCTCCAGCACCTGGCGCATCGCCGCGTAGTCATCTCCCGCCCGGATGTCGTTGATGTTGTAGCAGCGGTACTCGTTTTTGATAGCACCCTCCTGTCCAAACACGATGCAGGAAGCCCTGGTCGCTTCACCCATGGTGTGACTGATATCGAAACATTCTATGCGCTCGGGAGGGCCGGCAAGATGCAGGATTTCGACCAGGTTTTTGCGGCGCTTGCTCAGCAGGCTTGCGGACAGCAGGTAACTGTCCAACGCCTGTTTTGCATTGTTGGTAGCACTTTCCAGAGCGCGCCGGCGTTTGCCACGTACCCGACTCGTGATTCTGATTCGCGTGTTGCTGAGTAAATGCAGGGAATCGGCCAGCAGCTCGGTATCTTCAAAATCATGGCTGATGATAATTTCAGCGGGTGCGGGATGATTAGAATAATGCTGCATGATAAAAGTTGCGATCAAACTGGCCGGATCGGTATCGAGCCTGACGCGATTAAAAAAAGGCTTGTTTCCGAGCGAACTGCCGTTGCGTATCATAAATAACTGAATGCAGCTGAAGTCCTGGCGCAGTTCGCAGGCAATGATATCGATATCACCATCGAAATTGGTGACAAACTGTTTTTCGGTAACTCTGCGTAAGGTGTCTATCCGATTACGTATCTCTGCGGCCTGTTCGAACTCGAGTACGGATGCATGCTGTTCCATAATTTTTATTTGTTGATCAATCAATTCGCTACTCTTACCTTCCAGGAACATTTGTGCCTGCTCGACCTGAAGCTGGTAGTTTTGCTTATCGGTGTGTCCGACGCAAGGACCGGTGCAACGCTTGATTTGATACTGCAAACAGGCACGGCTACGGTTAGCCATCGCTGAGTCTTCACAGTTCCGTAGTTGGAAAATACGCTGTACATGATTGATCGTATATCGGATCGAACCGGCACTCGGAAATGGGCCATAGAAGGTACCTTTGCGCTTGTCCGGTTTTCCCCTGAAAACTTTTAAACGCGGGAAATCGTGTTTACTCAGACAGACGTAGGGATAGCTTTTGTCGTCACGAAATAATATGTTGTAGCGTGGATTAAGATTTTTAATCAAATCGTTTTCAAGCAACAGGGCTTCACTTTCGGTACGCGTGTTGATGACTTCGATTCTACTAATGTTGTTAACCAGCGAAATAATTCGGGTTGACATGCCGGTGTTGCGGAAGTAACTCGCCAGGCGTTTTTTCAGACTCTTGGCTTTTCCGACATAGATGACCTTATCATTGCGATCAATCATGCGGTATACACCCGGGTTGCTATTGACCGTGTTCAGAAAACTCTTGTGATCGAAGGATTTTGGCTGGCTCATTGCAATATCTGCTTTGCCCGCCGGAACACTTTATCAAACATGGTCTGATTCAAACGCCCGGTATTGATGTTGTAGCGGCTGCAGTGATAGGAGTCAATCATATGCAGCTGACTGCTTAGGCGATGTTCAGCAAGGTGAGAAAACTTGAATCTAGACATTGGTAATTGCAATGCTTTCAATACGCCACGATGGGCGATGCTACCCAGAGCCAGTATCAGGGAGCCGGGATATAGCCTGGTAATTTCAGTTTGCAGGTAGTAATTGCAGCGCGTGATTTCCTCGGCGTTGGGTCGATTCTGCGGTGGTACGCATTTTACTACATTGGTAACCCGGCATTCGAGAAGACGTAAATTATCGTTACTAGCACGGGATGTAGCCTGATTCGAGAATCCATGCCGGTGCAAGGTTTGAAACAGCATAGTCCCCGAGGCATCACCGGTAAACGGTCTGCCGGTGGCATTGGCACCATGTAGTCCCGGTGCTAACCCGACGATCAACAATCGGGCGGTGGCGTCACCGAACCCAGCCACCGGTAAACAATGATAGTCGGGATAAATTGCTTTCAGCTGCTTTCGATAGGCAGTAAGTCGCGGGCACAATCGGCAGTCTTGCAAATCGCTCACGGTATCTCAAACCGAATTGTCGAACTCTACCATCCCCTGTTCGACTGCGATTCTGATCAGATCGACTTCGCTTTGAGCACCCAGTTTTTCCAACAGGCGTAAACGATAAGTACTGATGGTCTTGGGGCTGAGGCAGAGTTTGTCGGATATTTCAGCATTGGTTAACCCGTGTGAAATCATCAGCATCACCTGAAACTCACGGCGTGACAGGCGATCGATAGGATTATGTTCGTTTCCGGGCAACAGGGATAAAGCCAGTTGTTGTGCGATGCTGGGTGCGATGTAAGCACCACCGCTGTTTACCAGTTTGATAGCCATCAGAATTTCATCGACGCCACATTCCTTGGTGAGATAACCCCTTGCGCCAATTTCCAGCATACGTTTGGGGAAGGTCTGCTCGTTGTGTATGGTCAGCACAATAATTTTTTGACTAGGGTCGCGTTGTAGAATACGACGACATGCTTCAACCCCGCCGATTCCCGGCATATTAACGTCCATCAGGATGACATCGGGCTTGAGTTGCCGGGCAAGCTTGAGCCCGTCTTCACCACAACTGGCCTCGCCGACTATCTCGATCTGCTTGCTATCTTCAAGCAGACGGCGGATTCCAGTACGGACCAGTGCATGGTCGTCGGTTAATAGTACGCTTATCATCAATAATGCCCGGGAAATCAGCTGGCATCATAACACAGCAATCCTACCACGTGTAATCCATCAGCCTTGCCTGATAAAAGCGCTAGTAACGCAGTAAAACCGACCCCCAGGTAAACCCCCCGCCGAATGCTTCCAGCAGCAACGGTTCATTTTTGTTGTTACGTCCGGCGCGCCCCGCAACAGCGAGTGCCAGGGGGCCCGACGCGGCCGAGGTGTTTGCGGG
>CAZAVY010000075.1:0-14797 GCA_964488685.1 uncultured Gammaproteobacteria bacterium
GACTTTCTCGATTACCACGATTACGAACAGACCTTGGATAAACTATTCAGTGAGGAATCAAAATGAGCCAGGCACCCGGGTTTAAACCCAAAAAATCGGTCGCGCTGTCCGGAACAACGGCCGGCAACACCGCGATATGCACGGTGGGTAAAACCGGTAATGATTTGCACTATCGCGGTTACGACATTCTCGACATTGCCGAGCAATGTGAGTTCGAAGAAATCGCCTACCTGATCGTGCACCAACAGTTACCCACGCAAACGGAACTTGACGCTTACAAGGCACGCTTGAAAACCATGCGCGACATCCCGCAGGCGGTGAAAACCGTGCTCGAACAATTGCCGGCGAGCTCCCATCCGATGGATGTCATGCGCACCGGCTGTTCGGCGCTGGGTTGCCAGACGCCGGAAGCCGACGATCACAACCTTAGCGGCGCACGCGACATCATCGATCGCCTGATGGCCTGTTTCGGTTCGATTCTGGTTTACTGGTATCACTTCAGCCGCAACGGCAAACGTATCGAACTGGTCACCGACGACGATTCGATCGGTGGTCATTTCCTGCATCTGTTGCACGCCAAGCCGGCACCCGAGTCCTGGGTGAAAGCTATGCATGTATCGCTCATTCTCTATGCCGAGCACGAATTTAACGCCTCGACTTTTACCGGTCGAGTTGTCGCTGGTACCGACTCCGACATGTACTCCTGCCTGACCGCTGCCATCGGCGCGCTGCGCGGACCCAAACACGGAGGCGCCAACGAAGCCGCGTTTGAAATCCAGTCACGCTACAGCTCCACCGATGAAGCCGAGGCCGATATCCGTGAACGGGTCGGCAACAAGGAAATCGTGATCGGTTTCGGGCATCCGGTCTACACCGTCAGCGACCCGCGAAACGAGGTTATCAAGCGTATCGCCAAAAGCCTGTCGCAGGAAAATGACGACTGCCTGAGGTACGACGTCGCCGAGCGCCTCGAATCGGTTATGTGGGAGCTGAAGAACATGTTTCCAAACCTGGACTGGTTCTCCGCGGTCTCCTACAACCAAATGGGGATTCCGACCGAAATGTTCACCCCGCTATTCGTAATCTCGCGTACTTCGGGCTGGGGCGCCCATGTGGTCGAGCAACGCCAGGATGGCAAAATCATCCGGCCGTCGGCGAACTACATCGGCCCGGAAGACCTTGAATTTGTCTCAATCGAAGAAAGGAACTGAGCAATGAGCAAAGCTGCCGTACTGGACGCAAGCCGACCCGAATTTGACCCGGTCATTCAGGACATCGTCGATTATGTTTTTACCTATGACGTCACACAGTCCGCCGAGGCCATGCAAACAGCACGTTATGACTGGATGGACAGTATCGGTTGTGCCCTGCTGGCATTGAAATACCCGGCCTGCACCAAGCTGCTGGGCCCGATTGTTGCCGGTGCCGATATGCCCGGCCAAGGCGCCCGCGTGCCGGGTACCGCCTACGAACTCGATCCGGTGCGTGCTGCCTGGAATATCGGCGCAATGGTGCGCTGGCTGGATTACAACGATACCTGGCTTGCGGCCGAGTGGGGTCATCCGTCGGATAACCTGGGTGCAATTCTGGCGCTCGCCGACTACCTGTCTCGAATTCGGGTCAGTCAGGGTGATGCCTCGCTGTCGATGCGCGATGTCATAATCGCGATGATCAAGGCGCATGAAATCCAGGGTGTGCTGGCGCTCGAAAACTCCTTCAATCGCGTCGGCCTGTGCCATGTCATGCTGGTGCGAATCGCCTCCACCGCGGTCGCCGCGCAAATGCTCGGCTGCAAGCGCGAGGAGTGCCTTAACGCGGTATCGCATGCCTGGCTCGACGGATCTTCACTGCGTACCTATCGACACGCGCCCAATACCGGTTCCCGCAAGTCCTGGGCGGCCGGTGATGCCTCATCGCGCGGCTTGTTTCTCGCCTTTACGGCAGGACGTGGTGAAATGGGTTACCCGTCCGCAATCACCGCGCCAGGCTGGGGGTTTCAGGATGTCGCTTTTGGTGGGAAAGAGCTCCAGATCAACCAGGGTTACGGCACCTACACCATGGAAAATATCCTGTTCAAGATTTCCTTCCCTGCGGAGTTCCATGCCCAGACCGCGGTTGAAGCCGCAGTCGTTCTGCACCCCGAGGTTAGCTCTCGCCTCGATGATATCGATCGCATCATCATCAAAACACAGGAGTCCGGCGATCGCATCATCAATAAAACCGGCCCTCTGGACAATCCCGCGGACCGCGACCACTGTATCCAGTACATGGTTGCGATCGGCCTGCTAAACGGTGATTTACAGGCTGAGCACTACGAAGACGACGTGGCCTCCGATCCACGGGTCGACGCCCTGCGTACAAAGATGGAAGTCAGCGAAGAACAACGTTTTTCGCGCGAATATCTGGAACCGGACAAACGCGCCATCGGAAACTCGTTACAGGTTATTTACCGGGATGGTAGTTCCAGCGATGAAATCGTAATCGATTACCCGGTGGGGCATCGCCGCCGCCGTGATGAAGGCATACCACTATTAAAAGCGAAGTTCGAACGCTACCTGCGCGGTCACATCAAGGCCCGCAACACGGACCGGATTTTGGCGATCTGCGCCGACCAGCAGAGCTTCGAAAATACCCCGGTTAACCAAATGATGGGCTTATTGCAGCACCCGTCTTAAACTTGCCCCACGCTTGAGATTAAACCTCACTATGACAGACCTCCCTTATCGGAATGCCAGAAAAGGGGAACGTCAATACAATCCGGTTTATCGCCATCCACCAGGCCGGGATCTCGGGTCGGGGAGATTTTCCGAAGAAGTGTCGGACCAATGGATCCGGCCGACTGAGGAAGGTTCCTGAGGAAACAAAGGTCAAGCAAGGGCGCGAGCAGGTTTATGAAATGTTCGGGCTAAGTTACATATTTAGAATTATACAATTATCGGGCGCTTGCAACAAAATTCGGAGGGTCTCAATCAAAAATCGCCCAGGTCAAAGTGATTTGTCGACCTCTCTCAATATACCTGATAATACCGTGATAATTTCAGCCACCTCTCCATCTGATATTACCAAAGGCGGTTGCAGTCTCAGGACATTTGCCAGAGAGCCCCCGACACCAATCAAAATACCTTTCTCGCGACATTTTGTTTTGATCAATTTTGCATGCTCCGACGCTGCTGTCTTTTCGCTGTCAGTGACAACTTCGATGCCTATCATTAGTCCTTTACCGCGCACATCCCCCACCAGGGTCAATTCATCTTCGAGCTGCTTTAAGTTATCGATCAATGCAGCGCCTTGTTTTTCAGCGTTTGCGACCAGGTTTTCCTCTTCGAAGACCGCAAGGTTGGCAGAAGCTGCGGCGCAACTCACAGGATTACCGCCAAAAGTCGACAAGTGCGACCCCGGAGTGAATGCGTCTGCAATATCCGGTTTGGCGGTAAAGGCACTTAACGGGAAACCGTCGGCAATGCCTTTGGCCATCGTCATGATGTCTGGCTCGACATTATAGTGCTCAATCGCGAAGAGTTTACCGGTGCGCCCAAATCCAGTTTGTACCTCATCGACGATTAACAAGATACCGTGATCATCCAGTATCTCCTTAACCAGGGTAAAATAGTTTGCGGGCGGCACAATAATACCGCCCTCACCCAACACGGGTTCGGCAATGTAAGCTGCTACCTTGTTCGATGTTTGATACCTGATGACATCTCTTAGCGCCATTGCAGTCCTTTCGCCACACTCTTCTTCTGTCCTGGAGCCATAGGGGCATCGGTAGAAATTGGGGGCGGGCGCAAAGGCCACGCCTGGCATATAGGGGCCACTATCCAGCTTTCTGACACTATTACCGGTGATGGACAATGTTGCATATGTTCTGCCGTGAAAACTGTGGGTAAGTGCGATAAATTCATTGTTGCCGGTATAGTGTTTCGCCAACCTCATCGCACCTTCAATCGCCTCGGCCCCGCTACTTCCGAAAAAAGTTTTTTGCAATGACCCCGGTGTCACCTCCGCCAATTGCTTTGCGAATTTTCCGGCGGCTGGATTGTAGTAAACATAGGTACAACAATGGATGAATTTCTCCATCTGCTGCCTGGCGGCATTTATAATTTTGGGGTGACTATGGCCGGCATTTACAACGGATATCCCTGAAAAACAATCCAGATACTCGGTACCGTCTTTCGCATAAACCCGGGTACCTTCGGCCCTGTCTATTTCGACCGGGTCAAATCCAGCCACCATGCTGGTGATTAAATAATTATCATATAGATCTTTGGTTTCCATAGGTTCCCCCTGGATATATTAAGTTGCCGGCATCGCCAATTTAATTCGCTCCCCGGATAGTGACAAATGCAGGGTAGAATATCTACGCCGGATGTTTGAGAGTTCCTTCCACACTGTGCTTTGCATCTGCAAACAGCATGCCTGTGCTTTCCCGAAAGGCTTGCTGACCCTAGGCTTGTTGAAGCCATGAGTTCCCAGGGTGCACCTGTAACGGGCCACTCCATATTGGCGAACGGGTCCATCATTACCAGGCTGATCCGGGGCGCGTCGACCGCATTGATAATCGACGGGAAACGGGTGAATGCAGGCGTTACTACAGCATTAAGGCAGGTGTCTATTCCAACAGGTCTAGAATACCGCCAAGATCTTTCTTGCTCTCGCGAATTTCGCTGATATCGAGGCCCGCCAGCTCATGTGGGAACACCAGCCACTCGGCGCTTTCGTGTAGAAAGTAGTCTGGTTCGAAATTGACAGAATTTTTCGAGGATTTGTACCAGGGGCAGGCAACCCGAATTTCGGCGGGTGTGTTCAGCCGCGACTGCTTTTTAATGGCCTTGATCAGGGCATCGACACTGCGCCCGGAGTCAAATACGTCGTCGACGATCAACAGGCGATCCTCGGAATTTGCATTCTCGATCAGGTAGTGCAGCCCGTGCACCCGGATTTTCTTGGCTTGCTTGTTGATGCCGTAGTAAGAAGAGGTGCGCACCGCAATATGATCGGTCTTGATATTCTTGAATTCGAAAAACTCCTGCACCGCGATGCCGACCGGGGTGCCTCCACGCCAGATACCGATAATAAACTGTGGATAGAATCCATCCTGGTAAATCCGATGCGCGAGCCTAAACGAATCTTCGAGCAACTGCTGCGCAGAAATATATATCTTGTCCACGATATCCCATCCCCAAAAAGACAAGGCGCAATTCTGTCACAAGGTAAAAGTCTGAACCAGTTGTAAACACCCGATTGTTAACCCAACTCGCCGGTAGATGGGTTGAATGGAACTACCCATAAGCAGCGATTGCGTCGATTTAAATTGAGCGCGGATCAGGTAAGTCGAGACGGAGTTGTTGTGATTCGGGGATGAAGAAGTCGATGCAGTTGTCGCCGGGGCCGCTGCGGTCGACGCAGATGAAGCGCATCGCCGCGTAGTGAGTCGGCAGTACGTGGTGCCTGGTGCCGAGGTGGTAATTGATCCCCTGACGACCGTTGGTCACAAAGGCCTGTAATTGATCGAGATCGGGTTCGCTGCGCGGCTCACATACGACCACAATGAAGGGGCTGGCATCGAGCGGCAGAAATGCCTGGCTGCCGAGCGGGTGGTATTCGAGGTGATCGACCTTGCGCGGCATGTCGAATTTCCTGCTATCCACCAGGCTGATGATAGTGCGGGCCTGCTCGCCGCCCAGTTCGACTTCGGCCAGCGCATGATAACGATCAGCCATGCCATTGTTGATCGGAAAGGATTCATTGCCTTCGAATTCAACAACATCGCCATAGGCTGCAAATCCAGCACGGGTCAGGGGCTGTATCGGCAAGCTGTCAGACATCGATCTTACCGAGAATCCGGACCCGACTTAGACCGCCATCCGGGAAAATATTGACGCGGACATGACTCACGGGTCCGAGTGCTTGAAGTAGGCCGCTGTACTGGTGGGTTTTGTCCATTGCGAGTTTCTGCGAAGGTAGTAACTCCTGCCAGAACTGGCTTTGCGTAACTATCGAGCCAACGGTTCCGGCAGCTACCCTGGCAGCCTGGATCGAACATCGATCGGGGTAGTTACCTTTGAAAAAAGCGGTATCGACGATGACTTCCTCGATGCTGCCGACATGACCGAGCTCGATAATACACCAGTCGTTACCGGGTTCGCGGCGGCGGCGCGTTTCCCAGCCGTCCATCCACTTACCGTTGTCATCGAACTTGCCCTCGATGAACACCGGCGCCTCCGGTTACAACATCCGATTGCACTTTGCGAAAAAATCACCGCTGCAAGAGACGACGATCGCACCCAGACGTGGTTGCGCCAGATTGATCCATTGGTTGATGTATTCAGGTTTATTTTCAGTCATCCTATTTACCTTGCCTCAGCAGTTTTTTGTAACAAACGCTGGGCCTGTTGGTTATGCCGGGTTACCAGGGATTCCAGATCGAGGCCGCAGATGTTACCCCGCTCCAGAACCGTGCGGCCCCCGATCATCACCAGCCAGGCATTCACCGGCGCGCAGGTTAACAGGCCGGCCACCAGATCGCCAGCTGCACCCGCGTGTCTGATACCATCGATCCGATAGAGCACCAGATCGGCTGCTTTATCCTGAATGACTATGGCCCCGTTTCCTATCTCACGACGCTCGTCATCCATCGTCACCAGCACCAACAAATTATCTATCAAGGTTAGAGACATCAATGGAGTCCGAAACTTTGAGCTGCACCCGGGTTGGGCGTCATTGTCGCTGAATTTGCGCGTGCCAGCGGGCGACGCTGCTGCGCTCCTGGTCAGTCATCGCGGCCAGGTTTCCAATCGGCATGTACCGGTTCTGCACTGTCATTGCAATTTGATCAGCATAGTTTTGAAGCAGCTCAGGCGTAACCAGCAAGATGCCCAACGGCGCTTCCACGAAGCCGGGCTGGGTCGGTTGACTGGCGTGACTGCTGACACATCGGTTTTCGATGATCTGAAATAATTGTGCGTCACTAGACCTGATTTTCCGACTCCCTTTGCAAAGGTTCAGGGCTTAAATACCAGATCACGGCCAACAACAGAATAACGGCGATCGCCGGCAGCACCAGGCTCGCCCTGTGGTTATGACGCAGTACGAAATATTGCCTGATCAGCACGCCGGCAAGCATTATGAAGATCAATGTCAACCAGCCATGCTCATGACTGTAAGTCATTGGGTAGTGATTGCTGATCATGATGAATAACACCGGCAGGGTAAAATAGGTGTTATGCGCCGATCGTTGCTTGCCGATAATTCCAGGTTCTGCATCCGGGGTTTCGCCGGCGCGTATTTGTGCGACGACTCGTTTCTGTCCCGGAATAATGTGGAAGAAAACATTGGCCGCCATAATGGTTCCCATCATGGCGCCGACATGCAGAAATGCACCTCGCGCGCTAAACAATTGAAACAGCAGCCAGGCAGACAGCGATACCAGCACGAATATTAACCCCGCCAGCAACGCATCCCTGCCTCGTAGCGCTACACATAAGCTGTTGTAAATTATCCAGCCGCCAACAATAAAGCCGATACTGATCGCAACCGCCACGGCCGGAGACAGGGTCATGACCTGTTGATCGATAAGGTAGGTTTTGGCGCCAAACCAGTAAACTACTGCGAGCAGACCCATGCCCGATAGCCAGGTGGTATATGCCTCCCATTTCGACCAGTGCAGATTTTCCGTCAACGGTTCGCCCACCGGCCCCGACAAAAAACTTTTGACTCTGGTAGACACCGCCGCCGTGAACCGCCCAGAGTTCACCGGCAACACCGCGCTCATGGTCCTGCTTGCGTGCGGGTTTGTTCAACGAACTATCGAGCATGACAAAATAAAACGACGCGCCGATCCAGGCGACACCGGCGATAAAATGCAGCCAACGTAACAGCAGGTTGGCCCAGTCGAAAAAGTAGGCTTCAATAACTAGTATTTCCCTACAAGGTAAAGATGCGGTGTCTAATCACCACCGCGCCCTTGATTTTTCTAGTTTGGAACCTTGCTGACCACTCCCTGCAGGTAATAGTTCATGCTATTGAGCTGGTCGTCTGTCATATTAGAGCCCGCTGCAACAACGGTTTTACCGCTCTGATCTACCACGGGTCCCGCAAAGGCATGTAACGATCCATTGGCCATTTGCTTTTCCATATCAAGAATACGATTTCGTAATTCTTCAGAAATGGCCTTGTTTAACGGCGCCAACTTGATCATACCTTCTTGATAACCACCCCAGACGCTGACCGGTTTCCAGTTACCCGACTGGGCGGCCTTAACGGTGCTGACGTAATAATCACCCCAGTGGTGCGTGGTTGAAGTCAGATGCGCATTGGGACCATATTTGCTCATATCGGAATGATAACCGAAAGCATATTTGCCCTTATCCTCAGCCGCCTGTACTACCGCGGTCGAATCGGTGTGATGGGTAATCACGTCAGCGTTCTGCGAAAGCAGGGTTAAGGCTTCCTGGCGCTCCTTACCCGGATCAAACCACGCGTTTACCCAGATGACGCGTAGTTCGGCTTTCGGGTTAACACTACGTGCACCCTGGATAAAAGCATTGATACCCTGCATCACTTCAGGAATCGGGAATGCTGCAACATAACCCAGGACATTGGACTGGGTCATTTCGCCGGCTATCACACCCGTCAGGTAACGACCCTCGTAAAAACGCGCATTAATCAGTCCCATATTCTTGCCGAGTTTATAACCGGTGGCATGTACGAACGCAGTATCTGGAAAACTCTTGGACACCTTGAGTGCATAGTTCATGAAACCGAAACTGGTGGCGAAAATCACCTTGTCGCCACGCTTGGCCATTTCGCGAATGACTCGTTCCGCATCGGGACCCTCGGTGACATTTTCCACGTAACTGGTAGTTACACCGGTTTCTTTTTCCAGTTGCAGGCGACCCAGGTCATGCTGGTATGTCCAGCCGGCGTCGCCGATCGGACTCACATAAACGAAGCCGACATTGTCGGCGGCGATACTGGCGCCGATCATCACCCAGCCTAGCGTGGCAAGCACGAATATTTTAATGATTGTCTTAATTTGTATCATTTCCCTAACCTCCCGGGGTTTTTTCAAAATTAGCGTTTTCAGGATTTGCAATCCATGGGTATGCACTTCAGTTTATTAATATCTGCTTAAAGCCTGGTGATTTACCATTCCAGTCAACAGGCCTCAGGCATCCGGCCTATAGGGCTGTCCCAAGGACAGGGGTGCATGCAGACGTACCGTGTTCTGGTCACGCGAGATAATCACCAGCACCACGATAGTCGCAAGATAAGGCAGCGTCGATAAAAATTGGGGTGGAATATTAACCTCGAACCCGGAACCCTGCACAAATAATTGCGCCACCAGAACGCCGCCAAACAGATAAGCGCCAACCATCACCCGTAACGGTCTCCAGGTCGCAAAAACAACCAGTGCAATCGCAATCCAGCCTCTGCCCGAGATCATGCCTTCCACCCATAACGGTGTATAAAATACCGACAGGAAAGCGCCGCCGATTCCGGACATCGCGCCTCCGAAAATAGTCGCCATGTAGCGAATGCGAATCACCGGGTAGCCAATCGAATGCGCCGATGAGGGTGATTCACCAATGCAGCGCAGTATCAATCCGGAACGGCTGTGGTAAAGAAACCAGACGATGCTGGCAAATAACGCCCAGGAAAAGTAGACCAGGGCCTGTTGATTGAACAGCGGCTCACCGATGATCGGCAGGTCTGCAAGCAGGGGAATTCGGAGCGCAGCGACCGTGGGCAGAATTTCGGTTTCGTAGGGTTTGCCGATAAATGCCGACAGCCCGATGCCAAGAATCGACAGCGCCAGCCCGGTCGCAACCTGGTTCCCCATCAGCGTCAGTACCACGATGGCAAACAGGAGCGACATCACCGCACCCGCCGCCATGCCCGCCAATACTCCCAGCCAGGGGTTACCGCTATGAAAGGCGATCGCGAATCCGGCGATTGCACCCATCGACATCATACCTTCGGCGCCGAGGTTCAAAACCCCTGCTTTTTCGGCAATTAACTGACCGAAGGCGGTAATAATCAAGGGCGTCCCGGCGACGATGGTAGCAAATAGTATCGAACTCAGAATAGAGCTGTCCATCAGGCCATGGCCTCCTTCCAGCGAATGCGATAGTTGATAAATACGTCCGAGCCGAGCAGGAACATCAACAGCATTCCCTGGAATACATTGGATATCGATGACGGTAGATTCATGTATTGCTGAGCTTGCTCACCGCCGAGGTAAAGCAACGCCATCAACAGGCTGGCAAAGAAAATCCCGACCGGGTTCAGACGCGCAACAAAAGCGACGATGATCGCGGCAAATCCGTAATTATTGGAAACATGCACGGTGATCTGCCCCATCGGCCCTGCGACTTCGGACATGCCGGCAAGGCCAGCCATCGCTCCCCCGCTAAGCAGCCCGATCCAGATCATGCGTTTTGCCGAAAATCCCGCATAGCGCGCCGCATCCCCGGCCAACCCGGCAACCTGCATCTGAAATCCGGCAAAACTGCGATACATAAAAACATAGCCCACCAGCAAAGAGGCCATCGCAAGAACGAAAGCGAGATTGAGTCGATTGCCCTCTATTAACAATGGCAGCAAGGCTGAATCTTCGAACATTCGGGACTGCGGAAAATTGAATCCGTCCGGATCCATCATGGGTCCGTGCACCAACCACGATACCAGCAGCTGAGCAACGTATACGAGCATTAACGACACCAGGATTTCATTGGTATTGAACTGAGTTTTTAGCAGTGCCGGTATCGCGGCCCACAACATACCGCCAATACCCCCGGCTATAACCATCAGGACCAGAACCTGCGCACCCTCGGTTTCATGAAAATACAGTGCTACGGCACTGGCGGCTATGGCGCCCGCAATTAACTGCCCTTCGGCGCCAATATTCCAGATATTGGCGCGAAATCCGACTGCGAGCCCCACGGCGCACAGCATCAACGGGGTCGCCTTCAACAGCAACTCCGATATGCCGTACAGATCACTGATCGGATTGATGAAGAAAACAATGAATCCCTCGAGAGGATTTTTATCGAGGAAAGTAAACAGCAACAGGCCGCCGATCAGCATCAGCACGATCGCGATCAGCGGCGATGCGTAAGACATGAGCTTCGACACTTCGGCACGCCTTTCCAATCTAATCATGGGAGGCTGTCTCCGCAGGCGCGGTCTGCTCCCACATACCGCTCATCCACACTCCGATTTCATCGATACTGGTGTCGGCAAGCGGCTTTGCCGGCGACAACCGGCCATTGGCGATTACCGCGATACGGTCGGATATTTCAAACAATTCTTCAAGCTCTTCCGATATCACCAGGATCGCGGCGCCCTGATTTAGTAGATCGATCAATTGCTGGCGAATAAACGCCGCCGCGCCTACATCGACGCCCCAGGTCGGTTGTGCGACGACCAGTAGTTTAGGCACCTGCAGAATTTCCCGGCCCATGATAAACTTTTGCAGATTACCGCCCGATAGCGAGCTTGCGGGGTAGGTTTCCCCGCCGCATTTGACATTGAATCTGTCGATGCATTGGCGCGCAAAGTCAGCAATCTTGTCGAACCGTATCATCCCGCGTTTGAGCATCCCTGCCTGATGCGCTGTCAATAACGCATTCTCGGTAAGCGACATGGGGGAAACCGCGCTACGGCCAAGTCGTTCTTCCGGGACGAAGCCCATACCGTTGCCACGCCTTTGATCCGGATGATCGTGGCCCGAAGATTTACCGCAGATAACAATTGCATCTGCGTCTCCGAGAAGCGCCTCACCCGATAGTGCATACAACAATTCCCGCTGTCCATTGCCGGATACTCCCGCGATACCGAGGATTTCTCCGGAGCGGACTTCGAGGTCAATATCCCGCAATTCGGTACCAAACGGATCATCCGATACCCTGGAGAGCCGATTCAACTGCAGGCGAACCTCACCCGGTTCGCGAGGCGTACCGTGTTTGGGCACCGGTAGTTCCTTACCGATCATCAGGCTTGCCATCGACTTCGGGGTTTCCTCGGAAGGAACGCAATTGCCGGTCACCTTGCCATCACGTAACACCGTGGCCAGGTGGCACAATTCCTGGATTTCATCCAGCTTGTGACTGATATAGAGTATGCTACGGCCCTCCTCGGCAAGCTGACGCAGCGTTTCAAACAGCTTGCGCACCGCCTGTGGGGCCAAAACCGAGGTGGGCTCATCCATAATCAGTAATTTCGGGTTTTGTAACAGGCAACGGATAATCTCGACCCGTTGGCGTTCACCGACCGAAAGCGCATGCACCAGGCGGTGAGGGTCGACCGGCAAACCGTAACGATTTGATACTTCGGAAATTTGCCCGGCCAGTTGTGACAGCTGCGGATTTCCCGGTAACGCCAGGGCCACGTTTTCAACCACGTTAAGCGTTTCGAACAACGAGAAATGCTGAAACACCATGCCGATACCGAGACTCCTGGCGTGCGCCGGATTTTCGACATGTACCACTTCGCCTTGCCATTTCATCACCCCGGCATCCGGTTTGGTGACGCCGTAGATCATTTTCATCAGGGTCGATTTGCCGGCGCCGTTTTCTCCCAGGACCGCGTGAATTTCTCCTCGACTTACTGACAACGAAACGTCTTCGTTGGCGATTACCGAGGGGTAAATCTTGGTAATCCCATGCAACTCAAGTCGCAACGTCTGGTTACCATCCGATTCGGATGTCATGGTCCCCTTCTCATCCGGTGAACAACATTATTATTGGCTTGCCCGGTATTTCGCACAAGATCGTATACCTGCAGGATTTCGGCGGCAACCGAAATCGCATTCGGCACCGGCTGTTTACTGCGAATTCCGCTCGTTTTTATCGGGCAGACCCTGGTTGCAAATTTAACGGATCCATGCCGCGGTGATGCCTGCGGTTTGAAAAGTTGTGCAGGTCCGGCAGCAATTAGAATTCTTCAGGATCCCCGATAGGTGGAGTAAGCCCAGGGAGATACCAGTAGCGGCACGTGGTAATGAGAATTGGCATCGGCGATACCGAAGCGAAGCACGACCCGGTCGACAAACGGGGGCTCGGGGAGATCGAGATTCTGATCACCAAAGTAAGGTCCTACCTGGAAAACCAGCTCGTAGACACCCGCAATAAAGGCGTCGCCATCGAGGATAGGATGATCCAGCCGGCCATCGGCATTGGTGCGATCGCGACCCAGTTCTTCGGGTACGGAATTTACCCGATTGAGAACTACTGCAACACCGGCAGCGGGACGGCCAAGCGCCGTATCCAGAACATGCGTTGTCAACCTCCCCATTTCCACTCTCCACACATAGCAAATCCGCAAAAGTCGCATTAATCTTTCATATTGTCAACACTTTGACAGCTTTTTGTTAACAATCTTGTCATCATGCTAAACTTCAGCACCAGGAGAAAAGCAACCGCGATAAGAATGTCAGCGCAAATTGAAAAAGTCGGCAAACCCGGATTCAGCGAAGACGATGTGCTACGCCAGATCGAACAGGCGGTGCTCGACCATCGCCTGGCGCCGGGGACCCGGTTAAAAGAAATGCAGTTGGCCGATCTGTTTGGCGTCAAACGAGGCATGATTCGTAAGGTTCTGGCGCGTTTGGCCTATTCCAGGCTGGTCGAGCAGACGCCCAATCGCGGTGCGATGGTGGCGAGGCCATCGGTCGAGGAGGGACAGGACCTGTTCGCCACCCGACGCGTCATCGAGTCAGCCATTCTGGAAACCCTGATCGGTCGCCTTGATGAGCAACATCTCCGCCAGCTCGGAAAATTGCTCGACCAGGAACAAAAGGCCTATCTGCGGGGTGATGCCGAATGCGCGCTTAACCAGTCGGTAGATTTTCACCGCGAGCTGGCGCGCATGGCCGGTAACAGCGTGCTCGATGAATATCTCAACGATATTGTGCGGCGCACCCCGTTGGTGATCCTGACACACCTCGGGAACGATGCGCAGAATAGGTGTTGTAACCAGGAACATCAGGCCATCGTCGACGCCATTGCCAAACGCGATGTTAAAACTGCAATCAAGATCATGAACCAGCATCTGCTGCACATCGAGGGCAGGATCAGGCACAAACCGGAACCGAATGAAACCGATCTGGCAACATTGCTACGTCCCGGGAAGGTCGAAGTGCCGAGGTGAAGAATTATCCGCGCGATATGGTCGGTTACGGCGGGAATCCACCACTGGCCCAATGGCCCGACGATGCGCGCATCGCATTACAATTCGTGCTCAATTACGAAGAAGGCGGCGAAAGCAATGTGTTACACGGTGACCCGGGGTCGGAACAGTTCCTGTCGGAAATGATCGGTGCGCAAAGTTACGAGGCGCGCCACATGAGCATGGAATCGGTATACGAGTTCGGTTCGCGCGCCGGGGTCTGGCGATTGCTACGTGAATTTGAATCTCGCGGTTTACCCTTAACCGTATTCGCGGTGGCGATGGCACTGCAACGCCACCCGCAGTTGGCAACCGAACTGATCAAGCTGAAACATGAAATCGCCTGCCATGGTTTGCGCTGGATTGATTACCAGGATGTCGATGAATCCATTGAACGCGAACATATGCAGCAGGCACTGGACATTATTAGGGGGCTGACCGGAAGCACACCGCTGGGTTGGTATACCGGGCGTGACAGTCCCAACACCCGCCGCCTGGTGGTCGAGCAGGGCGGGCTTGTCTACGACTCCGATTATTACGGCGATGATCTGCCACTTTGGAAACCGGTTGAAACCAGTAACGGTGAAGAAAAATCGCACCTGGTTATTCCGTATACCCTCGACGTCAA
>CAZAVY010000076.1:0-14779 GCA_964488685.1 uncultured Gammaproteobacteria bacterium
ACAAAAAAAACTAATAATTGTAGATCTCCAACTACTCCTTATCATTAAAAAAAAAACAACGTGGTCACCATGTTTCCGCTATCGAAATGCCATTGTTGACAGCCGCCCTGATTCATCACCGAGATTTTGAGTGACTGGTCCGGGGTAGGCCAGGTGGGTAAGCTCGCAGGCCTGTCGCGCCATTTCGGTGAGCGCCTGCTGGGTCACGAAGTTCGCCAGGGTACAGGAACCATCTTGTTCGAGGCGGGTGCGTATCTCTCCGATCAGGGATTTGGCCGCTGTCGATGACAAATTATCGATCGGGTAAAGCTCAGTATTGACAATTTTGCTTTGCATCCGGATAAAGATATCAATTTTGTATGACAATGCAAACCGGTAAAGCTTGTGCCGGGGAGGCGGATTAATCTAGTCTTCAAACATCATGTATCGACAACCCCCCATGCAGTATATCGAACCGCTGTTCCGGCTGCCGAGCGAAGAGCGGTTTTTGATTTTCCAGATCACCGATGGCAGCCGCTGTATCTATTGCGAAATGTATCCCGATCCGCAGAAGAAAATTCAGCCGGGGGCAGAGTCGGAAGTACTCGTCCAATATCGACTATGGTAACTTCGGCTAGCGAGCGGGAACTGGGAGTTGAATCTCCCTGTATACGCAAGTGTACGCTCGATGACGACGATATTTGTGTCGGGTGTTTTCGCAGCATCGATGAAATATGCGCCTGGAGTGGCGCCAGCAATCGGCAGCGACAGGAAATTCTAGGGTCGGCAGATACCCGCAGGAGCAGGAAGCCAAAGCATGCCTGATCTCGACGATCTCAGCGTCGATCAAATTCGCGAGCGCCTGCATGCCCAGGGTGACCCCACCTACGACCTGCCACCGGAATTGTTAAGCGACGGCGCCTGTGAAGCTGCGGTGCTGGTGCCTTTTCTACGTCATCAAGGTGCCTGGCACATTCTCTATATCAGGCGTACCAACTATGAGGATGACCGCCATAGCGGGCAGGTGGCTTTCGCCGGAGGTAAACGCGATGCCGGGGATGATACCTTGTTATCTACAGCCCTGCGGGAGGCCGAGGAAGAGGTTGGAATTGCTGCCGGGGATGTCGAGGTGCTCGGGTATATCAACCATCATCATACCATCAGTGAATTTCAGGTTCGTCCTTACGTCGGCGTAATGCCCTGGCCATATCCATTAAGACTCGATGAAATAGAAGTGGCACGTGCATTTACGATACCTTTAATCTGGCTCGCAAATGCCTCGAATTACCGGATCGAAGAACGTCAGCACCCGGATTCCAGGCGTCCGTGGCCGGTGCTCTACTACGATTTATACGATGGTGAAATGCTGTGGGGTGCGACCGCGCGTATGACGCTGTCGTTGATCCAGATTCTGCGCCTCTAGTGATATTTCTCGGTCGTAAAATGACCCGGATCACGCCGGCGATGCCTCTTCATTTGGCGGGAAACCAGTTCGGCGCTGACATCGGTAATCATATTGGAACTACCGCACATCATGACATGTGAATCCTCCGGGTTTATCGATATCCCGGCGTTTTGTTCCAGACTGCCATCCCGTATTAATGTGGTAATACGTTTCCCAAGGCCAGCGCTAAATTGCTCGCGGGTGACGATGGGAATATAACGGAATTGTTGCTCATGTTGCTCGGAGGTTTGTTCGATCATGTCTTGATAGGCCAGTTCCTGTGCGTAGCTGACGGAGTAACACAGCATGACTTTTTCAAACTTTTCCCAGACGGCTTCGCTTTTTAGAATCGATAGATAGGGTCCAATTCCGGTTCCGGTTGCAATCATCCACAGGTGTTTACTTTGCGGAATTTCACTGACGACCAAAAATCCGGAAGGATTGTCGGCAACAAGGATGTCGTCGCCGGTTTGAAGGTCGAACAAACGTGGGGATAGAGGTCCATCTTCGACGATATTGAAGTAGATCTCGAGGTAGGATTCGCCAGACGTATTCACGAGGGAATATGGGCGGGCAATAACTTCGTCCCCATCCGCCAGGCCGACGCGCACAAACTGCCCGGACTCGTATCCGTCGAGCTCGACCTCGATAATCAGCGAAGTCAGGTACTCATTCAGGCGCCGATTTTCGACCACCTTGCCATCAAGCCAACCAGCCATGTTATTTCCTCGATATTCCTGGATTTACCCCGTCATTCCTGCTTATTCCGGGGTATGACGTCGGACCGCCTGATTCCGATACACCGGACCGACGCGAAAGCGGAAATCTTGTAATGGTGCCGTGATTTTGAGATCCCTGCTTGCGCGCGGACGAATTAACCGGATTCATTGGTTACGCAGCCAGTTGATTCAAGCTGTAAGAAGCGTTCTTTTGCAACGCCGCAATATAAAGATCTTCAAACTCGTCGACTACCGAGTCGCGTACCTCGGGCAGTGCCAGCAAACGCTGCGCCCTGGCTGTCACCTTCGGCAAGGTTGCAGGATCGATGTAAGTGATATCGAAATCGATATTCTTGTGTTTGAGCGTGATGACTGCGCGTTGCACGAACGGACAGGTTTTAAAGCTGATCAGATGTAGCGACATGGTGTTGCCCCGGGGTTGAATCAGTATAATTCGGTTAAAGTTTCAAAATAGGGGTCGATGGGTACAAACTCAACCCCAAATTAACTAAGGTCTTTGGTTGATGTAAGCAATACTGAGGAGAAAGCTTCATGTCAAAATCGACACTGGGTCTGGATAGAGCCCTGCAACTATACCTGTTAGAGGTATCGTTGCATGAACCGGAAGCCTGCCGGCTTTTACGCGAGGAAACGCTGCGCCTGCCCGATGCCAATATGATCAGTTCACCCGAACAGGTGCAATTGTTAGCAATGCTGTGCAAGATGCTGGACGCCAAAAAAGGCCTCGAAGTGGGTACCTTTACCGGATATACCAGCCTGTGGCTGGCTAAGGCCATGCCAGAGCTGAAGATGACTTGCTGCGATATCAGCGAGGAATTTACCAATATCGCGCGCGAGCACTGGCAGGCGGCGTCGGTTGGTAATCGCATTGAATTGCAGATTGGCCCCGCACAACAAACCCTGGTTGCCTTGTTGGAAGGTGGTCACCAGGCTGAATATGATTTTGCCTATATAGACGCCGATAAAAGTGGATACCGGGGATACGTGGAGGCCTGCCTGTCTCTGGTACGCCCCGGTGGTCTTATTACCCTGGACAACGTGCTCTGGAGCGGATCGGTGGCCGATCTGAAAGATAACAGCAAGGATACGGTAGCGTTGCGCGACCTCAACCGGTGGATATATGAACAGGCTCCGGACCGTTACGACCTGTCGCTGATTCCAATCGGCGATGGTCTGACCGTGATGCGCAAGCATTCTTGAATTGTAGCCAGCAAATTGTCGGCAGCTTGTCCTCTTTACCCGATTGATTCGGGAATCGGGAAGGCTTCAGCCAGCGATTGTTCCGAACATGCAATGACTGCGCGCTCAGTAATCAATCCGGTGACCAGGCGTGCGGGCGTTATATCGAATGCATAGTTAACAACGTCGGTGCCATCGGGAGCAATGCAGACCGATCCAATCTCGCCATTACCCAGTTTCCCCCTGACCCGTAATACTTCGCTGCCTTCGCGTTGTTCGATGGGCACTTCACTGATGCCATCACTGATGCTCCAGTCAATCGTTGCGCTCGGCAGGCAAACGTAAAATGGGACTTCGTTGTCGCGGGCGGCGAGCGCTTTCAGGTAGGTTCCGATCTTGTTACATACATCCCCCCGGCGAGTGGTGCGATCGCTGCCGGTCAGGCACAGATCCACCATGCCCTGTTGCATCAGATGTCCGCCGACATTGTCTACGATGAGGCTGTGCGGCACGCCATGATGGCCCAACTCCCAGGCGGTCAGGCTCGCCCCCTGATTTCGCGGTCGAGTTTCATCGACCCAGACGTGGATGGGGATGCCGGACTGATGGGCCATGTAAATCGGTGCTGTAGCGGTGCCCCAGTCGACGGTTGCGAGCCAGCCCGCGTTGCAATGGGTTAGGATATTGACCACTTCTCCGCGCGGTTTTTGTGCTCCGATTTTTTTGATGATTTCGAGGCCATGCGATCCTATGGCATGGTTTGTTTCGACGTCGAGTTCTGCGATCCGGCTTGCCTCGTGAAAGGCACGATCAGCCCGTTCAGCCGGTTTCAGGTGGTGCGCGACAAGGCGCATCCTGTCCAGCGCCCAGCGCAGGTTGACCGCGGTCGGACGGGTCTTGAACAGCTGATCGTAAGCCAGTTGCATTGCTGGGTCAGACGCATCCTCGCGTAACGCCAGGTACAGGCCGTAAGCCGCGGTAGCGCCGATCAACGGCGCACCCCGCACCACCATATCTCGAATCGCGGCGCAGCTGTCTTCGAGTGTTTTCAAATTCAGGACTTCGAATTCATGGGGTAACCGGGTCTGATCGATAACGTCGATCGACCAGCCATCCGGGTTAACCCAGATGCTGCGATAGGCGATACCGTCGACGTTCAAGGTTTCAATCTCCCTGCGCGGGTTGCTTGCCGTAGTTTTTGAACTTTTCCTGAACTTCGGCCATTTCGGAATCGCTCAGAATAACCGGCTCTCCGGCCTGGCGCGCATACCAGAATTGTTTCGCCAGGGTTTCCACTTCGACCCCCAGCCAAAGCGCCTGGTCGGGGTTGTCGTGGAAACAGATCATGCCATGGGTGCCGAGCAGGCAGGCGCGCCGGTCGGCAAGCGCCCGTAGCATGCTATCCGAGAGTTGCTGGGTGCCGAATAGCGCATAGTCGGCACAGCGGATACTGGTGCCGCCGGCGACTGCGATCATGTAATGAAATGCCGGGATTTCCAGTCGCAGGCAGGACAGTGCGGTGGCGAAGGTCGAATGTGCATGTAATACCGCACCGGCTTGCGGCCGATGCAGGTAAATATCTCGGTGCATACGCCATTCACTGGACGGTAAAAGCGCATCTTGCGTATTTCCCTGCATGTCGACGCAGACGATGTCATCGGGCTGCAGGCGATCATAAGCAATGCCGGAAGGAGTGATCAGAAAACCGTCTTCATAGCGAACGCTGAAATTACCGGCTGTGCCCTGGTTGATGCCCTGGGTGTTCATCGAGAGGCAACTGTCGATGACTTGATGCGATAGCGATGCACGGCTTGCAGTATCCGGGTTCATTGGCTAGCCGGTGGTGTCGCGTTTATGCAGGGTATCGTCAAATTTCTGTGCATCGGTATCGGACATTAGGCACTCAGATCCTGGCTCGGTGACGCCACGGGCTGTGCCGGGGTCAAGTTGTGGTTTAACCATTGTCACTGCGCCCGTAAATGTCATCAAATCGCACGATGTCGTCTTCACCGAGATAAGCGCCTGTTTGCACCTCGATTATATCGAGCGCCGTATCGCTCGGATTTTCGAGATAGTGGGTGGCGCCCCGGGGAATGAATACCGATTCATTCTCATGCAGGTCGAAAATCTCATCGTTTCGAAAAACCCGTGCCGTACCTTTGACCACGACCCAGTGTTCGGCACGATGAAGATGCATCTGTTTGGATAACCGGGCTCCAGGTTTCACGCTAATTCGTTTCACTTTGTAACTTTCGCCTTCGTCAACAGATTCGAAGCTGCCCCAGGGGCGATAAACGATGCGATGAAAATTCTCCTCTTCGCGTTGTTCCTGTTGGAGCCTTGCAACAATTTGTTTCACTTCCTGCGCCTTGTTCTTCGCAGCCACCAGCACTGCGTCCTGGGTTTCGACGATCACCAGGTCGTTAACTCCGACTGTGGCGACCAGTCGGCTTTCCGCGTGTACGAAGGAGCCCCCGGTATCGATAGTCATCACATCACCATGGGTGGAATTGCCCGATTCATCTTTCTTCCTCTGGTCCCACAGTGAAGACCAGCTGCCGATATCACTCCAACCCGCATCCATCGGCACTACACAGGCAAGTTGCGTTTTTTCCATTACCGCATAGTCGATCGAATCGGACTCGCATCCGGCAAATGCCTCGGCATCGAGCCTTAGAAAACCGATATCATCCTTCATGCCGGCAACGGCTTGCTGGCAGTGTGCAACCATGGTTGGGTTAAATTTTTCAAGTTCGGCGAGATAGGCCTGCGCTTTGAACATGAACATACCGCTATTCCAGAAATAGTTGCCGCTAGCCAGGTATTCTTCGGCAGTTGCGCGATCAGGCTTTTCGACGAACTCTTCGACATCAAAACCCTGTCCACGAGCTCTTCCAAGTTTGATATATCCATAGCCGGTGGCTGCGTGATCAGGCACTATTCCGAAAGTGACGAGTTTACCGGTTTCGGCAAGGGACTGAGCCTGCGTAACTGCTTGACAAAAAATTTTATCATCCGCAATTTCATGATCTGCTGATAACACCAGCAACAACGGGTCAGGCGCCAGTTTCACCGCATGGATTGCCGCGACCGCGATTGCAGGCGCGGTATTCCTGCCGAAAGGCTCGAGAATGATGGACAATTCCTCGAACCCAAGTTGACGGGCCTGTTCGGCGACTACGAAGCGATGATCGTTGTTACACACCACTGTCGGTGTGTCGTGTTCGAGACCATCCAGTCTTGCCAGGGTCATTTGTAGCATGGTCTGTTCATGCAACAGGCTCAAAAATTGTTTGGGATACATTTTGCGCGACAATGGCCAGAGTCGGGTTCCGGAGCCGCCGGATAGGATAATAGGAATCAATTTATAGTCTCGGTGTTTGCTGTGAAACAGTTACAGTTGCAATAGCACAGGTCAGAGTCCATTATAAATTGCTCTGGCGGTTAAAAACAGACGCTATGTCATCAGATTCGACGAGATCGGAACAAGTCGTAAACGACTTCAAGAAGCACAAACTTGCAGTGAGTGCAATTCGCCGTATTCATGAAATAATCCGTAGCTTCGAAAAAGATCGTGCGTTCGATGCTCGCCTGGCGCGAATTGGCATAGCGATTATTTTGGCACTGGTCGGATTCGCAGTATATTATTTGCTTGGAACCGATAGTGTGGTTCTGTCTTAATCGCCATCTGTGCTCGACAATTTTAGGCTGGTTGCATCCTGAGAATTCTCATTTAACCCGGAGATTTCATAAACTGCCGCGATGATTGCGCAGGACTTTGTTTCCTCAGGAGATTTATCGAAGAAGCGTCGGACCAATGGATCCGGCCGACTGAGGAAATATAAGGTTAAGCAAGGGCGCGGGCAGGTTTGTGAAATGTTCGGGTTAAGTGGGCCAACAATGATTATAATTAACCAATTCCATGGATTAAATTGATGCCAGAGCAGTTTCAGGCTTACCAGATTACAAAAAACGAGGACGGCCAGCGATGCGGTTTGACGCTGCTCGAGGATGATGACTTGATGCAAGGGGATGTTACGGTCCGGGTCGAGTATACAACGCTTAACTATAAGGACGGCCTGGCGATGACGGGTAGATCGCCGATTGTTCGCAGGTTTCCGCTGACTCCCGGGATTGATTTCAGCGGCTACGTGATCGAATCCAGTTACGCAGATTTCAATCAAGGCGACCCGGTAATTCTAAATGGTTTCGGTGTTGGTGAGGAACATTCCGGCGGATTCGCGCAAAAAGCGCGGGTTAACGGTGACTGGTTGGTGCCTGTGCCCGAGGGCTTGAATCCAAGGCATGCCATGGCGATTGGTACCGCGGGCTACACCGCGATGCTGAGTGTTATGGCACTCGAAGATCATGGCATTAAACCCGGTGACGGCGATATCCTGGTTACAGGCGCATCGGGCGGGGTTGGCAGTATCGCGATTGCAATCCTGAGTAAACTGGGGCATCGCGTGGTCGCAACTACGGGACGCATGCATGAAAAGGCGTTCCTGTTGGGACTGGGTGCGGCGGATGTGCTGGATCGAGCCGATTTCGCCGAAAAAGCACGCCCTCTAGGCAAGGAACTCTGGGCTGCCGCGATCGATGTTGCCGGCGGCCACACGCTGGCAAATATTCTCAGCCAACTCAAATACGGTGCTGCGGCTGCCATCTGCGGCCTGGCTGAATCGATGAATCTGCCGACCAGCGTTGCGCCTTTCATTCTGCGAGGCATAACAATTTATGGTATCGACTCGGTAAAGGCGCCGATTGCGAAGCGCAAGCTCACCTGGCAACGCCTGGCCGCCGGTCTTGATTTGAAGCGACTGGAGAACCTGTCATTTGATCTGGATTTTGCCGATTTGCCACAGGCAGCCGAAGATATTCTCGAAGGCAAAATTCGGGGCAGGGCGGTAGTTAAACTACCATGACCACCATCCCGGTCAAGCGCAGCGACGGCCTTGGAACGTAGATACGGTTACGCGGTAACGCTGGTCGTCATCGGTGGCTTATTCCTGAGCACTTCGGGAATCCTGTTGCGTAACATCGAGCAAGCGAGTGGCTGGCAAATTCTGTTTTACCGCGGTATCACCTTCTCGATAACCCTTTTTATATTGTTGCTGCTTCAGTATCGCAGTGGCATCGGTCGCGCTTTTCGCGCCGTCGGTAAACCCGGGCTCTGGGCGGCACTGGTGCTCGGCCTCGGTTCGATCTGTTATATCTTTGCTATTTTGCTGACTACGGTCGCCAACGCGGTGTTTATTATCGCAGCAGCGCCGCTGGCCACTGCATTCGGCGCCTGGCTGGTTCTGGGTGAGCGAACCTCGCGTTTCGGTGTGCTGGCGATGCTGGTTTCGCTGTTCGGCATTGGTTTGATGTTTGTGGATGGTTTGTTGGAAGGTCGCTGGGCAGGCAATGTTGCGGCCCTGGGCGTGGTTGCATCCTTCGTGATTTTCTTGTTGATTATTCGCAGCAAACGTGGCGTCGATATGCTGCCGGCTACCTGTCTCGGTGGCCTCGTGATGGCGGGTATTTCTGTTTTCTTCGTTGAATCACTCGCAATCTCAAACCACGATCTGATGATCGCGATTGCGATGGGTTGCTTTCAATTTGGAATTGGATTCTGGTGTTTTACCGTCGCGACGCGCTACATTTTAGCTTCGGAAGTGGCCTTGTTCGCAATCACCGAATCGATTCTGGGTCCGATCTGGGTCTGGATTGGAGTGGGCGAAAAACCGAGCTGGCTGACACTGTTAGGTAGCGCCGTGGTATTGGTTAGTGTGATCGCCTACTGTATTAACGGTATCAAGATCGAAAGAAAAGCGTTACGGGTTCAATCGAATTCAACCTGATCGCCAATTTTGATTTCACCGGCTTTGACAACATTGCAACATATGCCGCCACGCCAGTTCGGAGTCAGTGCTGACTTCAGGCCCTGGTGTTGACTATCCATCCGTGAACAGGGGACGGTTTCCTTGGATATCACCAGTTCAACTTCGCCAATACGCACCCGTTTGCCGATAAAAGAAGCATCGAATTCGATACCATCGACAAGCAGGTTGGCTCGACGGGTAGTCCATGGCAGGTCGGCGTCTATATCACTACAGGATTTCTGCCAGGCGGTCTCGCTCAAAATGGTTATCTGCCGTCCCCGTTGGGTGCCTCTAAAATCTCCGAGAATGCCATTCGCCACGGTTATCTGCGCGCTTTCAATTGTTTGCATTGCCACACGGGGGCGATTTTTTATTGCGATCGCCTTTATAGAGCACATATTGGTTCCCGCTGACTGCTTTCGGTTTTCAGACGTGTTATTGGGGATGCAGATTGTAACAGGGTTTGTAGGTTTTACCCGGCACCTTCATGCGTTGGTGCTCGACAAACGAATGCAGTAATCCATCCAGCGACTGCATGAAACGCTGATCTCCACTTATCCTGAACGGACCCTGTTCCTCGATTCTGCGAATGCCACTGGTTTTTACGTTGCCCGCGACGATTGCCGAAAATGCGCGCCGCAGGTCGGCGGCCAGCAAATGCACGGGTTGATCCCGGGTAAGGTTGAGCGCGGCGACGTTTTGATGGCTCGGATCAAACGGTTGCTGGAATTGATGATCGATGCTCAGAATCCAGTTGAAGTAGTAAGCATCGGCATGTTCTCGCCGGAAGGTGCGCACCGATTCAAGCCCGGTCGCCATTTCACGCGCGACCTTGAGTGGGTCGTCGATAATGATGCTGTAGAGTTGTTGCGCCTCTTTACCAAGCGTGAGTTCGATGAATTCGTCGATCTGTCTGAAATAGTCGGACGCACCGGCAGGGCCTGTCAGGATCAGAGGGAAGGGGATATGCCGGTTTTCGGGATTGAGTAAAATGCCCAGGATAAACAGGATCTCTTCGGCGGTACCCACTCCCCCTGGAAACACGATGATGCCATGACCTGCGCGTACAAAGGCTTCGAGTCTTTTTTCAATATCGGGCAGGATTACGAGTTCGTTGACGATCGGGTTGGGGGATTCGGCTGTGATGATGCCGGGCTCGGTCAGGCCGACATAGCGACCACGATCGATGCGCTGCTTATTGTGCCCGATTGCGGCGCCCTTCATCGGCCCTTTCATGGCGCCAGGACCGCAACCTGTGCAGATGTTTAACTTGCGTAATCCGAGTTGGTAGCCAACTTCCTTACAGTAGTCATACTCGCCCCGACCAATTGAATGTCCACCCCAACAGACCACCAGGTCGGGGTCGGTTTCAGCAATCAATATGCGCGCGTTCCGCAAGATGTGAAACACCACGTTGGTAATCCCTTCGCTGCTATTGATATCGAAAATCTGGTTTGCGGCGATCTTGTTCTTGACGTAGGAGATATCGCGCAGCACCGCGAATAATTGTTCCTGAATGCCGGTAATTATCTGCCCGTCGACGAATGCGCTTTGTGGTGCATTTTCGATTTCGAGCTTGACCCCGCGTTCCTGCTGTACCACGCGAATTTCGAAGTCCCGGTATTGCTGTAGTATCTCGCGGGCATCGTCGGTGCTGCTGTCTACATTGAGTACTGCAAGCGAACAACGCCTAAAGGTGTCATAGAGGCCGTCGTCCTGGTTGCCCTGTTTGAGTTGACTTACTTCGAGCTGCGACAGGATGTCCATCTTTCCGTGTGGTGTAAGGCGCGTAATTGCAGTATTTTTGGTCATTGTTCCAAGCGTCAGGATTTGATCTATAGTATAGTTCAGCAGCAAGGGGAATCATGACATGAGTGATCAATTATTCGAAGTCGCATTTTCTGGTCAGATCAGGGACGGCACCAACCTGGAAGAAGTTAAAGGCAGGGTGGCTAAAATGTTCAAAGCCGATGATTCAAAGGTAGCGCAATTGTTCTCCGGCAAGCGCGTCGTGATCAAGAAAAACGTTGATCAGGCGACCGCGGCAAAGTATAAAACCGCGCTCAATCGAGCCGGCGCCGAATGCGAGATAAACCCGCAGCACGCTGAACCACCCGTTCAGACAGCCGACGCAGCAGATGCCGTAGCTTCGGAAGAACTTGTCACTACCCCCGTCTCGATGCAAATAGAAACCAGCTATGACGGGGAGGTTGAACCCCCGCCTCAAACCGATCCGCTCGGAATAACCGGAGACCAGATCGAAGATCTGGCGGTGTCGATTGCACCGGTCGGCAGTGAGTTACAGGATGGTCACCAGGAGCCCGAAGAACCCGCTATCGATATTACCGGCATAGAAATTGCTCCGGTCGGCAGTGATCTCGGAACCACTACTAAAAAATCCGATCCGCCACCGCCGGACATCACCGGCATTACGCTGGCTGAATAAATAATAGATAGGGGATAGGCCACGTTTTTGGTGGGCAAAAACCTGGTTCCCTATTTACCCGGATATTTTATGATTACCCCAGGACCGCTTGCGGATTACCGTGTCATTGAATTGGGCCAGTTGCTGGCCGGCCCGTTCGCCGGTTGTATGCTGGGCTACTTCGGTGCCGAAGTTATCAAGATCGAGCCGCCAAACGGGGGTGACCCGATTCGACGTTGGCGGGAAATGCGCGGGGGCACTTCTTTGTGGTGGCGTTCACTGGCGCGTAACAAGAAATCGGTGACGATCGATCTGAAAACGAGGCGGGGGACCGGGCTGGTACGCCGCTTGATTGACAAGGCCGATGTCGTAATCGAGAATTTCAGACCCGGTGTGGTTGAGAAATGGGGGCTCGGGCCTGATGATTTCAAGCACAGTAACCCGGGCCTGGTATATGCGCGCATCTCCGGTTACGGACAGGACGGTCCTTATGCGGGAAAACCCGGTTTTGCCTCGGTATGCGAGGGCATGAGCGGTTTTCGTTATGTCAACGGCTATCCTGGGGCCGCACCGGTAAGGCCCAATCTCAGTATCGGCGACACTATTTCCGGGATCCACGCTGCGCTTGGAATCACCATGGCGCTTCTCGAAAAACAAAAAAGTGGCAACGGGCAGGTGGTTGATGTGGCGTTGGTTGAGTCGATGTTCAACCTGATGGAAGCGGTGATTCCCGAGTACGACGGTAATGGTGTCATACGTGAACCTTCCGGCAGTACCGTAACCGGTATAGTGCCAACCAATACCTACCATTGCCGCGATAACAAGTACATTGTAATAGGAGGTAATGGAGATTCGATTTTTCAACGCCTGATGGTAACAGCAGGAAACCCGGAAATGGCTGAGGATCCGCGGCTGAAGTCGAATCCGGGCCGGGTTGAACACGAAGCCGAAATCGATGCCGTATTGGCCCGATGGTGCGCGATGCATGACTCGACCTACCTGCTGCAAAAGCTCGATACGGCGCGTGTGCCGGCCGGCCCTATTTACAACGTGGAGGATATGCTCAATGATGCGCATTTCAACGAACGGGGACTATTTGAAACCGTTGAAATCGATGGAGAGCCGTTAAAAATTCCGGCGCTGCTACCGAAACTTACAGGTACCCCCGGCAGTACGCGTTGGCCGGGTACGGATTTAGGGTCTCACAACCGCGAAGTACTCGAGGGGTTGCTGGGTTTGACCAAGCAACAACTAGCAGACTTGAAAGCCGCGGCAGTAATCGTTTAGGCGCGAGGAACTTAATTCGGGAATTCAGTTCAAATTTCTGGGTGATCCAATGAAATTGACAACAATATTAATGATAGCACTGGCGCTGGCGATACAGGTTACATCGTCAGCCTTTGCCGATGGTGCCGACGAGGGTAGTCGTTCCCACCCGCTAAAGAAATTCCAGCAATTGATTCTGGATGAGAAGTATCAAAAGGCAATCACGGGGCTGGATAAGATGCTCAAAGATGTGCCGGATGATGCGGATATCTTAAACCTGCTTGCCTATAGTCACCGTCGATTGGAACACTTCGATATCGCCTTGAACTACTACCACAAAGCCCTGAAAATAAAGCCCAAGCATCGGGGCGCCAACGAATATCTGGGTGAACTTTACCTTCGTCTCGGACAGCTGGATAAGGCTGAAAAGCGATTAGCGGTATTGGATAAGGCCTGTTTTTTCGGATGCGATGAATTTGACGACCTCGAACAAGCGATCGCAAAGTACCGCGAACAAAATCCTTCCTGAGATGTAAAAAGTTCACATTTCTAAACTCTGTGAATTTCTTCGCATAGAGTTGACCCATCGTCGGTAATATAATCTTCACTCATGAGGATATGTTAATGAAAGCAGGAAAATTACTGGTTGCGGCGCTGATTCCGCTGTTGGGCGCTATTTCAGGTACCAGTTATGCCGACCGCTGGAATTATTCGTCTGATCTCGATCTGCGGCCAATATTGGCGTTGATTGATGACGGCAAATACGAATCTGCTATCGATCAACTGCATGATGAACTCGATATCGACCCGGATAACCCCGACATCATGTCGCTGCTGGGGTTCAGTTATCGCAAAACCCGTAACTTTGAAGACGCCCTGACATTTTACCAGTGGGCCCTGAAAGCCGAACCCCGGCACCGCGGCGCGATCGAATACCTGGGTGAACTTTACCTGGCAACCAATCAGCTCGACAAGGCAGTTCAGCAACTCGAAATTCTCGACAGCCTCTGTGTCCCGGACTGCAAGGAATATTCGAAACTGAAACAGGCGATTGATACCTACCGGGAGTCCGCCAGTAATTCGTGATAAGCGGGCACGGTGCTTTACGACCGTGAATTAACCCTCGATCGAGCCTGCGAACCACGCAAAGATCAGGAATGGCCGCAGTCGAATCGAGGCGGCCTTAATCACTGCTTGATGCGGTGACAATATCCGCCGCCGAAACCCTGAGTGAGGCCATGCGTATCGGATCCATCCAGACACGCATCGAGTAGGTTTTACCACCGAGGATTTGCGCTTGCGCGACGCCGTCGACGGTCGAAAGTGCAGGTTGTATCGTGCGCAACAGAAAATCGGTGACTTCGACATCCGACAGGGTTTCGCTGTAAAAGCCGAGGTACGCGAGCGCAAGCCCTTCCGCCGATTGTTTGGCAATCACCGAATCTTCAGATTCCAGCGGCAATTCACTCTGGCTCGATGAAACCTTGGTGCTGACTTCGGTCAGCGCTGCATCGGCTTTGACACCGAGTTTCATAGGTACTTCAACCACGGAAACGCTATTGCTGCTGCTCGAACCTACGAAATCGATTCCAACGGTGCTCGATACCGCCTGTTGCACGGGCGTGGTGATGAACCCCTGAATCAGTTCTGCGCTGGCGCCGGGGTAAGCCGTAGTAATAGTTATGATCGATGTTTCGAGTTCCGGGTACTACCGAACCTGGACATTGAAAAATGCCTGCACGCCGTGCAGCCAGCCGGCGGCATGTTTGATCATGTTGGCCTGACCGGTATTTGCGCCCCATAACGACAGACAGCTCTCGTAGGCGGCCTGTGCGTCCGGAGAATTTGCCGCGTTGACATTGCTGGAACGAAACGGCAC